>NZ_CP118108.1:255000-555000 GCF_028747985.1 Paenibacillus urinalis
CCTGGTTTGGGACCAGGGGGTCGCATGTTCAAATCGTGTCATCCCGATTTCATATATTTTGCGGGTGTAGTTCAATGGTAGAACTCCAGCCTTCCAAGCTGGTAGCGTGGGTTCGATTCCCATCACCCGCTTACTTAAAAGGAGCCTTTCGCTTTATGCGGAAGGCTTTTTTGTGCATAGCATTAGAATATATTAGAAAATAAATTAACTAGTCGGAGCTAGGAGCAAGCTATCGCATAGATAACCATAAACCTTATCCCCGATGTGGAACACACACAAGGCATTGGATAGTGTACGAAGCGGGGATAAGGTAGTGAGGCCAGAGATTTGTGAGTCTTAAACAATTCAGGTCTGTTTCACTATGATACTGCGATGGTTTATTACTGCTCATAATTACTATTCACCAGGAGACTCACAAAGTTTTGTACAGACCAATGAGCTTCTGAGCAGCTTTGCTAAGGTAGTGCTGTTTGAGCCAAATGACAGCCGAACTAGACGTTTCCTGAGGTCCCGCAATTTGATAAGTGAGGATCTGTTCGCCTTTATATCGATGTAAGGAGCTTCTAGGAAGGATCGAAGAGCCGAACCCTGAAGCGACGAGTTCAACGAGCATTCCAATATCAGAGCATTCTCCTATGATTACAGGCGACAGGCCTCGACTGTGAAACTGATCCAGGATCAAGTGATATAAGCCCAGTCCTTCTGTACTTGGCAGGATTAATGGATACTGTGACACCCTCTCATAAGGGATGGAAACCACGGATTCATGGTTTAACGGATCTGCGTTTGCTTGATGAGCTCCCGTAACAAAATATAGAGGCTCCGTGCCAAGTACTTCATAGTCAAAATCCTCTAGTGCGATGGGAAGGCGTATAATGGCTAGATCAAGTACCCTTTCTTTGATTAGCTTAGCAAGTGTATTGGTTTCGTTCTGTTGAATTTTAAAGGTAACTTTCGGATAGAGGGTGCGAAAAGTACTCAGTACCTTCGGCAGCTTCTCATCAGACAGTGTATTGATGCCAATAGATAATTTTCCTCTGACCCCAAGACCCGATTCCTGTACCTCTGCTGTGGCTTCTTCCATCAAGCGGGTGATGGTTAACGCATGCTCATATAGCGTCTTGCCTGAGGCAGTAAGCTCTAATTGTCTCCCGTTTCGATAGAACAAAGGGACACCGAGTTCTGTTTCCATCAGCTTCAGCTGCTGGCTCAGTGGAGGCTGTGACATATGAAGTCTATGCGCTGCTGAGGTAACCTGCAATTCTTCGGCCAAGGCAATAAAATAACGTAGCTGCTTAATATCCATCCACTAAACTCCTCATCCTTATCTATATGATAATCCTATACTTTAGCAAGGTTTTAAATATTTTTAATATAGTATGTCCCATGATACCATAAAAACATAGCACAGTGGTGGAGGGATGATGTGAGGTTATTACAGGCTTCCTTATCAATATTAGTTATGATGATGTTGATCTCAGGCTGTGCAATGGATGGCAATTCAGAAAAATCTCAGCAAGAGGCACAACCTGTTTCTGATACACAAGCAGATCAATCTATGAATTCGGGCACATCTGATCGCGCCATTGAATCTGAGGTTTCTTTCAACGCAGGAGCACAGCAAAATAACAATAAGAATCATCGTCAGGAGGATGATCAAGTGAACTCTATGGATTTTGTAAATGCAGCAGAGCTTGGAGATACCGACAAGGTTCTTACCATGCTGGAGCAAGGTATTGATATTAATGTTACGGATGATCGAGGAAGAACGGCGATCCTTGCAGCGACATATGGAAATAAGCCTGATACGGTAGAGGCTCTTATCCAGAAAGGGGCAGACTTGAACCTGCGAGATCAGCGTAGTGACAACGCTCTTCTCTATGCCGGAGCTGAAGGCAGACCAGAGATTGTGAAACTGATGGTTGAAGCAGGTGCAGACACAACACTAACGAACCGGTTCGGAGGCACGGCATTAATACCTGCGGCAGATCGAGGTCATGTCCAGATTGTCGAGTATCTGCTTAAGCATTCGGATGTAGATATTGATCATATCAACAATCTCGGATGGACCGCGCTGTTAGAGGCGGTTATTTTAGGAGATGGCGGAGAACGGCACACTCAAATTGTGAAGCTGCTCGTTGAACATGGGGCGGATGTAAACCTGGCTGATGGACAAGGTGTAACGCCCCTGGCGCATGCGAAGAGCCGAGATTTTAAAGACATGATTACAATCCTGGAGAAGGCTGGTGCTAAGTAATAGGACCAATGATTGCAAAGTACAGGAGAAACAGATTATCAAGGAACTGGATATATTGAAAATTTGAAAGCTGGTTTTAATAATGAGTACCGATAAGAAACCCATAACGAAATGTGAAATGAAAGATAAAGAGAAGCATCTAAACAAAGGTTTGAATACGAAGCTGGATAAGATCGCAGAAAAAAACGAAGTCGAACTTGAGAAGAATCAGACAACGAGTGCGGAGTTAAGGTCAATGATTACAATTTCTGAACTACGCCAGAAAGGATCTGGTGTTGAGCTCAGACCGAGCTATTTACTCCAGGAGCTCAAATCGAGGTTCTCATTGAATGTGCTGCTTGCCGGTGTGCAGTGGCTTTTCTTTTTGTTTACCAATACCGTGATGGTGCCGCTATCGATTGGTCATGCGCTAGGGCTCCCACCTGAAGAGATTGCTGCTTCGATGCAGCGTTCTTTTATTTTGACGGGGCTGCTATGTATCGTCCAGGTGATATGGGGACACCGATATGCGCTCATGGATGGACCTGCCGGCGTGTGGTGGGGTGTGGTGCTTAGTATTTGTGCGTCTGCTCCTGCAATGGGAATGGATCTCGCAACAGTAGGGTCGAGTTTGATGAGCGGATTTATTTTGTCCAGTGTGATGGTCATTATTTTGGCGATGTGCGGCTTTATCCGCATCCTGCAGCGAGTGTTTACTCCGATCGTAATGGGCGTGTATCTGTTGCTGCTTACGTTTCAGTTGGCTAATACGTTCTTCAAAGGCATGATCGGCTATGATCAGAGCGGTACATGGAATCTGCCCCTGGCCGGACTATCGCTAGTCATTATTCTGGTGGTCGCTGTTATTCATCTCAAAGGCAGAGGGAAATGGGGACAGTTCTCGCTCCTTGGAGGAATTGTGATTGGCTGGATAGCCTATGCGGTGTTGTTTGGTCAAAATTCAGGATCGGCTGCATCTGCTGCTTCTACAGGGGGCTCAGCTGGTAGTGCTTCACTATGGCAGTGGATGCCCTGGGGTAATTTTGGGTTAGAGCCAGGGATTATAATGGTTGGGCTGCTTGCCGGGCTTGTGAACATGACGAATACGTTAACGAGCCTAACCGCTGCAGGGGAATTATTCAATCGAACAGCAACACCGGGGCAATACAAAAGAGCGTTTATATTCACCAATGTATTCTCGGTGCTCGGAGGATGCCTGGGATTGATTCCTTTTGGCACATTTGCGTCCTCGATCGGATTTCTGGAAAATACAAAGGTTCTCCGGCGTGCGGCCTTACTAGCTGGATCCCTAATGTTTATTATCGTCGGGGTGTTTCCTTCGTTAAGCGGCTGGCTGGCTCAGCTGCCTCTAACGGTTGGAAATGCGGTACTGTTTGCCGCGTATCTCCAAATGTTCGGTACAGCCATTCGAACGTTCCAAGGCGCGGTATTTAATCCGAAGACCATCTATCGGGTGGCGCTGCCTGTACTTGTTGGAATAAGCATCATGAACATACCGATCTCTGCTTTTAGAGACTTTCCTCCACTGCTTACGCCCCTGTTGTCCAATGGACTTGTCATAGGTGTAGTGCTAGTCATTATTTTAGAGAATATGGTGGGCTGGGATAAATACGAAACAGCCAAATTAAATAAAAATATGGGATGAGTAGAAGGTTCAGGTTAGGTTGGTAGTGAAAACTAGTAATATGAGCAAAAATCAGGATAAGCTTACGGTGTTGCTGCCAGCTATATCTAATAGAAAATAATATCAGGCGAGAAGAATGATAGGAAGCTACGAATCACATGCCAGCTTTAGGCGGAAGGCAGTGTTTCGTAGCTTCTTTTTTCATTTGAAAATTTAGCTTAAGGGAACTTCACTGATGGCGCGATTGGCCAGCATCTGATAAACGGCGTCGTCCATCGGCGGATTATGGAGTCCGAATCTTACATCACGATACATACGTGAGAGCGGGTGGGAGCTGGCCAGACTGTGAACTCCGACAATCCGCATCGCTGTATCTACAATAGAGAGTGCATTCTGAACGGCAAAGGTCTTGGCTGCGCCAAGATCGGGAGCGATTCCGGCCAAGTCGCTGTCTGTCAAAGGCCGCTCCAGCTGCTCCCATCTAGCCGCTACACTGTACAAAAAATGACGGGCTGTCGTCAGCTCCATCTCGAGCTGCCCAATCTTATGCTGAATGTGAGGCAGCTCGATAATGGGATGGGCCAGGCTATTCGGCTGATATGCCGCAGCGAAACGAAGCGCTTCTCTCCTTGCCCCCTGGGCGATCCCAAGATATACGGCTGGAATGTTAAGCAAGTAGGCGTTGGGACGAATGGATTTCTTCCCTGCAGGGCGTCTTCGAACCAGCGCATTTTCAGGCAGCTGCACTTGGTTTAGCACAAGATCATGGCTGGCCGTCCCGCGCATGCCTGTCATGTTCCAGGTGGGCTCAATACTTACACCTGGCATATCTTTATGAACCAGATATTCACCAACTTCACCAGTAACCGAATCTGTGGCCGATACGACATAATAATGAAGTGCCGTTGATAGCGACGTAAATGTCTTCCGCCCTGTCAGCACATAGCCATTGCCATCCGAAGTCTTCTCTGCAGAGGTCTGCGGCTTCCCACCACGTGAAGGGCTTCCCGTCGCCTTTTCCGAATCTGCTGCATTAACCAAGGCGCCTTCCGATATAACGGCTCTGCATAAAGCATGGAAGGACGCTTCATCCCATAGCTGGTTCTGTCCTACGTTGAATACCGTAATATGATGCCATCCAATGGCGAGAGCTGTTGCGGCATCCACCATGGCGATACGCTCCTGACACTGCAGAAAATCGGAGAGAGATACGCCCAGCCCTCCATACTCCTTGGGAACAGAATAGGTGTGGTAGCCTGCTGCCAGCAGGTCTCCGATCAGTGCGTAGTTCAGCTCATTCTGCTCATCTGCTCTTGCTGCACTATCCATATGCTGTTCGGCTATGCTTCCGATGATCTCAATATGATCCATCTGTGGTTTATTAAACACTAGTGACACCTCTATTCAGTTGGTCTGACCTAAAATTAATGTCTATAGCTTGAGTGCCATCTCCTGTATATGATTGAGCATGCCTGTCATATCCATTCCGGCATGGTTGCCGAGCAGGATGATCGTTATGCCGTTATCCAGATTACGCGAAATACCTGTAGAGTAGCCTGTACCACTGCCGTTATGGAATACGACCATGCCTTCATCTGTTTCACTGACCATCCAGCCGTATCCATAGTTTCGATCAGAGTAAGGCGTGTACATGGTCTCTTGAATTTCCTCGGACAGCACTTTGTTACCCCGTAGAGCCTGATCCCATTTCAGCAGATCATCAACTGTAGAATACAGTGTACCGGTTCCGGATTGGGAAACATAATAGCTGGCCTCGGCCCATGTACCCTTCTGATCCGTATAGCCTTTCATTGTTTTGGTAGAAGGGGTTGCCGTACCTGTATTCTTCATGCCAATCGGCTTAAAGAATTGCTCTTGAAGATATGCGCCGTACTCTTTGCCCGACACACGCTCCAATATAGCAGCAAGTAAAATGTATCCGTTATTGCTGTAACGGTATTCAGCACCCGGTTCTGCCATCAGCTTCTTCGTACGAATCTCCGCAAGTGTATCCTCCATAGTAATCCCTTCCTCACGCGTAAAATTGGAAGGAAGCCCGGAAGTATGTGAGAGCAGCATATGAATGGTAATCTCATTACCGCGGTCAATGCCGGATACGTATTTGGAAACAGGGTCTTCAAGCGAAATATTTCCCTGCTGAACCTGCTGCATGATGGCTGCGGCTGTAAAGCCTTTGGTGATGGAGGCAATGCGTGATTTTTGATCCGGGCGAACAAGGGAATTGATATCCGATAATCCGTAGCCTTTTCTCAATTGAATGTCTCCATTACTCGCCACAAGCGCTATGCCTGAGTATTTGGTCTCCTTAAGATACTGATCGATTGCAGCTGAATCACTACTCATGATCGTCGACGAATCTGATTGCAGGGTGATGATCATCTGGGAAGAGGTATTCGTTAACTGCAGCCCTGCTTTCATCGCATCCGAGAGGGTACGCAGCGGAATCATAAGTGTGCCGCTCATATTCTTCGATGGAGCAGGGAGCATGAGCCGATCGTCATTGATTTGAATGACGTTGGTTCCCGCACGGTGTGTAATGGTATCGCCATGATTATAAATTTCCACCGTTTGTTTGGCTTGGTTCCATTTCACTTGCCCGCCGAGAGCAGCGGCCGCCTGTCTAAGGGGAGCATAGGTCGTTCCCTTCTCAACAAAAGGGGCGTATTCCCACGTGACAGACTCGCTGTCGACTGTAATGGAAGCCGGCTTGGTCGTGGCGGCAGCTGCGGAAGCAGCCTGAACCGGCGATATGCCTACTGACGGTGATAGTAATGCAGAGGTAACAAGTATGGCTGATAAAATTCGATTAAACATCGATTTCTTATGAACATATGTGCTGAATATAGACATGTTGTAAGTAAGCCTCCAATTCTGATTATGACCTTATGTAATGGATATAACCACACTGGTTTCATTTTATAGGATTGAAAGTTGGTAAACAACCCATATAATGGGGCATTAATTTAATAACTCCTCCATTAAAAACGCTGCTCGAAAGCGCAGGCTGTTGGCAGGCAGGCGCAGGGAGCGGCCTGTCAGCTGCTCACATTTGTCCAGTCGGTAAATCACCGTATTCCGGTGAAGGTACAATTGCTTGGCCGTATCGGCAATATGGCAGTGATTATCTAAAAAACTCCGCAGCGTCTTCAATAGCTCTCCGCGTTCCTTGTCCTCCAGAAAGAGCAGGTGTGCGAACGTTTCTTTGATAAACTCCTGCAGATCCTCCTGCGGAAGCATCCGCAACAGGTCAGATAACTCCTTGACATGATAGAACTGCACGTAGCGCTGCTGCTGGCTGTGCTGGCCCGTCTGCAATGCATCAAGTGCTTCCTGGTAAGCTCGCGGCAGTTGGGACAGCTCATCTGCGGTATTGCTGACGCCGACGGACAGCGATACTTCATGCTGGGACCAGAGCGAATGAATCATCTGCTGCAGGCGTGACGCGAGAAGACGTTCAGGCAGCTGGTGCTCGTCAAGGGCAGCTTCCTCAAGGGTATGCACTGGAAGCAGCATGACGACGGCGTCATTTTTGGAAAAAAGAATGAATGAGAAGTCGCTTGCCTTGGATTCCCCTTTAACGAGCTCATACAGATCCTCCTTCATTGAAGCTGTGCGCCCCCCGATGGAGTCATTCGGCAGCATTGGTGAATAGGAGCTGAAGCTATTGCGGCTGCGGAGAGGTGCATCCTTCTTCAGCACAACACAGTAATAGGAGCGCTGCTCGCTGAGTCCATATCTGCGCCCGCGGTGAATCAGGTCCTGCTTATCTGAGATCAGTCCATCCACAAGGTCGCCGAAGAAGTCGTTCTTGTAGCGGCGGGAGCGTTCCTTGACAGCCTGGCGCTTCAGTAGATCGAAGCTGATCACGTTCGCTGCCTGTTCGAGGGTCAGCAAGGAGAGCGTACTGACAGGATACTGGTTCGTAAAGGACAGCAGGTATCCTTGGGACTGATCCGTCTGGATCGGATATTGGAGCAAATAGGAAAAAGGAACAGCACTGCTGGGTGGCAGCGGAATGCTGGGAGAGCGGGCTTCATGCAGTATCGACGGCAGCCAGTTCGAGATATTTTGCAGGAGCGAGGAATAGGCAGTTCCAAATCCGGATGATGTAGCGAAAGGCTCCAAGCTGCGGTTTACAAGCAGTACAGGATAGGAGAGGAGCCTTGCGAGCTCCTCCAGAATTGTTTGGAGGCTTTTGCCTTCCAGAAGAATGTCGGAAAAGTAACGATGGCTCTCAAGCGCATATCGCATCTCCTCTGTTCGGGATTCCATAATGCGGGCCAGCAGCTGATGCAGCGCTTCGGAGAGAGCGCAGTCGAGCGACAGCTCCAGCAGTGGAAATTGAAGACGGTCGGCGGCCTCCTTGGCTTCTTCAGGAATGTGATCAAGATACCGCTTTGTCTTAATGCCAAGTCCGGCACAGCCCAGCTCAGCCATCCTCGTGACCAGCTGCGTCAATATCTCAGGCTTGTCTTTGATGGCATATCCGGTAGTAAGGAGGAGCTCATTAGGCTTTAAGTATTCGAAGATGTCGGGAGAGTCCATCATATTGACCGAGTATACAGCACGGTAAAGTCCCTCGCGGCCGGCGGTTACCCGGGAGCTGGCGAGCATGGGAATGTCGAGCAGATCGGATATTTTCATGAGGTTACCTCCAAAGGTATCAAATATATAAAATTGTACAGCTCAATCAGAGTTCAATCCGGTGAAAAGGAAAGGGCCTTGAGTGAAGATGGTTACTTCAAGAAAGCTTGGGAGGCGAAGAGAATACTTTTTTTGGGTATATGTGTCAGGTATGCGTTAGGTTTTTTCTAGAAAATAGTTATCTTAACCAATGATTTAAAATGTTTTAGTCTACTATAGCCAATGACAATGAAATATTCAATCCTTTATGATGAGATCAATTCACAGAAATGTAATAAATACTAACATAAGGCGGGAAGTGATCAGCATTAGTACAACGCTTATATATAACGGCACGATTCTTACGATGAATGTGGACAATGAAGTGTATTCTCCGGGCTATGTATACATCCAGCATGACCAGATTGTAGAGACAGGAGCATGGCCTATGGAGGAAGGGAGCATCCGTCATCTGCTGGAGGCAGATCGGAAAATAGATGCCGGGGGCAAAGCGGTCATTCCTGGTCTGATTAACGGACACACGCATCTATTTCAGACCTTTCTTCGCGGCGTGTCAGATGACCATCCCTTGTCCGAGTGGCTGCGGCAGGTGATATGGCCGGGATCGCTTGCCATGGAAGCCGAGGATTTTTATTTGGCTGCACTGATTGGATGTATTGAAAATTTAAAGTCAGGCGCTACATACATCATGGATCACCATTACATCCATACCTACGAGGAGAACACGGAGAATGTACTCCGGGCCATGGTGGAATCAGGGATCCGCGGGCATCTGGCTCGCGGGGGAGTGGATCTGAGCTACGAGCCGAGGCTGAGAGAAGAAGAGGACGTCATCTTCGAGCGTACAGCAGCGCTGCTCGACCGCTGGCAGGGGGAAGGAACAGGACGTATCGAGATTGCTATGGGTCCATTAAATCTGTACGGATGCTCCAGACCATTCCTTGAACGGGCGGCCAGATTCAGCTTGGACCGGAACTTGATCACGCATATTCATGTCGCCGAAACGAGCGATCAGATTGACAATACGCTGTCCCGGTTTGGACTTCGGAATCTGGAGCTGGTCGAAGCGGTCGGCATGCTCGGTCCAAGGACTCAGGTGGTGCACGGAATATGGCTCGATGATGGCGAGCTTGAACTCCTTGCTAAGCACCAGGCATCCATTATTCATTGTCCAGTATCAAATATGTATCTTGCCTCCGGCGTTGCAAGGGTGCCTGAAATGCGAAAGGCAGGCATTAATGTTGCGCTGGGTACGGATGGACCGGGCAGTAACAACTGTCAGGATAATCTTGAAGTGCTGAAGTTCACGGCATGTCTGCATAAAGTGCATCATCTGGATTCCACAATGCTCCCTCCAATGGAGGTGCTCGAAATGGGTACACGCGGCGGAGCCAAGGCGATGGGCAGAGAGAAGGATTTGGGCTCGCTAGAGCCTGGGAAGAAGGCGGATATCGTCATTATTGATATGCAAAAAGCCCATATTGCACCGATTCACCGTTATTCCTCTGCACTTGTTTACAACGCCAATGGGAACGATGTACATACGGTGTTTGTGAATGGACAGATTGTTGTGGAAGCCGGACGCTGTACGCTCGTTGATGAGGAGGAGATCATCAGGCGGGCACAAGCAAGGGTGGATCGGCTAAGGGAGAAGCTGATGAACCGTTATCCTGCTTATAGTGTTCGCAGCTAAATACGTCTTCTTATAGAAGGAGGGGATGAGATGACACAGCGAAGGTGGGTGACCAGAATCGTAGAGTGGGGGATGGAGGTTATCTTCTATGCATTTGCCATTCTGCTGGCTCTGGTTGCAGGCGGGCTCGTGATGGCTGCGGCGAGCGTATCACCGCTCGAAGCATACGGGCTGATCTGGCAGGGAGCAGCGGGCAGTGTGAACAGTATCAAAGAGACCCTGGTAAAAGCAACCCCGCTCTTATTTGCGGGCCTAAGCTACAGCTTTGCTTATCGAAGCGGGCTGTTCAATATTGGAGCAGAGGGTCAGATCTACGTCGGAGCCCTTACAGGGGCGATGGCTGCCCTGCTTATGCCGGCTGGTACTCCGTTTCTCTTGCATTTGCCGCTCTCTCTCTTGTGCGGCTGTCTTGGCGGAGCAATCTGGGGCAGCATTGCCGGACTGCTCAAGGTAGGCCGGGGAGCAAGCGAGATCATTAATACCATTATGCTGAATTATATTGCGATCTATTTGATCAGCTATATGGTCACAGGCCCGTTGAAGGACCCGAATGGGAGCATGCCTCAATCGGCACCCCTTCCAGACAGCTCGGTTCTGCCGACATTGCTCGGGTCCAGGCTGCATTATGGTTTTATCATTGCCATTGTCGTTGCCATTCTTATGTACTTCCTGCTCCACAGGACGACTTGGGGCTATGAGATTCGCTCCACAGGACTTAATGGACAGGCGGCCAAAGTCATGGGGATGCCGGTGAGAAGGAACATGGTCATGGTGATGCTCGTCAGCGGTGGCCTCGCCGGGCTCGGCGGATACATCGAAATTGCCGGTGTTCAGCACAGGCTATTGCAAAATTTTTCCCCAGGCTATGGCTATGAAGGAATTGCGGTCGCACTGCTTGGAAATACGCACCCGCTCGGCAATATGGTATCGGCACTATTGTTCGGAGGGATGAAGAGCGGAGCGAATGCAATGCAGCGAGTGACCGGTGCTTCAACCTCGCTCGTGCTCGTCATTCAGGCACTGATGATCATCATCGTGGTGTGCAACAGATATTGGTTCGGCAAATACAAACGTCAAATTACTAAATGGATACTGCACAAACTCGAAGGTGCGCATGCTGGAGCTCATCCGGGCAAGGTGTCTCTGTCCAAGGCAGGAGGCGGAAAAAATGGGTGAAGAGCTGTGGATCAGTTATGCAGCTGCCGCAATCCGGCTCTCGATACCTCTGCTTCTGGCTGCAATCGGAGTGCTGTTCATGTCCAAGAGTGGAATTCTGAACATCGGTATGGAGGGCATGGTGCTGATCGGGGCGCTGGCTGGAGTGGTGGGTGCGTACTATGGCGGTAATGTATGGGCCGGGCTTGCTGCTGGAGTTCTGGTCTGCGGCTTGGTTGGTATCATCTTCGCTTTCTTGACTGTAACGACCGGAGCGGACCAGGTCATCATCGGCACGGCGCTGAATCTTCTCGGTCTTGGTCTGACAACAGTCTTTGGCAGGAGTCTTCTGGGGATGGGTACAGAAACAATTCAGGTTGAAGCGGTTCCCGTGCCTCATATCCCACTTCTGCAGAATATACCCTGGATCGGCCCCGCTGTATTTGAGCAAAATCTGCTGGCTTACCTCGCATTTTTACTGGTTCCGATCACAAGTGTTGTCTTATACCGAACCCGCTGGGGACTGACGGTCCGCGCTGTAGGCGAGAACCCGCTTGCGACAGATACGCTCGGGGTCAGGGTGCATCGGGTTCGCTATACCTGCTGTCTCATTGGCGGTATGCTCGCAGGTCTTGCAGGCTGTGCGCTGTCACTCGGCATTCTGAATCAATTCACGGAGAATATGGTAGCGGGCAGAGGCTTTATCGCACTATCGGCTGTCATCTTCGGCCGCTGGACACCCGCGGGGACAATGGGAGCTTCCTTATTATTTGGAGGAGCTGATGCGCTTCAGCTTCGCGTCCAGTCCTTTGGCATTGAGATTCCTTACCAGTTCATGCTGATGTTTCCTTATCTTCTGACCATGCTTGCACTGGCCTGGTTCTCAGGTAAGGCAAGACAGCCGGCAGCGACAGGCAAGCCTTATAAAAGTGCAGCCAATCGTCATGCATAAGCAGTGCCCGGATGATTGATACACGGAAGGAGGAGCTGAACTAATGCAGTCATACACTTCTGAGTCTATAGAACCGTCTTCGGCTGGACCGAAATATTCAGCCCTCATCAGAGGGCGTGATGATTATATTTTGGAAACCAGAGGACTCACCAAGCGGTTCGGATCGTTCACAGCCAATGATCGTCTTGATCTCCGCATCAAGTATGGCGAAATCCATGCCATTCTGGGTGAGAACGGTGCAGGGAAGAGCACGCTGATGAATATGCTGTCAGGCCTTCTTCATCCCGATGAGGGAGAGCTTCTGTTTAAAGGTAAGCGAGTCCATTTTGATTCACCAAGGCAGGCGATGGAGATCGGAATCGGTATGGTCCACCAGCATTTTATGCTGATACCGGCATTGACCGTGGCAGAGAATGTGGTGCTTGGGCTTAAGGAAGGCCGGAGTCCCTGGTTTCATTTTCGCAGAGCTTGTGCAGAGATTCAGAAGATCTCAGATGCCTACGGTCTTGATGTAGACCCCGCGAAGCGGGTCAGTGAATTATCTGTCGGTCAGCAGCAGCGTGTTGAAATTGTGAAGACGTTATACCGCGGCGCAGAATTCATCATTATGGACGAACCCACTGCCGTACTTACTCCACCAGAGGTCAAGGATTTGTTCGTTGTTCTGAGGTCACTGAAGGAGCAAGGGAAAACGATCGTCTTTATAAGCCATAAGCTGCAGGAGGTGGAGGCGGTCTGTGATCAGGTGACAGTGCTGCGTGCCGGACAAATGGAAGGCTCTATGGCCATGAAGGAAACGACCCCTGCGGAGCTGGCAAAGCTCATGGTTGGAAGAGAGGTCACAGTACTGAAGCATAGTCCTTATACCCGTAGCCAGCGCTGCTTGCTTGAGGTGCAGGATCTTTCGGTGGTGCGGAGCCAGGTACCCGTGTTATCTGACATCAAACTCACTGTACGGGAAGGGGAGATTGTCGGCATAGCTGGTGTAGACGGCAACGGCCAGCGTGAGCTGAGTGAGGCACTCATGGGTCTAACGGAACTGTCAAGTGGAGAGATCAAGCTTGACGGCAGGCCTGTAAAGCGTCTGCATCCCCGATACATGACCGAGCAAGGTGTAGGTTACATTCCCGAGGATCGGCACAAGGAAGGGCTCATGCTGCCCATGAGCATTGGGGAGAATCTAATTGCGAAGCAGTACAGGTCATCCATCTTCAGCAAATTCGGCATGCTGCGCAAGGGAGCGATAAGGAAGACCGCTGAGCAAGCCGTGCAGGAGTTTGATATCAGAACCCCCTCAAGCGAGCGTGCGGCCGGTCAGCTGTCAGGAGGCAATCAGCAAAAAGTCATTCTGGCCAGAGAGCTGATGCTGAATCCGAAGCTGCTCATTGCGATGCAGCCGACCCGCGGAATGGATGTAGGAGCAGCGGAATATGTACATAAGCGGCTTCTGGCGGAGAGAGATCGGGGAGTTGGCATTCTGCTCATCTCCACAGAGCTTGAAGAGGTGATGTCACTCTCAGACCGGATCGCTGTTCTGTTCAAAGGCCGGATTGTGGACATGGTGAGCAGGGAAGAGGCAACGCGAGAACGAATCGGCCGTAGCATGGCCGGGATGATGGATTAATCAATTAAAGGGGGATTCACAAAAATGTTGAATAGACGATTCCACTTGTTGTGTACGTTGATCCTAGCTGTTGCTGTTCTGCTCGCAGGGTGCGGCGGTGCTGCAGAAAGCGGGCAGAGCGAGGAGGCAGCGGCAGGCTCCAGTACCGCTGCTACAGAAGCGAATCAGCCGCTTAAGGTCGCTCTGCTCACGCCGGGTCCAGTAAATGATAACGGATGGAATGCCACGGCGTATAAAGGGCTCAAGCAGATGGAGAGCGAGCTTGGTGCGGAAGTGCAGTATTCCGAGAAGGTTGCCCAGTCTGATATGGCGGAGTTTATTCGTGGGTATGGGACAGATGGATATGACGTCGTCATCGGTCATGGATTTGAATTCGCGGAACCCATGATGTCTGTTGCCGGGGAGTATCCAGATACCTGGTTTTTGGTTACCAGCGCTACGGTGAGTCAAAGCCCGAATGTCGCTTCCATCAGTATCAACAATCGGGAGCAGGGTTATCTGATGGGAACGGTAGCGGCTTTGATGTCTGAATCGGGGACAGTAGCGGCGATTGGTGGGCAGGAGATTCCGCCCATTACCAACTCTGTCAAAGGGTTCGAAGAGGGTGCGAAGGCAGCTGTTCCTGATATTAACGTCCTGACGACCATGACGGGGTCCAGTGATGATGTTGCAAAAGCCAAGGAGACCGCGATCTCCCTCATCGAAAAGGGAGCAGACGTCGTCATGACCAATGCAAATCAGGCGGGAATGGGCGGTATTGATGCTGCCAAGCAGGAGGGTGTACTCGCGATCGGGTCCAATGAAGATTTAAACCCCGTTGCTCCGGACACCGTCATTACAAGTGTGATTCAAGATTATCCAACAGCGATGACGGCTGCGGTCAAATCCATTATGGAGAGAACGATGAAGGCAGAGCCGATGTCACTGGGTGTGAAAGAAGGCGCGGTATACATGAGTCCCTACCATGGGTTTGAGGAGAAAATGACGCCGGAAATCAAGGATCAGGTTCAGGCTACGATCGACGCCTTGAAGAGCGGTGAGATTTTGGTCCAAAACGAGTAGTGGTGATGGAACAGGCAGAAAAGAATATGGAAACGGGAGAGGATAACGATGATTGATCAAAAACTGCTTAAACCGTTAGGTTCATCCGCCCTGTCAGATACGGTGCTTGAGAACGAATGGCATCCGGTATGTGCATCACACGAGCTGGCTGACAAGCCGGTATCCGCTATCGTGCTGGAGGAGCGCGTCGCGGTTTACCGGTCAAGCAAAGGTGTGCATGCACTGCGTGATCTCTGTGTTCACCGCGGAGCGATGCTGTCCAAAGGCTGGGTAGACAAGAATGAGAATCTGGTCTGTCCTTATCATGGATGGCAGTACAATTCGGATGGCAAATGCGTATGTATCCCTGCTCAAGGAAAGGATGACCGTATTCCGCCGAGAGCGAAGGCGACCAAGTATCATTGCCAGGAGAAATTCGGCATCGTGTGGGTGTGTATCGGCGAGCCAAGGACTGATTTGCCCAGCTTCGAGGAATTTGAGAATCCGGAATATCGGCCGCTCGTATGTGGTCCGTATCATGTGAAGGCCGCGGGGACGAGAGTTATCGAAAACTTTACGGACTTTGCCCACCTGATGTATGTGCATGGCGGTCTGCTTGGTCACCCGGATTATTCGGAGCTGCCGGACTTTGAGGTGTTCAAGGAACCGGACAGGGTATATACCGGAGATGTGCCAATCTTCCAGCCGGTTGCCCATTCCGGGTCAGATCATCGTGAGGGGACCACTTATATCTATGTAAAGGAGGTGTTTAGACCGCTTGCGGCCCGTTTATCCAAGAGAGATCAGGCAACGGGGCAGACGCTCTGGATTATGCTGACTGTGCTGCCGGTGTCAGAGCAGGAGTGTATCGTGTATATGCCGGTATCTCGCAATTATGCGCATGAGGTGGATGATCAGCAGTTTATTGATTTTCAGGATACCGTATTCGAGCAGGACAAGTGGATTATTGAAACCCAGAAGCCCGAGTTATTGCCGCTGGATCTGCAGGCAGAGCTGAATCATAAAGCCGATATGTTATCGGTGGCTTACCGCCGCTGGATTAATCAGATGGGTGTGCGGATTGGAACGACTTGAGATATGAGTACAACAGTAAATCAATTTCATGGTGCTATGAAATTGATTCAGTAGACTAATACGGATGAATAAACAGAAACACCATTCAGAAGGATACAGGTTCACTATGCCAGCTTCAAAATATAGAGAGAAACAAAAGCCTCCTGGCTCCTCAGCGAGGCTTTTTGTGAGCTAAATCACGATTAAAACAATACTTATATGTTATGTTTATTGACGCATGCAATAAAATGTGTTGTTAATCTATGGATCTGTTGATAGAATCTGTTTATATTACTGGATTCCTATAGGGAGGGTTCATATGATTAAGAGAATCGGTGTTATGTTAATTGCTTTATTTGTGATAGTTTTGACGGCCTGTGGCAATGAAGAGAGCGCTACGACAGGAGCTGGAGGAGCTGGAGCGGCAGAGGAATCATCTGAGATTATCAAAATTGCGACGGATGCGGCATATGCTCCAATGGAATTTATGGATAAGGGCGAGATTACCGGATTTGATATTGATTTTCTTAAGGAAGTGATGGCCGAAGCAGGCATTGATTATGAGCTTAGCAATACAGGCTGGGATGCGATGCTGACCAGTGTCCAGCAGGGGACTGAATTTGCCGCTGGGATATCCAGTGTATCCATCACGGAAGAGCGTAAAGCAACGTATGATTATTCCCTGCCCTACTTCGAATCGACGAACATGATTCTGTTCAAAGAAGGAGCCGGTATAACGAGTGCAATGGATCTGAAGGATATGAAGGTTGCGGTCCAGGGCGCTACAACGGCCGATACACTGATGACGGAGATCATGGGCCAGGGCAACAGCAGCCTTAAGAAATTTGAGAGTAATGTCCTTGCCTTCATGGAGCTTGAGAGCGGCGGTGTAGATGCTGCGGTGGCGGACGTAGCGATCGTGCAGGAGTACATGAAGAACAATCCGGATAAAGCGTTCGAGAGCATCCTTGATCCGGAGAACTTTGATTCCGAATACTACGGCATTCTGTATCCTAAAGGCTCGGAGCTGAAGGCAAAGCTGGATCCTGCGATCAAGGCGGTCATTGATAATGGGAAATATGCCGAGGTATATAAAAAGTGGTTTGGAGATGAACCGGATTTAACCCGATTGATGGAAGAATTGGATAAGGCAGCAGAGTAAGCGCACAGGCAGGAACCAGGAAGCATGGGTCAGCGGTATGTGCGGACTCATGCTTTTCTTGTTGCCCATATTAAATAAGGGAGTGCAGCTCATGGATAATTTTAGATTTGATATTATCGTGGAATATCTGCCATTAATC
This sequence comes from Paenibacillus urinalis, assembly GCF_028747985.1. Taxonomy (NCBI): domain Bacteria; kingdom Bacillati; phylum Bacillota; class Bacilli; order Caryophanales; family Paenibacillaceae; genus Paenibacillus; species Paenibacillus urinalis. The sequence continues at coordinate 272,387 of NZ_CP118108.1, forward strand.
CTGAAAGGTATGCTTCTGACGATCGGACTCTCTATCGTTTCCATTCTGCTTGGTGCTGTCCTGGGATTGTTTATTTCTTTCGGAAAAATGGCGAAGCCGAAGTATTTGAACTGGCCTGCGAGTCTCTATATCAACTTTTTTCGTGGAACGCCTTTTTATGTTCAAATTCTGATTGTTCACTTTGGTGTTGTGCCGATGTTCTATGGGAGCACGGATGCGATCACAGCGGGAATCTTGTCCATGACGCTGAATTCTGCCGCGTATATGGCAGAGATTTATCGAGCAGGAATTCAATCCGTCGATCAAGGACAGTTTGAGGCAGCCTACTCCTCCGGAATGAACCGCTACCAGACGATGCGTTATATCATCATGCCTCAGGCTATAAAGCGCATGATTCCGGCGTTCGGGAATGAATTCATCGTGCTGGTCAAGGATTCCTCGCTGCTTGCGATCATTTCCGTTCAGGAAATTATGTTCTGGAGCAACGCGATGAGAGGCCAATATTATGCGATCTGGGAGCCGTACTTAACGGCTGCGCTGATTTATTTTATACTGACATATCTGCTTAGCAAGCTGTTATCTTACATTGAATGTAAACTAAAATGAAAAATTTCAGAAAATGTATAACATCTCAGCCTCCAATTGCCGATAGATAAAATGTTCTGTCTTTTTTATAGACAGTATGCAGTTGACGTCATCCTCATTGATGCATTAACGAGCTGCATAAACCACACATATCGTAGAAAGGGGGGCTTTTTCTTTGAAGGAAATATTGAAAAAAAGCTTAGCAAAAGTGAAGCTGGGGAACAAAAGTGAAGAAAAGAAGAACAAGGAAGATAACCGTAATGAGAAGCACAGAATTGAAAAGGGTAGCAGAGAAAAGAAGAGCTTGTTGTCTTTTAGAGTAAGGTTGATTGCAGCATTCCTACTCTTCCTGTTCCTGCCTAGTATAGCGATCTTCTGGGTTTCTTATAATACGGCTGATTCAGAGATTCGGAAGTCGGATCAGGAGACAATGGAGCAATCCCTCGCCCTTGTCAGCAAGCAGATTGACTCCTTGATTGACAGTCAGAAGGCAAATATCAATTTGTTAGCAAGACAGACGAATGCGGCGCAAATTGCCAATCAAAGTCCTCAGGCCCAGCGGCTGCTGGATGATTTGAAGGATGCCAACCCTCAGGTTGAATCTCTCGTCATCGTATCGTCTCGCGGAGACCAGCAGATGAAAGCCCCGATGTATGGAATGAATGAATCTGTGACAGATCAGCCCTGGTATCAGGATGCTCAAAGCAGTGAAGAGGTTATCGTAACGAAGCCTTATAAATCGAGCTCGACAGGTAATGTCGTTGTAACGTTGGCCAGAGCACTATCAGATGGTCAAGGGGTAGCAAGCATGCAGATCAGTCTGGCAGCACTGACTTCTACAGTGAATGATGTACATATTGGAGAAACAGGTATCGTGTATTTGGTAGATGGTGACGGCAATTATCTGGTGCACTCCCGTTTTAATGCAGGAACCAGTGCGCTGGAGACACTATCAAATTCGGCGCTCACACAGGATAATGGGGATCTGAGTTATGCCATAGGAAATGCAGAGAAATATGCCTTCTTTAATACACATGCGAGTACAGGGTGGAAGCTCATCGCAGAAATGGATTATGCCGAAGTGGATGAAGCCTCTCGTCCGATTCTTAACGCGCTGATTATCGTGCTTGGCATTTCTGCCATTGTGGGACTGGGGGTTATGATTCTAATGATCCGCAGCCTGCATCGCCCGATACAGGCAATGGTCAGAGCATCCCGTGATATTGGAAATGGAGATTTGACGATAGATCTATCCGTGAAGCGCAGGGACGAATACGGCATTCTGGCGGAAGGTTTTAATCGGATGACCGGTTCTCTTCGTGCTGTGCTCGGAGAAGTAAGTGAAACGTCGCATCAGCTTGCAGCGTCCTCTCAGCAGCTTGCGGCAAGCTCCGAGCAGACAACAAAGGCAACAGAACAGCTGGCCACAATTATGCAGGAGACGGCAACGGGAACGATTCAATCCAATCAAAGCCTTGGCGAAGCCAAGCAGCTCGTTGAAGAGATGTCCCGCGGTGTAAGAGCTATTACAAACCAAGCTGGAGAAGTGACTCTGGCAGCCAAGCAGGTATCTGAAGAGTCCCAGGCCGGTATGACGAGTATCGATCAAGCGAAGCATCAAATGGATCAGATCGGTGCTTCAGCGGGTGACCTCAATGAGGTGATTCAAGGGCTCGGAGATAAGTCATTAGAGATACGGAAGATTGTTGAAGTCATTACGAATATCGCTAAACAGACGAATATTTTATCGCTGAATGCTTCAATTGAAGCGTCAAGAGCAGGTGAGCATGGACGGGGGTTCGCTGTTGTAGCGAACGAAGTGAAGGAGCTGGCAGCGCAGTCGGCCGCTTCTGCAGCACAAATTGCTAAATTGACCCATGAAATGGAGCAGGGAACAGGAGCTGCGACAGCATCGATGGGCACGGCATCTAAAGAAATTACGAAAGGGATCGCTACAGTCCAGGAGGCAGGCGAGCGGTTCAGAGTGATTCTGCACTCCATTCAAGAGGTTGCCGCTCAGATGGAGGAAGTATCCTCAGCCTCGAAGCAGATGGATGCCTCTATGGCCCATGTCGGTGAATCATTTGAGGTCGCTGTAGCGATCTCGGATCAGATATCCGCTGGCGCACAGGAAGGGTCTGCTGCTTCGGAAGAGCAGCTGGCAGCCATGCAGGAGGTCGCTTCTTCTGCAGCAACTTTATCGAATATAGCGGATGAGCTTCAGGAGATTATTCAGCGTTTCAAATTGTAGATTGAAATGGCAGAGCGCCCTATCTATTCCTTAGTGCTAAGGATAGAGGGGCGCTCTTTTCTTATGAAGTGGGAGTGCTGTCAATCGCCTTACGAACATAGCCTTTGGATGAAGCGAGCAGCTTCCTCGCTGAGGATGCGTCTGAACCGGTCATAATCATAACAATGGCGGTCTTGACATGGCCATCTGATTCGATATAGGCATCCTTGATCTGCTCCTCGGAGGCTCCGGTTGCCAGCTTGATGATGCGTTTGGCACGATCGACCAGCTTCTCATTGGAAGGGTTAAGATCAATCATCAAATTCCGGTATACTTTACCGGAGCGGATCATGGCTGTCGTCGTCAGCATATTGAGAATAAGCTTCTGTGCGGACCCGGACTTCATTCGGGTGGAGCCCATAATGACCTCGGGTCCGGTTACAGCTTCAATCATATAATCTGCCAGCGGCTTCATGGCTGAATTGGGGTTGTTGCAGAGTCCGACTACAAGAGCGCCCAGAGTGCGGGCTTCCTTCATGGCACCCAGCACATAAGGTGTTCTGCCGCTTGCTGCAATGCCAATCACAACATCGTGCGGGCCGACCTGATGGGATTGCATATCTTCTCTGCCCCCTTGCTCGCTGTCCTCAGCGCCTTCCACAGGTGTTCGGACGGCCTCGAAACCTCCTGCGATAAGACCTTGAATGAGTGACGGATCGGTACCGTAGGTGGGAGGGCACTCGGATGCATCAAGGATGCCGATTCTGCCGCTGGTACCGGCACCGACATAAAATAAACGTCCACCACGTTCAAAGCTCTCTACTATACAATCAGCAACCTTTGCGATATGCGGTATAAGCGGTCTGATTACCCTAGCGATTAGCTGATCCTCATCGTTAATGAGCTTCATGATTTCAATGGAATCCAGCTGATCAATATGGTCTGTTCTCGGATTGGGATGTTCAGTAATCAACTGGCTAAGTTTATGGCTTAGATGATTCATAATAAGGTACGGCCTCCTTCGCTCCTGGCCCCAATTCTAGATTAGAAAATGATTGGTGTTATTCGTTTATATACGGGGCATCTTGATTGCAAGCTTTTCTATATTAATGAACCTTCGTTTGTAAGTAACGGCAAGGCAGACTCATGCGGTATTTCACCATACTATACGAGTCCATAGACTCCTTGATCCGGGTAGAACCGCTGTTGTGCAATCAGTGCTGCGCCATAGGCTGGCGGTCTATCTGCCGAACCTGTGATCATACGAAGGTGGGGGAAGATCGTACATAAGGATGACTCATAGTGTGCTCTATATATAGAGGAATGGAGAAAGATAGAGCCCGTCATAGCGATAACTTCTTGCTGGAGATCAGGATGAGAATGTAGAAGAGCGGTGGTTGTGTCGGCCAGACTTGCGGCCTGAGATCTAAGTATGCTGTCTGCAAGTGGATCTCCTTCCTCAGCGGCGCGGATGCACAGCTCAGCATAAGAAGCGATGGTCTTCTTACTAAAGGGTTGTTGATAGATGAAGGTGCGGAGCTCTGTAATCTCGTTTAATCGGCAGTCTTCTTGAACGAGGGAGGTAAGTAACGTAGGCGGGATGACTCGGTCATAACTTCTCATAATCCCTTGAAGGGTCTGTAGGCCGATCTGATAACCACTGCCCTCATCTCCAAGGAGGTGTCCCCATCCTCCTGCACGGTGAATGCTTCCCTCTCTTGTGAATCCATAAACAATAGAGCCTGTTCCGGCGATCACGAGCACGCCTGTATGCTCCCCTGATGCCGCCATGAGAGATATTTCCCCCTCTGTACAAACCGTAATTTTCGCGGAGAAGGATTTGCGCTCCAAGCATTGAGTAACCTGATTGATAAGCGCATTCTTCTCTTCATCCAAGTATATACCTGACATTCCAAGACAAATACCATTACATAAAAGTGAGTGATCATTAATAAAAGTGAGGGTTGTTTCTAGCAATCGGTTCAGCTCGCTGGCTGCTTCAAGAGGTGAAGTTGTATAGGGGTTCGTTGGCCCGCCATAGAATTGAGCGAGAATAGATGTATCTTCTAACATGGTTATTATTTCGGTTTTGGAACCGCCACCATCTACGCCAATAAAGACATTCACCGCTTCACCCCTTCTCATTTTTTATTTAGTATAGGTCATAATTTCCAGATTGTAAAATAAAATTTTAAGTAAATAAAATATTATTGAAATTATATTTTACAACTCATATAATAATATCAATCCAAACATATTTGGGAGGATAGGGAACGAATCGTGTTAGTTTATCTAACCTATATGTACATATCTATTGAGAATGGAGGTGGAACGGCTCTCATGAATGGTGGTTTGGTTCGTCTCAAGGAAGCCTATGAAACACTGAATCCTTCGGAGCGTAAGATCGCGGCCTATATTCTGCAGCAGCCTGGCGAGATCATCGAGCTCTCCGTTGCCGAGCTGGCAGCGAAGAGCGGTGCAAGTCAGGCAGCGATCGTCCGCCTATGCAAAACGATCGGCTTCAAAGGCTATCAGGATCTGAAAATTAAAGTGGCTGGTGACTTGCGGGAGTCGGATGAGCAGGCAGGCTATCAGGAGATCAGACCGAATGACAGTGTATCTGCGATGATTCGAAGCGTATCGAACAACAATATTCAGTCCATCCGGGATACGCTGAAGATTATGGACGAGGCGATGGTGGAGCGGGCCGTTTCTTTAATGGATCAGGCAAGGCGTATTTATTTTTTTGGCGTGGGAGCTTCTAACCTTATAGCCATGGATGCACAGCAGAAATTTTTAAGAATTAACAAGATGAGCTTCTCCTTCGCTGATCCGCATCAGCAGCTCACGTCCGCGGTCACAATGACAGAAGATGATGTAGCTGTCTGCATTTCCTATTCGGGTGAAACGGAAGAAGTGCTTCGTGTTGCTGAGCTGGTTCGGGAGCGGGGGGCAGAAGTGATCAGCATGACCAAGTACGGTCATTCCAAGCTGAGCAAGCTGGCGACCGTACCTCTATACACATCATCCACAGAGAGTGAAATTCGAAGCGCTGCTATGGGTTCCCGGATGACTCAGCTTAATCTGATTGATATTTTGTATCTCTGTGTAGCCAGCAAGAATTACGAGCAGTCGGTCAAGTATCTGGAGGAGAGCAGGAGGGCGCTGAGAAGGTAGTCTAATCTACGGTGTTCCTATCGAGGAACGAATGAGGGGAGATAAGTGCTAATGCGTAAAACATGGATTGTGCTGACCTCTATTCTAATGTTTGCGGTGACAGCCTGCAGCGGCGGGGGAGGTAGCAGCGAGCAAAGCGCGGATGCCAAGGATACAGTGACGGTCTGGACGTATCCTGTTCATAACAAGTATGAAGAGGACCTGAAGGAGCTCCTCGCTGATTTTAATAAGGAACACCCGAATATTACCGTCAAGACAGAGATGCTCACCTGGGCTGAAGGCCCAAAGAAATTTGATGTCGCCCTGAATGCGGGCAATCCGCCGGATTTGTATTTTCACAGTGTAGATGGAAGTTATGTCGACTCTGGATTGGCTATTCAGCTGGATGATTATCTGACACCTGAGATCAGGGAGGATTATTATCCGGGAACGCTTGAGCTCGGGCAGATTCAAGGCAAGCAATACGGTCTTCCAATCTACCAGTACCAATGGGGCTGGGGCGGCAACCAACGTATTCTTGAGGAAGCTGGAGTCGATTGGCAGAAGATCCAGCAGGAGGGGTGGACTTGGGGTGAATTCCTTGAGATCGCGCCTAAGCTGATGGGGACTGCTCCTGACGGATCTCCACAATATGCCTTTGTGACCGAAGGGCAGACGATGGAGATTATGGAGCTGCTGTCCCGCAATTACAATATGCCGGATGTGCTGAATGCGGAAGGTGAATTCCAGTGGAATGATGATCGTATTCTAGAGACGCTGAAATTCCTGGAGACCCTTCGTGCAGAAGGTTATATGCCAAAAGAAACGGCAGCCATTGCTCCTGCGAAACGTGTAGAAATGTTCTATGCCGAGCAGGCGGCCATTATCTCCAAGGCAATCCCGTATTACGATGTGCTCATCAAGCAGCGGAATGCGGATATTGATGCAGGAACGGTGCAGGGTGCCAAGGTTAAATTTGTATTGCTGCCGGTCCCTCATCATAAGGATGCTCCGCAGAAATCAACGATGGGCGGCGAGGGCTATGTGGCTTTTAGGCAAAAGAATGATAAGGGCGAGCAGCATGCCAAGAACACGTTCCTAGTTATGGAAGCACTGAGCGGCGCCAAAGCCGGGAATTCGGCCAATGAGCTCGTGCTGCCGTTTGTTAGAAAGTCACAGGCTGAATATTTTGAAGGCAAGGGTCTGGGTACGCCGGAAACGCTGGAGGCAGCCCGTATCATGGCAGAGCATATGGAGCAGCCGGTCGTTCTCTCGCTTGACTCAGCGCTGGCAGCGAAGCAGAAGCAGTTCAAGGAACAGGTGATGAAGCCGAACATTCAGGCGTTATTTACAGGCGAGAAGACAGCCGAAGCGATAGCGGCCGAGTTTAAGGCTAAGGGAGAAGAGATGTTCAAGTAGATCCTTAGATGCGATGCGAAAAAGGGGGAAGTGTATATGAAAAAACCGCTTACGCTTATGATCGCTATGATGATGCTCATCGTGACAGCCTGCGGCGGCACTTCAGGCAGTGAAGCGGAGACCGGAGATGCGGATGCCAAGGATACAGTAACCGTGTGGACTTACCCTGTTCATGGCACATATGAAGATGAGCTGAAGGAGCTGATCGCTGATTTTAATCAGGAGCATCCCCATATTACGGTTGAGTACGAAATGCTTACATGGGCAGAGGGGCCTAAGAAGTTCGACGTCGCTCTGAATGCAGGTAATCCGCCAGATCTGTATTTTCACAGTGTTGATGGCGCTTATGTGAAGACAGGGCTTGCGCTTGAATTGGACGCTTACCTGACCGATGAGATCAAGAATGACTACGTGCCTGGCACACTAGAGCTTGGCCAAATTCAAGGCAAACAGTATGGACTGCCGCTCTATCAATTCCAGTGGGCTTGGGGCGGAAATAAGCGCATCCTGGAGGAAGCGGGAATTGACTGGAAGCAGATCCAGCAGGAGGGCTGGACCTGGAATGAATTTAACGAGGCGGCGGCCAAGCTTACAGGTACGGCTCCTGACGGCACCACGCAGTATGCGCTCGTCACAGACGGAACCTCACTGGATTTTATTGAAATGCTGACACGCAATAATGGAATGCCCGATGTGCTTAACGCCAGCGGCGAATTTCAGTGGAATGACCAACGTATATTAGACACACTTACCTTCATAGACAACCTCATTGATCAAGGCTATATGCCTAAAGAAACCGCAGCCATTGCTCCCGCCAAACGAACGGATATGTTCTATGCCGGGCAAGCGGCGATCATCTCCAAAGCACTTCCCTACTATGATGTCATGATTCAGAACCGTAACAAAGATATTGATGCAGGCACCGTCCAAGGCGAGAAAATCGAATTCGTATTGCTTCCTGTACCCCATAATGACGGAGCGGAGCCTAAATCAACCATGGGTGGAGAGGGTTACGTTGCCTTCAAGCAAAAAAAATGACAAGGGCGAGCAGCATGCCAAGAATACGTTTCTTGTGATGGAGGCGCTGAGCGGCGCCAAAGCAGGGAACTCGGCTAACGAGCTTGTGCTTCCTTTCGTTCGAAATTCACAAACCGAATACTTCGAAGGCAAGGGTCTGGGCACACCGGACACCATAGAAGCCGCGAATATGATGGCAGAGCATATCGAAATTCCGGTAACCCTCTCACTCGACATTGACAAATCTGCGCAGCAGAAGCAGTTCAAGGAACAAGTCGTCAAGCCCAACATTCAAGCCCTGTTCTCCGGCGAGAAGACACCTGAGCAAATTGCAGAGGACTTCAAGGCAAAGGCAGAGCAAATGCTCAAATAAATAGCGTCATCTGCAGAGGAGGCTGTCCTGAGGACAAAGTCCTCAGGAGCCTTTTTGCTAGAAGGAATGGTTCAATTCTACGACAAACACAAGGGGTGAGAGAACGATGCAGACATCACTTGCGCCAAAAAGGACACCTTCCCGCCAAAGCCCAATGCGAGCGATTAAGGAATATGGCTGGGCTTATCTCTTCATCTTAGCGCCGGTTCTGCTGTTCCTCGTATTTACACTGTATCCGGTGGGTCATGCTTTTTTTATGAGCTTTCAGGAGTATGGCATTATGAATTCCACCTGGGTAGGGATGGATAACTACAGTCGGTTATTCCAGGACGCTACATTCTGGAAGTCGATGCGAAACACCGTTATTTTTACACTGGGAACCGTGCCGGTCAACATTATCATTACCTTCGTCTTGTCTGTGCTGATCTTTCAAATGAAGAGCAAGTGGCAGACCTTCTTCAAAGCAACGCTATACCTGCCGGCTGTCGCCTCCGGCGTTACGATCTCCGTGGTCTGGCTGGCTATATTCGATCCGACCGAGGTCGGACTTCTCAACAGATTCCTCAGCTGGTTCGGGCTTGATCCTGTAATCTGGCTGGGACAATCCAGTACAGCTCTCTTCTCGCTCATCCTAATGAGCTGGCTTGGCTCTCATGGGGCAGGGATCATTCTCTACATGGCCGCTCTGGGCGGCATTCCGAAGTCGCTCTATGAAGCAGCAGATATTGATCATGCCAGTGCATGGACCAAATTTACGAAGATTACTTGGCCCTTGCTTAAACCTACGACGCTCTACCTGCTCGTTACAGGTGTAATCGGGTCGTTCCAGGTCTTCATTTCGGTGTATCTAATGACCCAAGGGGGTCCGAATTTTGCGACAACGACAATCGCTTATTTGATCTATCAGACCGCTTTCGTATTCTATGAGTTTGGTCTGGCTTCGGCCCAGTCCTTTGTGCTGGCTCTTATCATCGTGGTCATCTCCATAATCCAGTTTAAATACTTCTCCAGTGATGTTGAATATTAAAGGCAGCTATAGAGGGGGTGTGATGTATGACGATGAAACTACAAAAAAGATCGGTCCTGCTCATTCTGGCAGCCGTTATTATTTTACTCTGGGCGATTGTAACGATCATTCCGCTGTACTGGATGCTGGTCGGCTCTGTTCAGGATACGAAGGTGTCCGCTACTTTTCGGCCGCAGATGATTCCTGAAGTGATCTCAATGACGCCTTATGAGCGATTCTTTGGCAAAACAGATGCCTGGCGCTGGTTATGGAATTCGTTTGTTATCGCAGCAATTACCACAATTACAAACGTGTTCTTCGCTTCACTCGCAGGTTATGCCTTCGCCAAGCTTAAGTTCCCGGGGGACAAAGCGATCTTCTGGGTCCTGCTCAGCACAATGATGATTCCTGCCCAGGTTACGCTGATTCCCCTGTATATTTTGATGGTGAATGTGTTCAACATCGGGGATACCTACACGGCGATCATCTTGCCGACGGCAGTCAGCGTGGGAAATATCTTTCTCATGAAGCAGTATATGTCCTCCCTTCCCACTTCACTTATTCACGCGGCACGGATTGATGCCTGCAGCGAGTTCGGGATCTTCTGGAAGGTCATACTGCCGATGGCGAAGCCGGGACTGGCCGTCCTTGCGATCTTCAGCTTCGTTGCCTCGTGGAATGAGTTCTTCTGGCCGTTCCTTATTACGAATTCAAGCGATATGCGGACTATACAGGTCGGGCTGGCTTCCTTCGTGTTCGGTGATGCGTCCGATTTTGCCGCCATGATGGCGGGAGCGACCGTGGGCGCTCTGCCGATGATTATTCTGTTCTTCTCCCTGCAGCGCTATTTCCTGCAAGGCATTACTATTGGAGCCGTTAAAGGCTGATACGTGAAAGGAGGAATACCTATGGCACGGGTGGAGTTTCGACAAGTACGCAAGCAATTTAGTGATGACAAAAAAGGGACCTTTACCGCAGTAGCGGGCTCCGACTTCGTTATTGAGGATCAAGAATTTGTCGTGTTCGTTGGTCCCTCCGGCTGTGGAAAAACAACGTCGCTTCGCATGATTGCAGGTCTCGAGAAGCAGACGAGCGGCGATATCCTCATCGGCGAAAGGGTCGTAAACGACCTGCATCCGAAGGACCGGGACATTGCCATGGTGTTTCAGGATTATGCGCTATACCCTCATATGACGATACGGGAGAACCTGTCCTTTGGACTCCGTAATTTGAAGAAGGATAAAGAGTACATTAATCAGCAGGTGGAAAATGCAGCCGGTATTTTGGGACTGACGCATATGCTGGAGCGGAAGCCGCGGGAGTTGTCCGGCGGTCAACGCCAGCGTGTGGCTGTCGGGCGGGCGATCGTTCGGGACCCGCAGGTGTTCCTGTTTGATGAGCCGCTCTCAAACCTTGATGCCAAGCTTCGTATCCAGATGAGGGTAGAACTGAGTGAGCTTCACAAGCGGCTTGGAGCAACCATTGTATACGTTACGCATGATCAGGTAGAAGCGATGACGCTCGGGGAGCGCATCGTTGTAATGAATAATGGCATTATTCAGCAGATAGACTCTCCAACGGAGCTGTACGCCAATCCGCAGAACATGTTTGTCGCCGGCTTTATCGGATCACCTGCGATGAACTTCATCGATGCCGTCGTTGAGGGTAACAAGATTCGTATTGAAGGAGCAGAGCTGACTCTCACAGATGCGGTAGCGGCCGGACTTGCGGGTTATCATGGCAAGAAGGTCGTGATGGGGATTCGTCCTGAGCATATTTACGGGGAAGACATTGCTCCGAGCTTGGAGGGTGATCACAGAATTGAAGCAAACATAGATGTTGTTGAGCATCTCGGATCGGAGAACCTGATCTATTTTCACATCGGGAGTCGGTTGATTACAGCGAAGGTTAATCCGGAAACGACGGCATATACGGGACTGTCCAAGACTTTCCTGCTCAACTTGCATAAGGCCCATTATTTTGATCCAGAGACCGAGCAAAGAATTATATTAAATTCGTGAGAATAAGAACAAGGGGTGAAATGTGATGCGTAAGCTGAGTGAGGTGCTGGTCAAGACGGGAGCGGAGATTTATCGGGAGATCATTCCCGTTGCCCTATACAGTGTGATCAGTTCATTAATTCTGATTCCTGCTGTGCTGCTGCTGCCCATAACCGCTGCCTTGATCATCATTCCCTTCATTTATATGCCGCTGTTCTTGGGTGTACTGAATGTATTCCATCACAAGATGGAGCGGAAGAGCAGAAGGAATGGATTAAAGGATTTACTTGCTGGAATGAGAAGAGGGTATTTTCCCGCGGTAATCATGGGGCTGTTCGTATCGCTGCTCGTGTTCATTCTCTGGTCCACCTGGTGGTATTACGGCGGCAAAGAAGGCATGTTTTATACGATTATTGCGGTATTTCAGACATATTTTGTCATCATGGCGTTCATCTCTCAATTCCATACGTTCCAGCTCGTTCTGCAGAAGGAGATGGGGATCTTCAAGGCGATGGGAGAGAGTGTCAAGCTGCTCCTGAGGCATCCGGGGTACACTGTCGGGGCCTTCTTCCAGACAGTATGTCTTACGGTGCTGCTCGCGCTGACGGCAGTCGGCTTCCTCGTGCTGTTTAACGGTATGATGGGCATTTATATGTACAAGGTGACGGCTAATTTGATTGAGGAGGAAGAAGAGCCTGCCGCAGATGAGTGGTCTGAGAAAGGAATGACGCCGAGCGTAAAATAAATGTAATGTTTTACAGTTTAATGGTTTGTTTTTACATACTCCTCGTGTTCTGTTTACACAGTCGATTTAGCCTGATAAAGGAAGTTATATTCTATCATGGCTTTATCTACTACAAAATACAGGAGTGAAGCAGTTTGTTAAGAAAATGGCAGAAAAGATTATCTTTATTGTGTCTTGGATCAATGCTCGCAGGACTCTGGGCTCCGGCCGGTGTCATGCGGGCAGAGGAGGGTGTTGAACTGGCAGCTGCCAAATCAGATTTATTCGTTACCGAAATACATCCGGATAATCTGGGAGCAGAAGCTTATGAATTTTTTGAGTTGTACAATGCATCAGGATCAGATCTGAATTTGAGCAATTATTCTTTGATTTATAACTACACAGATAATCCCGGATCGAACAAGGCGTTTGTTGTTCCAGATAACGTAGTTATTCCATCTGGACAAGCTATGGTGATGTGGTACAACAAAACGGGAGTAGGTTTGGATGATTTTAATATTCATTTTGGAACAGGACTGACTTCATCTCAGATTATCCAAGTAACAGGATTTGACGGATTTGCTAATGGAGGAAAAAGGGGAGTTATTGTACAGGATAGCAGCGGTAAACCGTTGGCCAATGCAAACTATTTATCTGATGATGTCAGTGAAGGAACAAGTGCGCACTATTACCCTCCAACATCTGGTGGTGAGCAGACAATCTATGAGCGCAGAGGTGCTGCTACCCCGGGTTCAGTAGCTTCAGAGCAGTTGAGGCCGCAGGAGGAAGTGCAGGCTCCGGTGATATTACATATCCCGGTTACTTCGGTCAGTATAGATGAAGATGTCTTGATCCAAGCGGACATTAGCATAGCTGGACAGGGAGCTGATTTGTCTGCAGCTGAAGCTGTAGACAAGAATGAACAAGATGAATCCGCTTCTTCGAGCTTAAACGAGAATCCAACTGTGATAGAAGATACTTATGAGAGTGCTGGAGAGAATGAAGCAGAGCAACAAGCCGAAGCAGCGGGTGCACCAGATGGCGTTGTGGAAGAAGAAACAGCAGATCAACAGGCAGAAGATGTGGAGGCTTCAGTTGCAATTCCTGAGATGGAAGCAGCAGCAGAGCAGCAGATCACTGATCAGAACATGCTGGAAGAAGCTGCTCAGATCGAGGCAGCACAGCAGCAGGCAACCGTCACAGCTGCCGTTTATTACCGGAGTATGTCGGAGACAGAATTCCATGTTCTGAATATGAGTAAAGCGGAAGGCATGAACTACACGGCCTCCATTCCAAAGACTTCTTTGACGGATCCGCAGCTGATCTATTATATAGAAGCTGAAGCTCATGGAGCAGTCTCACGAACTGAACAATATACGGTCAACGTCGAACAGGCAGATGTCGATTACAATGAGGTCCCAGCCTTGCTTGTAACCGAACTTGTCCCAGATTCAACAAATGTCGGTGGGGCCGATGGATATGAGTTTATTGAGGTGTATAACAATACTAATCAGGACATTAATTTGAAGAATTATAAGCTGTACTACCGCTATACGGACTCTGGTCCGTCAGCAGACGTTATATGGCCTACAGATCATGAAGAAATGATGATCTCATCGCAGGAAACGATCGTCTTCTGGGTCATTAATTCAGCGAATGGAGATAAAACAGCGGCCGATTTCAATGCCAACTATGGCAGTAATTTAGTTGAGAATGACAATCTGTATAGAGTCTACTCTGACGGTATGGCCAACGGAGGTAAGCGGGCTGCTGTTATCGGCACAAATACTCATATAGACATAGCCTCTGCAGCGTATGATAACGATGATGAGACACAAGCAGACAAAGGTATTTTCTATCGTTATCCGACTGGCGGAAGAACAGAAATGCTGAAATACAGTGCAGGTCTGCTGGACGCAACCCCAGGTGTGGTTGATCCTGTACAGATTCCGTCTGTTCCTGTGCAGTTAGAGACTGATCCTGAAGCACCTGTCCTGCAATTTGCTGATGTACCTGATACTGTGGACCAGCTTAATAACATAAAAATGGCCTTTGGGGTAACAGACCATACTTCTGTCAAATCAGTTGTCTTATTTTATAAGACGGATAAGGATTCCGAGTTTACAAAAAGATACTTGTACTTATCCTATGACGATTCTAATTATCACTATACGGTCTATTCTCCTGAGCTTATAGGCAGCAAACAGCTGGAGTATTATCTGGAGCTGTCCGATGGGACGAACGAGCGGCAGACTGAACCTAAATTCGTGGAGATTACTGGCAATGTCCAGTCAGATGAGCTGCGCTTGAATGTACAGGAAGATCAGATCATTAGCGGTAATACAATGATCAAAGGAACACAAGGTGTTGAAGGAGAGCAGGATATTGAGCTGTTCATAGATGACAAAGCCGTTCCTGCTGAGGAAACGTTTGATGCCCTTGAGCACGATGCTTATTTTGCATTTGAAGTGATTGGCGTTAATTATTATTTCAAAAATGCGGTAACCAGCGGAGAGGAAATCCTTCACACCTTTCAGGATCCGATTAATCAGTATGAAACGCTGACAGTGCCGATTGATGCGCAGCGATTCCGTGAAGGGAATAACGTTCTTTCCATTCGCGCAGGCTCCAAGTCGTCGCCTTTTGATGAGCGTGAAGAAGAGAATAAGGATGATTTTCAGATTCGTAATATTCGTCTCGTCCTTGCAGATGGAACCGTAGTATATGATCCGAGCTATTCTAACCCCCAAGAAGAGATCAAAATGGGAGACAGCTCAGGTCGCTATGAGTATATTGATTTTGCATTTAATCTGACTGCTGAAGAGCTGAGATCAACGGCATATGCCTGGGACACAAGAAAGGCAGAGGATGGCGAGCATGATCTCACTGCAGAAGCGGGGGAGGAAAGGGTCAGTGCCAGCGTCATTGTTGATAACACGGCGCCTAACATTAATCCGAACCTTGAAGAGGGAAAAGAGTACCGTGGTGAATTTACGATTGATGCTCATATCACGGATGAGCTTGCAGGAGTTAAGGAAAGCCATGCTGAGCTTGACGGCGAAGTGATAACGCTGCCTTATGAGACATCGTCCTCCAAACTATCGGCTGGCGAACACCAGCTGAAGATCCAAGCAGAGGATCAGGCAGGAAATATGAGCGAGGTCGCAATCCGATTCATCGTTCCGGAAGAAAATCCACTGAAACCTGAGCTGGTATCTCCTAAGAACGGTGCAGAAGATGTGGCGCTAAATGCAGAGCTCAAAATTAAGGTTACTGATCCTGCCTCCGATGTGATGGACGTATCCTTTTACAAAGGTTATCTGCATGATGCTAAACAGTTGGAATCCTTCAAAGGATACCGTAATGCAGCAGACGTAGAGCCGCCTAAAGAAGAAGTGCCTGCCGGAGAAAAGGCAATGACTAAGGGAGACTATACTCAAATTGCAAATGTTGATGGTCAATATCTGACAGACGATTCCATGGAGCAATTTCCGTATCACCGATTTGAGGCTAAGCTGAATTCGTCAGTCAAAGATACCGATCAAGTACTGCTGGAGTGGGTTGGGAAGTCGCTTGAAGGACGTAAAGTCAGCCTGTACGCGTTCCGTCCTGATCAGCAAAAGTGGGAGCTGCTTGACCAGCAAATTGCAG
This sequence comes from Paenibacillus urinalis, assembly GCF_028747985.1. NCBI lineage: Bacteria > Bacillati > Bacillota > Bacilli > Caryophanales > Paenibacillaceae > Paenibacillus > Paenibacillus urinalis. The sequence continues at coordinate 288,548 of NZ_CP118108.1, forward strand.
GAGATGAGGATTTTAAGCTTGAGGCGATGGTTACTGCGGGCAATTATCGGAGCGGCGGTAAAATTCAGATGATGGTGCAGGATGAGCTGCCTGTGAGCGAAGATCCGTATGATTTTTCATTCGTATGGATGTCCGATACACAGTACTACTCAGAAAGCTATCCAGAAACCTACCGCAAGATTGCGAACTGGATTGGTAATCAGAAAGAAGAGCAAAAAATTAAATATGTAATTCATACCGGGGATATTGTTGATGAATCCGACAAGGAGTATCAATGGATAGAGGCGGATAAGAACATGAAGGTACTCGAGGAAGCCAATATTCCTTATGGAGTACTTGCAGGAAATCACGATGTATCTAATCAGTTTGGTACCTATGACGAGTACTGGAAATACTTTGGGGCTTGGCGTTTTGAGGATCAACCGCATTACGGAGAGTCCTACAAAAATAATATGGGGCATTATGACCTTATTTCATCAAACGGTAACGATTTTATTATTGTGTACATGGGCTGGGGCTTGGGTCAGCCGGAGATTGACTGGATGAACGAGGTGCTCGCTAAATATCCGGAGCGGAAGGCGATTCTAGCCTTCCATGAATACCTGCTCGTATCCGGTAACCGTGCACCAATTGCTGACAAAGTCTACGAAGAGGTCATCCTTCCGAATGAGAATGTAATTGCCGCATTGTCGGGGCATTATCATGATGCGGAGTTGAAGGTAGATGAGATCGATGATGACGGAGACGGTACACCGGATCGCAGTGTCTATCAGATGCTGGCAGATTACCAAGGAGCAGAAGCGGGTGGACTTGGTTATATCCGGCTCATGCAATTTGATATGCAGAACAACAAGCTGCACATGAAGACATACTCGCCTCTCTTAGATGATTACAACTATTATGATCCAACCGAGTATCCGGGGAAGGACGAATTTTCACTTGATCTGGACTTGCAAGGCAAGCTGAAGAGAGTAGCTACAGACTATGCAGGCATTAAGGTGTATACGAATGAGCTGATTGATAAGGCAGCAGGTATCGATAGCGGAAGTGAGGCCAGTGTAAATTGGTCAGGGCTTGCGAATAATTCGGTGTATCAATGGTATGCCGTAGCTGAAGATGAACACAGTGGCTCTACAAAATCGGATATATGGCATTTCTCAACAGGTAAATTCGGTGGTAATCCAGGGACAGATAATCCGGGTACAGGAAACACGGGTAATCAAGCTGGCGGCGGAAGCTCTGAGGAGCAGAAGCGTAATCCGGTCATTGAAAAGGGAATCATTTCAGTTCAAGTTACATCCGATGGTAAAGCCGTGATAGCTCAGAAGGATATCTCTGAAGCTCTCACTCAGACGGAAGAATATATTACGATCAGGCAGGAAGGTATTCCAGGAGAGTCTGGACAACCGCAGCTACAAATAGAGACGGAAGGCTTGAGACTGTTGCATGAAGAGCAGAAGGATCTTCATATTCACACAGGCTCCCTAAATATTGTGGTTCCCTATGCAGCTATGCAAGGTGAGGCAATGGAGGAGGAATGGCTCACTTTACACATCAAGTTTGTACTTGATGACGAGAGTCGTGGGTGGATAGAAGCAGCAAAAACGACACCTGCTCTGCAGCCTTCAAATCTTGTTGCAGATATTCATTGGTATTCAGGAGACCGCAGTCTTACTGCTCTTGCCGCTCCAGTTCAAGTAAATTGGCAGATCAACACCTCGGATATTGATCCTGAATATGCAGGGATATATAGGGTTCATGCCACGGGAGCTAAATATATCTATGGCAAATGGAAAGATGGGGTTGTTACTTTTGAGACCGATGGAACAGGGCTGATTGCAGTAATGGAATATCACATCATGTTTCATGATATGCAGAACCATTGGGCTAAGGAAATAACAGAAAAAATGGCAGCGAGGCATATCGTGAAAGGAACTTCAGAACTTAATTTCAAACCGAACGCATCCGTGAGCCGCGCGGATTTTGCGGTAATGGCCATGCGCAGCTTGGGAATTGATCGTTCAGAAGATGCATCCTCGTTTGAAGATGTGGCAGATCAAGCCTACTATGCAAATGCGGTTGCTGCGGCTGAGCAGCTAGGCATTATGCAGGGAAGCGGGGGGCACTTCCGTCCTCTGGATCAGATGACGAGGGAAGAAGCGGTAGTCGTGTTGATGAGACTGTTCGAGCATATGGAAATAACGGAAGGCACGCCGAACAACGCTCATTCGTTCACCGATATGAGCACAGCTAGCGATTGGGCGCAGGAAGCAATACTTGCCGCTACGCGCGAAGGGCTTATCAGCGGAAGAACGGACGGCAGCTTCGATCCGCATGACACACTGACTAGAGCAGAAACTGCACAGCTTATATATAATTTGCTTCAAAAATAACAAAGAAGGCGCAGGGTGATGTCCTGCGCCTTCTCTATAACCAAGGGAGGGGATGGCATGACGGCAAATGTACTTACCGGAGCTGATCAGTTATCCGAATTATCGCATCCATTTCTTGATGGCAAACGAATAGGGCTGGTTACGAACCCTACAGGTATAACGGCTGATTTCAGGACGACGATCGAGATATGTGCGCAGCTTAAGAGCAGCCGGCTGACCGCCTTGTTTGCGGGAGAACACGGTCTGTACGGTGAACGTCAGGCAGGAGTTCCGTTCGAGGATGAGATGCATCCTGTGCTTGGAATTCCCGTATTCAGCCTGTACGGCAAGCAGAAGACACCGACGCCGGAAATGCTGGAACAGGTGGATACAGTTATTTTTGATATGCAGGATGCAGGAGTACGCTTCTATACATATCTGTCTACTCTCTTCTATATAATGGATGCTTGTGGTGCCAGCGGAAAGTCACTGCTTGTTCTTGATCGAATCAATCCAATGGGGGGAATGAAGGTAGAAGGAGGCATCCTGCAGCAAGGCTATGAATCCTTCGTGGGTGCCTGGCATATGCCAATACGCTATGGGATGACGATCGGAGAGATTGCCATGATGCGGAACAAGGAAGAGGGGAGCGGATGCGAGCTGGATGTCGTCAGGCTTGAAGGCTGGAGGCGATCCATGACCTATGCCGAGACGGGGCAGCCCTGGATGATGCCGTCACCCAATATTCCCTCACCAGAAACGGCTGAGGTCTATGCAGGGACTTGTTTGTTTGAAGGGACGAATGTGTCTGAAGGACGAGGTACGACCAGACCCTTTGAGTGGATAGGCGCACCTTGGATGGAGGGTGAGCGAATTGCACGGCAAATGGAAGCTCATCAGCTTCCCGGTGTCCATATTCATCCCGTATATGCTGCACCTGTGTATTCCAAGCATCAAGGCGTACTGTGCGGGGGCGTTCGGCTGTTCATTACGGATAGAGACCAATTCAAAGCAGTAGAGACAGGGCTGATGCTGCTGCATGAAATTGCACGCTCGCACCCTCAGCACTTCGAATGGACTTCGCCTCCTCCAGAAGGCAACCGTTATTTTATAGATCTCCTCACAGGAGGAAAGGAAATTAGAGAACGGGTTCGGGACGAAGAAGGACTTCGGCAGATCATGGCGAATTGGCATCAGGATGAAGAGAAATGGCGTGAGAGAAGAGCATCTTATCTGATCTATGGGAGCTGAGAACATGAATTCAAATTCCAATGTAGAAGCACTGCTTGCTCGTTTAAGTCTGCGTGAAAAAATCGGTCAATTGCTGCTGTGCGGACTCCCGGGTCCAGAATTGACAGTGCCGCTCGTAGAATTTATCAAGGCGCATCCTGTCGGGGGCATTATTTATTTTGCCCGGAACGTAGAGGGTCCCGGACAGGTAGCTCAGCTTACTTATCAGCTGCAATCTACTGCAAGGGAGGCCAGCCAGCTGCCGCTGCTGATATCCATTGATCAGGAGGGCGGGATGGTGGCTCGTATAGCGGATGGAATTACCTTATTCCCTGGTAATATGGCGATTGCAGCTGCAGGCGCAAGTGATGATGCTTATGAAGCGGCCCTGGCCAGTGGCAAGGAATTAAGTGCGCTCGGCATTAATTTGAATTTTGCACCGGTTCTGGATGTGAACAACAATCCGCTTAATCCGGTGATTGGGGTTCGCTCCTTCGGTGAGTCGGCACAGATGGTGGCCGAGTATGGTGCTCAGGCGGTTCGTGGCTATCAGGATGCCGGTGTGTCTGCTTGTGCGAAGCATTTCCCTGGACATGGTGATACAGCTGCTGACTCGCATCTGGATCTGCCGATCGTTCCCCATGACTTGGAGCGAATGAAAGGGCTGGAGCTGTCGCCATTTGTGAAGGCGATTGAAGAGGGAGTGGACTTTATTATGTCTGCTCACATCTACTTCCCGGCACTCGAAGCGGAGAAGAAGCCGGCGACGCTGTCTTCCTCTGTACTGACAGGGCTGCTAAGAGATCAGCTGGGCTATGAGGGAGTGATCATGACCGACTGTATGGAGATGCATGCCATTGTCGATACCTACGGCACTGTGGAGGCTTCGGTAATGGCGCTCGAAGCAGGAGCCGATCTCGTGCTGATCAGTCATACCCATGAGCTGCTCACTGGAGCATATCAAGCGATTGAACAGGCTGTGCTATCAGGCAGGCTTACTGAAGAGCGAATCGATGAGTCAGTCCGCCGTTTGCTGTCGCTGAAGATCCGGCGCGGCATCATGATGGAGGATGGCAGCTTCCCTCAGGAGGTGCAGGCTGCACCCGTTATCGACGCGAACGGCTTGCCAGCGGGCGTCGGGCTTGCAGAGCATGGGGACATCGCTCGCCGAATCAGTGAACGCAGCATGACGCTCGTTCGTGATGATGCAGGCATGCTTCCGTTGTCTGGGAAGAAGGTGCTTGCTGTGACAGTAGCATCCTCAGCGATGACCATTGCCGATGAGAAGATCAAGGATCAGCTGAGTCTTGGTGCTGCGCTGATCGAGCAGGGAATTCATGTAGAAGACCTTAGTATAGCGGCAGCAGAAGTGGCTGAGCAGATCGGATCAGTCATCACCGCAGCAGCAAGCCCGGATATTGAGCAGATTGTGATCGCTACCTATAATGCACACTTCTATTCTGAGCAGGCAGAGCTGGTGAAACAGCTGCAGGCTACGGGCAAGCCGCTTGCGGTGGTCGCTACACGCAATCCCTATGACCTTATGGCATTTCCCGATATTAAAGTATACATTGCGGCTTATGAGAGCAGGCCGCTAACGATGAGAAGCGTGGCAAGAGCGTTGCTTGGTTCGATTCCGTTCAAGGGCAAGCTGCCCGTCACCCTTAGTGATGAGTTGACGGCAGGCATCTCCTCGCAATGATCCGCATTACAGGCTTTCAAGCAGAGAGTCTAGTCATCGGGCTTATGTCAGGCACGTCGCTCGATGGTGTGGACGCAGCGCTGGTTCGAATCAAAGGGAGTGGACTGAGTACAGCATCCAGTCTGATTGCCTATACACAGCTCCCATATGAAGAGGAATTTAGAGAGCGGATCAAATAGCTGTGTACGATTGAACATTCTAATGTAGAAGACATCTGTTCGATGAATTTTCTGCTTGCGGATAGATTTGCCGCTGCTGCTCACGCTGTATGCCATCAAGCAGGCATCGCTATGGATGAAGTGGACTTCATCAGCTCACACGGACAGACGGTATGGCATATTCCGAAGGAAGATGCAGGACGGTCGCTTGCCCGCTCCACCTTACAGCTTGGGGATTTGTCGGTCATCGCAGCCCGAACCGGAAGACCGGTTGTGGGTGATTTCAGGCCAGCCGATATGGCGGCCGGTGGGCAGGGTGCTCCGCTGGTTCCTTATGGAGATCTGATTCTGTTCGGTGATCCACAGCGCGGGAGGATCTTACAAAACATCGGAGGAATCGGGAATTGTACGATTCTTCCTGCGGCCTGCACAGCTGATCAAGTAACGGCTTATGATACGGGTCCGGGTAACATGATTATCGACCGAGTTGTGCTCGAATTGTCCGGAGGACAGCTTGCCTATGATGAGAACGGGAAATGGGCAGCAGAGGGAACACCGGACCAAGCTTGGATAAGTGAGATGATACAGCATCCTTACTTCTCGCTAGTGCCGCCTAAATCCACCGGTCGTGAACTGTTTGGGGCGGCATTTGCGGCAGCCTTTTTAGCCGGTGGGAGGGAGCGTGGATTGTCCTCGGCGGATATCGTAGCTACGGCAACATGGTTCACAGCAAAGTCTATCGCGGATAGCTATGAACGCTGGGTATTCTCTAAGTATACAATTGACGAAATTATCGTATCTGGCGGGGGTGCACATAACGAGACGCTTCTATCTATGCTGAGTGAGCTGCTTCCTGGCCGGACCGTTGCCAGGGCAAGTTCGTTTGGGATGGATGACGATGCAAAAGAAGCGCTGATCTTTGCACTGCTCGGTAACGAATATATCCACGGCATACCAAACAATGTGCCTTCCGCTACAGGAGCGGGCCGCCGGGTTGTAATGGGCAAGCTGGCGCTTGGCTGAAACCGTAGGATAAGCGGGATTATGAAGGGAGTTCACCTTCATGGTCCTGCTTTTTTTAATTGTTCACATCATTGTAACTGTAAGAAAGAAGAGCAAGCTGATGCTCTAATATCGATTCATATCATTTTCAATTAATAATTAGATAATTATTATATATGTTTGACAATTAACAAACATAATAATATTATGTCTATATAAAATATAATGGAGAGTGCGAATGATATGGAAGTGAATAAAGCTTATATGGATGATGCGGGGCTTGTGGATATCAAGCGTGGATATATGGAGCACGATCTCGAGTTCATCTGTGTGTGCTGTGGCGAACGGATTGAGAAGGGAGTAATTTATCCGGTTGATGGTGTCTTGTATGAAGCCTTCAGATATGTTCAGATCCATATTGAGCAGGAGCACGGGTCTGTATTTGAATATTTGATATCTCTGGATAAAAGTGTGAGTGGACTCTCTGATATACAGCGCAAGCTGTTAGCGAAATTTTACGAAGGCAAAAAGGATGCAGACATTCAGAAGGAGCTTGGTACAGGATCAACATCGACTATACGCAATCATCGTTTTGTGTTGAAGGAGAAGGAGCGCCAGGCCAAGGTTCTGCTTGCGGTCATGGAGCTGCTGAGTGAGCATGATCCGAATCGCCCTGTAGAGCTTGCGGCACCGATCAGCAAACGCGCTGGTCACGATGATGACAGATACAGTATTACCACATCCGAACAAGAGAAGGTGCTTAAGAAATACTTCCCCCATGGAGTGGATGGTCCGCTTAAGACCTTTTCCATGCAGGAGAAGCATCGCATCATTGTGATGAACGAGCTTGCGAAGCGCTTCATACCCGGGGTCGTGTACTCGGAGCCTGAGGTCAACCGTATGCTTGAACAAGTGTATGAGGATTATGTGACGATTCGCAGATATATGGTGGATTACGGAATTCTAAGCAGAGAAGAAGATGGAAGCCGGTATGTGTTAACCGATTCTATAGGAACGGAGGATAAGAAGATGAACCGGAGAGAGGAATTACAACAGCAAGCCAAAGAAGTGAAGACCGAGGCAGGGGTTTACCAAATCCGCAATAAGCAGAACGGCAAGCTCTACGTCGCCAGCACACCGAATTTGAAATCTATCAACGGACAGCAATTTATGCTGAACATGGGTAGTCACCGAAATCGCGCGCTGCAGCAGGAGTGGGCAGAGCTTGGTGAGCATGCATTCGAGATTGAAGTGCTGGAGAAGCTGAAGGTACCGGAGGGTAATCCCTTCTTCGATGCGAAGGATGCGCTGAAGAAGCTGGAGGCAAGCTGGCTTGAGAAGTTGAGTCCTTATGAACCGAATGGATACAACACCTTGTAATAAAAAAATACACTTACCCCATTAAGAACACATGTACATTCGAGATCATCGTGCATGTGTTTTTTGTTTTTAGGTTAATACTGGGTATAGCAGAACTCATCATTATATCCCGGGAAATAATCTTATGAAGGGTGGAAGGAAGGAATGGCGGATAGACGGAAAATACTTATCACAGGGGCCGCAGGGAGAATCGGAAGCTGTCTTGCCCAAGGCTTACAGGCAACAGAGGCATACAACATTATTGCCGCAGATCTGAATGCAAATGAGGAACAGGGCATTAAGAAGCTGGATGTCACCAATGCGGAACAGCTGCTTGCTCTTACTGAAGGGGTGGACACTGTGCTTCATATTGCATGGGCGAAGGATGAAGAAGACTTTTTGGGCAAAGTACTGCCGATCAATGTAACAGGGGCCTATCATTTGTACGAAGCGGCACGCAAGCAAGGGGTGAGACGGATTATTTTTGCAAGCTCAAACCATGCGACCGGCTTCTATAAAGTGGACGAGGAAGTAGAGGTAACAGACCCTTATCGCCCTGACAGCTTCTACGGATTAAGCAAGTGCTATATTGAGCTGCTTGGGAGATTGTATGCGGATCGGTATGGGATATCCTCCATTAACATTCGGATCGGCAATTTTCCAGGTGATGACCGTCCGCATTCAGAAAGAGCCGCCCACATTTGGATTTCAGAGCGGGATATGGTACAGCTGGCTGAGAAATGTATCGAGGCCTCGGATGAGCATAAGTTTCTATGCTTGTACGGAACCTCGGCCAATACAGACAATTACTACGATATCGGATATTTGGAATCGCTGATCGGATACAAGCCTCAGGACGATGCTGCTGATCTGCTGGAGGAAGCCAGAAGCACAGGGGTACAGATTAAAGAGGATGAGACAGATTACCAGGGCGGAGGAATGACGGGAACAGCGCATTAGGTGCGGAAGATGCTAACGATGATCCGTATGGCGATCGAAAAATCCCCGCTCTCAGATCTTCGATCATAATTACGAGTATTAAACCAAGTGTATAGCGATAAGATAGAAAAGAGCGCGAATGAACGGCATGAGCTAAGAAGGTATTTGCAAGAAATATCATCTTAGCTTATTTTATTTGCATACATAAAAATCAGCTCGCCTCTGCCTCAAGGTTGTTTGTGAGCGGTATCATCTATACAATAGATAAAACAAATGAACGGAAGCGTTTCATTCATCATTTTCTGCAGATCTAAGATACCCATGTCCCAACGAATGGGCGCCTGGCGGATTAGCTGGGCTTTTTTTGTATTCAAGAGGAGGTATGAAATTTTGAAATCCATATGCAAAGTGATGATCGTTGATGATGAGATGCTGGTAAGACAGGGCATTAAGCATCTAATGAACTGGGAACAGGCCGGATTTCGAATTGTCGGCGAGGCTGCGAACGGACTCGAGGCGCTTGATCTTGTGGAGGAGGTTAGACCTCATATCATTCTGACCGATATTGTCATGCCCATCATGGATGGCGAGAAGTTCGTGAAAATTGTGAAGGAACGGCACCCCAAGACGGAGGTTATCGTTCTCAGCAGCTTTAGTGAATTTGAGTACGTCAGATCCACCTTCCAGAGCGGTGTAGCCGATTATATATTGAAGCCAAAGCTGGAAGCCGAGTATTTACTCAGCATCTTGAATAAAACGGCAGCCCAAATCGCCGAATTACAGGAAACCGCAGCAGAAGAACCTGCTGAGGAGAGGTACATTGAACAGGCCGCGGAGAAGCTGATCGCAGGCTATGAAGCAGAGCTTCCACCCGGCGTGCTGGAGTCCGTTCTGCCAGGGGACAGCTACGTCCTTATAGGGATGGATATGAAGCACATCGCAGTGCAGGAAGTAAGAACCAGCTTGAGTCAGATGATAGAAACCATGATCTCACAGATTGCAGATACGGTAGGCATCCATTTGAACATGAAGGACCAGGCCCTATATATACTTAACATGGACTCTGGGATTTGGAGCAGTCTCATTATGGACGTTAGAGGAAGGATAGGGCAGCTGCCGCCGGAACAAAAATCTGGCGTTCATATGGTCATGACAGAGCGTTTTACGGATTTCCTGCAGTTAGGAGCGGTGTATCGGAATCAGTTCTTATCGCTTGCGCGGTATTCGTTCTATATGCCGGATAAGCATTTTATCTTTGAAGGGGATCTGCCGGAATTGCCTCAAGTGACAGCAGACCTCGACATGGGAGAGCTGACAGAGCAGCTGAAGCGGAAGCAGTTTCAGAAGGGCTTTGCCGGATTTCTGGAGCACATTCATCTCAAATCCATGGATTACCGAACGGATATTTTTGAATTCAAAGCTTATCTGGGCAACTTTATCTTCAATGTGACAAGTACACTCGGAAAAATGAAATATGATACAGAGCGGCTCGAGCAGAGCAAATATGAGTTCTTCCGCAGAATTGATGAGGCAAAATATGCCCGAGACGCGATTCAGCGCATTGTTGATTTCATTCATGAAGCCGAGCAGGTGATTGGGGAAACCAACACTGCGGTGAATCCGAATATGGCGATGCTGCTGAGCTATATTCAAGAGCATTACAGGGAACCGATTACACTGACCGAAGTAGCGAAGCAATTTCATTTCAACCCATCCTACTTGTCGAGTTATTTCTCAGCTCATAATAGCGAGGGATTCAGTGAGTATCTGAATAAGATCCGCGTTCAAAAAGCGAAGGAGCTGCTGACTTCAACAGAGGAGTCCATCTCTGAGATCAGTGCTCAGGTGGGGTACTCGGATCAGAGCTATTTTACAAAAGTGTTCAAGAAGCTTACGGGCTTATCACCAAGTACCTACCGCAGAGAGCAATTTGCAAAAGAGGATTGAGACACATGAGAATGTTCAATAATCAAAGCTTGTTTGTCAAGCTGTTCCTGGTAACCTTAATCAGCCTTATTGCGGTATCTGTAATTACACTGGCAATAACGATACGGATGTCGGAGCAGCTCTTCCTGCAAACCTTCAGCATTACGAATACGAAGCTGCTTAAACAGATGAAGTCAAATCTTGAATCCTATAACGGAGCCGTGGCTACCACCACGAACTTAGTTAGTCAGAGCGGAACGATACGCAATTACTTGACGAACGGAGATACGGACTCCGTGTCTTTGGCGATGCAGACATACAATATGACGCAGCGAATGAAGTCAATCAGCTCTAATCTAAGTGCTTATGAAGTGAGCATTATGGTACTGGGCGCCAATGGACGCAGCTATACGACAGATCCGTGGTATTGGTCCGCGACAGCAGCAGAGCTTACCGATCATCCGATTACAGAAAGAACGATTCGTAATCCTCACAAGATTTTGTATCAGCTCTACCATGATGACAGTCAGTCCGGCACATGGAAGGAGCCTGTTCTGGTTGCTTCCAAGGCGCTGTATCATCATGGCTCGGATGAGATTTACGGAACAATGTACGTCATGATCAGAGACAGTATATTTAAGCCTTTCTATGCCAACTTCACAAGTGATGGAAATGATGTGCTCCTGATGAACGATGAAGGATTAGTGATCTCCAGCAATCAGCAGGAGCTGATTGGAATGACGGATAAGGCACTGCTGAACAAAGTCATTGCCGACCAGCGCAGTGGAGAGCTAGGTAAGAACGCCGATCTACAGGGGGATGAGCGTATCTTGTTCTCCGAGTACTTACCTGAGTTCGATTTCTATCTCGTCAATCTAATCGATAAGGATGCTGCCATCGGACAGATGGTTAACGTAAGAGCGCTGACACTGACTACCCTGGGTATTGTGGGAATATCACTAATTATCGTGTACTTTATGACTAGGAAAATGACAAGATCCCTGCGAGGGCTGATCCATCAAATGTCGGGTATCCCAACGAAGGGCTTCAGCAATTATGTCGATGTCTCAACAAGCAGTCTGGAGGCACAAGAGCTCGGAAATGCGTTCAATTTTATGCTGGACGAGCTGAATGACTACGTAGAGAGACTTGTTCAGACCGAGAAGCAGCAGCGTAATGCCGAGCTTGCAGCGCTGCAGATGCAGATTAATCCTCATTTTCTATACAACACGCTCGCGTCCATTAAATTTCTGGTGCAGCAAGGAGACCGTGAACGGGCAGCTGAGACGATTAACTCTTTAATAACGCTGCTGCAAAATACGGTAAGCGACGTGGAATCCACGATTCCAGTGAAGCAGGAAATCGAGACACTGAAAAACTACGTGTATATTAACCATGTTCGCTACGGAGACAAAATTCGCGTGAACTATTTTATAGAGCCGGATGTTATGGATTTCGAGGTACCTAAGCTCATTATTCAGCCTTTTATCGAGAATGCATTCTTTCATGCTTTTAATCACAAAGGGGAAGGAAGCATCCTCATTATGATATCCAGTCAGCATGAACAGCTGATCTGTGAGGTCGTGGATAATGGGGACGGAATGGAAATGGAACCGGTTCGGGAGCGTACAGAAAGTGTTAATCAGAGCGGGCTTCCAGAGACCAAGCTTCCACAGACCAAGCGGAATCGCAAGCTATTCTCAGGCATCGGGATCAAAAATGTGGATGAGCGGATTAAAATCATGTATGGAGAAGACTATGGTGTTCACATTACAAGCAAGCCTGGAGAAGGAACCAAGGTGAGAATTAGTCTGCCGCTTATTTCCTCTGAGAAAAACAATGATTAAGATTCGTGAGAATAATAGATACCGTCAAAATCATGAAAATAATCCCAAATCAAGAGTATAGAGTACAGGCTGTCATAAAAATAATGCAAAAAGCTAAATATATTACCTGACAGTGACTCTTGTACTCTTGCGAACACCCAATAAAAGAACAAAAGCTTGCAAAGATAGTTCTAAAGAAAACGCATACAAGAGTGATAAGATGGGAGCATAGCAAGAGTAAACGCTTCCATCTTTTATTTTCAGTTTTTTGCATTAAGCCGAGGCGTAGGCCCCGGACGTACAGAACATCTCATTTACAAGCCTTGAGGGGGTTATGATTTTGAAAAAATTATTGTCTGTTATGCTGGCAAGTGCAGTGCTGCTGACCGCTTGTGGCGGTGGAGGCGGAGAATCCGAATCAGGCCAAAGCGCAGAAACGAATGAAATTACCGTTTGGGCTTGGGACCCGGCATTCAATATTGCGGCAATGAATAAAGCAAAAGAAGCTTATGCTGAAGTTAATCCGGACGTGACAGTCAACATCGTTGAGAATGCACAGAATGACATTGTACAGAAGCTGAACACGGGGCTTAACTCTGGATCGACAAAAGGACTTCCAAACATCGTATTGATTGAAGACTACAGAGCACAGAGCTTCCTTCAATCCTACCCGGATGCTTTCTATGAATTGACCGATGTGATCAATGCAGAGGACTTTGCAGATTATAAGATCGGCCCAACGAGTGTAGACGGCAAGCAGTATGGCGTACCGTTTGACTCGGGTGTAACCGGCATGTATGTCAGAACCGACTATCTGGAGCAGGCAGGCTATACGCTTGAGGATCTGCAGGATATCGACTGGAAGCAGTACATTGAGATCGGTAAAGACGTGAAAGAGAAGACAGGCAAAGCGATGCTGACTCAAGACCCTAATGATCTGGGCATCATTCGTATGATGATCCAATCTGCAGGCAGCTGGTATACCGCTGAAGACGGCTCAACTCCAGCGATCGCTGATAACGCTGCTATGAAGACGGCATTTGAGACTTATAAAGAAATGATGGATTCCGGTATCGTCAAAGTCATTTCAGACTGGAGCCAATTTGTTGGTGGAATGAATAGTGGAGAAGTTGCATCTGTGCCTACAGGTAACTGGATTACACCATCCATCAAAGCCGAGGCATCTCAGTCCGGCCAATGGGCAGTAGCTCCACTTCCTACGCTTCCTGGTGTTGAAGGATCTGTTCATGCATCTAACCTTGGAGGAAGCTCCTGGTATGTCATGAATGTCGATGGCAAAGAAGCGGCAGCAGAATTCTTGAAGCAAACCTTTGGATCTGATGTGGATCTGTATCAAACCTTGAATACAGATGTAGGTGTTATCGGTACATTTAAAGCCGCTGCAGAAGGTGAAGCATACAAAGCGGAAGATGAATTCTTCCAGAATCAAAAAGTCGTATCCGATTTTGCAGCTTGGACAGAACAAATCCCGAACGTGAACTACGGTCTGAACACGTACGCGATCGAAGATATTCTCGTTGTAGCGATGCAGAGCTACCTTGGCGGACAGGATCTGGATGCCGTTCTAGCGGATGCTCAGACTCAAGCAGAAACACAAATTCGTTAATCTAAATATTTTTACAAAGCTGGAATAACAACAAACCCTTGCTCTTTACGCTGCTTCTTAAGAGGATTGCTCTTTAGAGGAGAAGGGGCAGGGGTTTTCTAAAGAACAGATAAGATAGCCTAGATAAATAGAAGCTTAGTTATGGAAGGAAGTGGAGTGGCGTGAAACCTGCGAAGTTGACCTCAGGCCGCAAAAGTTTAGTCAGTCACAATCGCACGAATTTAGCGGGCTGGTTCTTTATATTGATACCGGTTCTGGCAATCAGTATTTTCTATTTCTATCCGATGATTCAGGCGTTGATCCTGTCGTTTAAATCCGGCCGGGGGATGAATCTGGATTTTGTCGGATTCGACAACTACATTCGGTTGTTCAGTGATGCTAACTTCATTACAGCGGTAAAAAATACGTTTATTTACTTGATTATTCAGGTTCCGGTCATGCTCGTCCTGGCGATCTTTATCGCCGTCTTGTTGAATGATGAGAATTTGAAATTCAAAGGTTTTTTCAGAACAGCGATCTTCCTGCCGACGGTAACATCTCTCGTTGCTTACTCGGTCGTATTTAAATACATGTTCGGTGCAGACGGAATCGTCAACAAAATGCTGATGAACTTCCATCTGATCTCTGAGCCGATTCAATGGATTACAGATCCGTTCTGGGCAAAGGTTACAATTATTATCGCTATTACGTGGCGCTTTACAGGCTATAACATGATCTTTTACTTATCTTCCCTGCAAAACATCGACAAATCGGTGTACGAGGCTGCGCGAATTGATGGGGCGAATGCGTTCACCCAGTTCTTCAAAATTACGATTCCGCTGCTTAAACCGATGATCCTGTTTACAGGAATTACCTCTACGATTGGTACACTTCAATTGTTTGATGAGGTCGTCAATATCACGAAGGGCGGACCGGGTAACTCGACCATGTCCATCTCGCAATATATTTATAACCTATCCTTTGAATACACGCCGGACTTCGGCTATGCAGCAACAGTATCCTACTCCATCGTGGTTATGGTTGTACTGCTTACTATCATTCAGAACAAGATTGGAGGCGATAAAAAATGATCAAGCCGAAACGCTTTTTTACGTACCTGTTCCTTATTATCGCCACCATCGTTTCTATCTTCCCGTTCATCTGGATGATCGTAAGCGCAACGAACCAGTCGGTGGATGTTACGAAGGGAACATTGCTGCCGGGGTCCCATCTTATAGAGAACGTTACGAACTTGTTTAACAGCGTAGATATGTGGCAGGCACTCTGGAATTCAGCCAAAATCTCCATCATCACTACCATTCTGTCCTTGCTCGTTGCATCGGCAGCCGGTTATGGATTTGAGGTTTACCGCAGCAAAGCCAAGGATGTCGTATTTAACATCCTGCTTGCGTCAATGATGATTCCATTTGCCGCAATAATGGTGCCTTTGTATCAAATGTTTGCAAAAATATCTAACGTAGTACCGTTCTTCGGTATCGACTCAGCGGCAGCTGTTATCCTGCCAACCTTTACAACGGCGTTCCTGATCTTCTTCTTCCGTCAGAGCACGAAGATGTTTCCGAAGGATCTGCTCGAAGCAGGGCGTATGGACGGTTTAACAGAGCTTGGATTGTTCTTCCGGGTGTATATGCCGACGATGAAATCCACGTATGCAGCAGCAGCGATCATTACGTTCCTGAACAGCTGGAACAACTACCTGTGGCCGCTCATCGTGCTTCAATCACCGGAAAATATGACGGTGCCGCTACTGATCTCGAATCTCGGATCGGGGTATGCTCCGGACTACGGCTTGATCATGTCCGCAATTGTTATTACAACATTGCCGACGGCCATCGTATTCTTCTTGATGCAAAAGCATTTTGTTGCAGGAATGACGGGGTCCGTTAAATAATTATTAAATGAGGATTATCCTATATCCCTTATGCAAGGATGAAACGGAAGAAGGACTGTCTGCATACTCGAAGAGTACAATCTTGGAATATCAGCAGTCCTCTTCATTTTATGACAGGAGGAATCATACGAATGACGCATCAACAGAAACCGAGCCTTGCCTGGCTGTCTGACGTAAACGTATTTTCGGTAAATCGGGTGCCGGCTCACTCCGATCACTATTATTATGAAACGATGGAGGAAGCGAAGCAGCGTTCGGAAATGCCGCTCCGCCATAGCCTGAACGGCAGCTGGAAGTTTAGCTATGCTCTCAATCCAGCGCAGCGACAGGCTGATTTTTATAAGACCGAGGTGTCTGTAAGAGGCTGGGATCATATTGAAGTGCCCGGGCATATCCAGCTGCAGGGATACGGGAAACCCCAATATGTCAATACGATGTATCCGTGGGATGGACATGAGCATCTTCGTCCGCCGATGATCTCGGAGGAACATAATCCGGTGGGAAGCTATGTGAAATACTTTGAAGTTCCTAAGGAGTGGGGGAAGCGCCCTGTATTCATCTCTTTTCAAGGGGTTGAATCCGCTTTCTATGTATGGCTGAACGGTGAATTTGTCGGTTACAGTGAAGACAGCTTCACTCCAAGTGAATTTGATCTGACTCCTTATCTTACAGACGGAGAGAACAAGCTGGCGGTTGAAGTGTATCAGCGCAGTACGGGCAGCTGGCTGGAGGATCAGGACTTCTGGCGTTTCTCGGGTATTTTCCGGGATGTTTACTTGTACGCTGTACCTGAGGTTCATGTTCAGGACCTGTTTGTTCATACGGATCTGGATGAGCGTTATGAGCAGGGGACGCTAACCGTTGATGTGCAGCTGAGCGGAGCTCCCGCATCCAAGGTAGCCGTAGAGCTGAAGAATGAAGCAGGTCAGGTTACGGCTCTCGGAGATGTGAGCTCACCGGGGCAATCCTTAAGCCTGACGCTGAATGCAGGCGTGGTTGAGCTATGGAGTGCAGAAGCACCGAATCTCTATACGATGTACGTCTCGATCTATGATGCAGCAGGTGAGCTGGTAGAAGTCGTACCTCAGCGTGTCGGGTTCCGCAAGTTCGAGATGAAGGATAAAGTGATGCATCTGAACGGCAAACGCATTGTATTCAAGGGTGTAAACCGTCACGAATTCAATCCGCACAGAGGACGCAGCATTACGAAGGAAGATATGCTCTGGGATATTAAGACGCTGAAGCAGGGGAATATGAATGCCGTTCGTACTTCCCATTATCCGAATGCGTCGCTGTGGTACGAGCTGTGTGATGAATATGGTGTGTACGTTATTGATGAAATGAATCTGGAGACGCATGGCTCGTGGCAGAAGATGGGAGCAGTTGAGCCGTCCTGGAACGTTCCGGGCAATCTTCCGGAGTGGCAGGATATCGTTATGGATCGGGCCATCTCGATGGTAGAGCGGGACAAGAATCACCCGTCCATCCTGATCTGGTCGTGCGGCAACGAATCTTATGCAGGCGAAGTCATCGTTAATGTCTCGAATTACTTCCGTGACCGGGATCCTTCACGTCTCGTTCATTACGAGGGTGTATTCCACAATCGGGATTATGATGCAGCGAGTGATATGGAGAGCCGGATGTATGCGAAAGTGGCGGATATCGAGGAGTACTTGAATGCCGATCCGCAGAAGCCGTATATCAGCTGTGAATATATGCATGCGATGGGGAACTCCGTCGGCGGCATTGTAAAATACACCGAGCTGGAAGAGAAGTACCCCATGTACCAAGGCGGATTTATCTGGGATTACATGGATCAGGTGATTGTGAAGAAAGACCGCTACGGCAAGGAATTCATGGCATACGGCGGTGACTTCGATGACCGTTCAACCGACTATAACTTCTCGGGTAACGGGATTGTCTATGCGGATCGCAGATGGTCGCCGAAGATGCAGGAAGTGAAATTCGTGTATCAGAACGTGAAGCTGCTGCCGGACGCGAAGGGTGTCACGGTGAAGAACGAGAATCTGTTTGTGAACACAGATCAGTTTGACCTCGTATGCAGCTTGAAGCGGGAAGGCGTAGAGCTGTTCCGCAGTGAAGAGAGCGTATCGGTTGCTTCTGGTGAAGAGCAATATGTAAGTCTTGATCTGCCGGAGCATACAGAAGCAGGGGAATATACGGTAGATGTATCGCTTGTACTGAGAGAAGAAGAGCTGTGGGCAGAAGCAGGCTTTGAAGTGGCTTTTGGACAGCATATCTTCCAAGTCGAAGCAGCCGAAGCAGCCCCATCTCCTGCTGCTTGCAGTGAATTCCGTGTAGTTGAAGGTGACGTGAACATTGGTGTGCATGGCCGAAGCTTCTCGATCATGTTCTCGAAGCAAGCAGGTACGCTGATCTCTGTCAATTATGGAGGACGCGAGATGATCTCCGCGCCGCCAGCGCCGCTCTTCTGGAGAGCGATGACAGATAATGACAAGGGAGCAGGTCTCCACTTCGAATCTTCTGCCTGGTATGCAGCCAGCCTCTCCCGCAGATGTGTGAAGTGGGAGCTGAGCGAGGAAGCGAATCAGGCGACTGTAGCGTATACGTATAGACTCAGTGTATCGGATGAAGTCAGCGTCAAGGTTGCCTACACCGTATTTGCAGATGGCAGTATCAAAGTGAAGTCGGATTATAAAGGGGCAGCTGGCCTGCCTAAATTCCCGATCTTTGCATTGTCCTTCAAGGTGCCGGCTGATTATGCGAATCTGGACTATTATGCTCAGGGACCAGAGGAGAATTACATTGACCGTGCTTATGGAGCGAGACTTGGCCGCTTCCAGAACAGAGCGGAGGACAACGTAACGGCTTATTTGGTACCGCAGGAGTCCGGTAACCGCACGGGTGTAAGACGTGTTGCGATTACGAATGAGCTCGGACAAGGGATCGAGATCACAGCTCCGAATACGCAGCCGGTGGAAGCGAACATTTCGCCGTTCACTGCATTTGAGCTGGAGCATGCGACGCATCATTACGAGCTGCCGAATGTGCATCATACGGTCGTGACTATTGCTGGACGCCAGATGGGTGTCGGCGGGGATGACAGCTGGGGCGCACCGGTACTGGATGAGTACCTGATTGATCCGGCGAAGGATCTGTCCTTTGAATTTACGATTCGAAGTAAAGCATAGAATAAATAGAACCATTGTATATAACAAAACGAGCCTGGCTTTAATAGGGCTCGTTTTGTCTTTTTGATCGAGAAGTCTTCTACTCCTCAAAAGAAAGATTAGTCGGTTCGTCACCTATTGCGTAGTCAAGCTTCAGACTCGTGGTCGGCACACTGAGATCGACTTCCTCAAATTGAAAACCGTCTACCCATACTTTTCCTTCACCCATAAGCAGGACTCCAAATGAGATGGTGCCGCTCTCCTCAGGGACATCAAGTACGATCGCATAATGATTCCAGTGTGTATCTCCCGTAATGCGGCGGTCGTTCATATTGTCGAACTGAAGTACATCCTCTGAGTGGCTGTCCACACGCATCCACAGCCCGCAGTATTCTTTTACATTTTCGGTTTTGACAAATCCAGAGAAGCGCATTCGTTTCCCTTTGTATTTGTCTGCCTTGAATTGCTGCATCATCGTTGCGAAGGCGCCGTCATCCATGGGAGTCCGGGCTTTTAGATAACCAGAGGTGCTTCCTTGGTGTACCGTATTCCGGTCGATGCCCATTTCATAGTCGTGGGGGTGACTCCCGCTAATAAACCAGCCCTTAATCGGTGAAGCGATCTGTTCCTTCATTGAATCCTCTCCTTGTTCGCGGTTATAAGTGTGGAGCATAAATAATTTACGATAACGGCCAGGCGGCATGCCGTAGAGCTTTTTAAAAGCCCTTGTAAACGACTCCTGGCTCTCAAAATGACAGTGTAATGAAATATCGATAATGGAAGCATCGGAGTATAGCAGCAGCCGGGCTGCGTAACACAATCGTCTTCTTCGTAAATAATCGGCTACGTTCATGCCAACCTGTCTTCGAAACATGCGATGAAAATGATAGGGTGAGAAGCCGACGTGAGCAGCGATGCTCTCTAGTGACAGCTGTTCCTCCAGATGGGCTTCCATATAATCGATACTTTGTTGAATCGCGCGATGGGTACTCAAGGTCAGGCCCTCCTTTGTCTCTAAGGATAGCAGAACAAAAAGGAGCGTTTTTGATAATTTTTGCGCAACTTAAAAAGATCCTGTTCGAAAATTTCTACTCGATGAGGATCTTTTTAGTGATAAAGTATGAACCTACTGTTTCCTAGAGCGGCATTACATGAAAAGAATTACTGATGAGTACAAGATCCTTCCGATCATCACGATTCTCTGGGTTATAGTGAGTAACCTTTTTGATAAGCCGATATTCTCCAGGAGGAAGCTTGCGAGCCTGATATGCCTCCATCTCTGCGGTCTCACCCAGGTTCATGCCATAAGCCGGCAATTTGAAGGAGGCATAGACATGTGCTTCTCTCCAGACTGAATTTGTATTCTGCTCAATAAAGACATCTTCCCCGTAAGTTAGGTTATATTGATCAGATTGGTTAGCCATGTGATAGGTAACGGTTTCTCCTCTCAGATACTCTTTCTCGTCCGTGCTTAGAAGCAGCTGTTCTGTTCTTTGCGGCTCCGATGGAGTATGTGGGGATGCCTTTCCTAGCGTTACATTGGATTCATAGTAGGTGTCGACCAAGTCAGTTATTTGTTCAGCTAATCGCGTCAGATCCTGATGTGACTTATCACATTCACTCCATTCGTGACGATAAGTTTCATTTCTGAATTTTACAATGAGGCTGTAGCTCTCATAGGGTGTCTTGCTGCAAGTTGTATTTCCCTCGCTGCTCGCGGAGAATGCCCCATGCTTGACCATCTCCTTATAGATTTGCGTTCGAGTCTTTATATTCAGATGAAAATCACTTACTGTAACAGACTCTCCATTCTCTAAAATGGCTGTAATCTGCTTTGTTTCTGTATCTATTACGTTTCCTTGATCCACGCCATATTCCAGACGAAAGTCCAGCGATTCCAAGTGATCCAGCTGGTAATTAATCTGAATTAAGGTTTCACCCAAAGCTCCGTTATTGCAATGTGAGAGGGAGTAGACTAAGGATTCGTCTGTATCTGATTTTTGGAGGGCGTTACAGCTGAACGTGCTGATTTCCATTGGACCGTAGGCATCCTTGGATGAATCATAGAGCACCTCTATTGTACCGTCTTCCATATGTGTTAAGGTGTGATAAATCGGATCGCCTTCATCTGTGTAGGAGACGACTTTTTGAGAAGATCGTTCTTTATTTAGGAATTCATCAAGGTAATATACCCCCGAAACTTGTCCATGCAGGTTGATGACTTTCTGATCGGCAGGTGATTCCTTCGGTGTCTGAATATCAGACTGAGGTGGTTCATCCTCTGCATTCGTAGTACAGCCAGATAGGGTAAGCATCAGCAGTACAAAGAGCAGTAATGCTTTTTTTCTCAATTTGAAGACCCCATTTCATTGAATTGCGAATTCGGTTACTAGAAATTGGACTCTGTCAGTTGAAAAAAAGTTCCATAAATTAAAGACAGCAGATCCATAAGGTGGATGGTCATAACCCTGTCAAGTAGACAAGAAAAAAGAGACACTGTTATGCTGCGACCGTTTCTCGGTATTCCACCGGGGAACGGTCGTTTAGTTTCTTCTGAAAGCGTTCGTGGTTATAAAATGAAACGTATTCTTGGATAGCCTGTTCCAAGTCAGAAACCGATTCTAAATGTGTTAAATATATTTTTTCGGTTTTCAGATGTGAAAAGAACGATTCAATACAGGCATTGTCAAAGCAGTTTCCACGTCTAGAATGGCTGCCGACGATTCCTAGCTTGGTAAGTTTACTGTTAAACGGCTTTGAGGTGTATTGAAATCCCTGATCAGAATGCAGGAGGACACCTGTTAGATCTGTTTTCTCACAGAGCATGTCTACTGTTTTTGTGACAAGCAAGAGATCATTTCGCTCGGACAGACGCCAAGCCACAACCTCGTTGTTATATAAATCCTGGATTGCGGAGAGATACACAAAACGCTCTCCCACACGAATATATGTAATGTCAGTGACTAGTTTACGCAGCGGTGCCTCAGCGTGGAATTGACGTTCCAGCCGATTGGGATGAACCACCGAGGCTTGCTTGCCGAAAAAGCGTCGTTTCTTCCGGATCACAGAGCGAATCCCCAGCTTCTTCATAAGTCGGTAAACGCGTTTGTGGTTAACGTGTAGCCCTTCTCGTTTCATAGCCACCGTCATACGCAAGTAGCCAAAATACGGGTGCAGTCGGTGTATGGCCATGATATGCTCTTCCAGCAACTTCTCTTGCAGCATAAGGGAATTCAGATGGCTTCCCCTTTTACGCCATTTGTAGTAGCCTGCGCGTGAGACTTCCGCTAATTTTAGGAGCCATCCTAATGGATATTTCAGCCGCATCTCCTCAACGATTTCATACCGACTCGATTTACTCGTCACTCCCCGTGTAGATTTGGATACCGCTTTTTTAAGTACTCGATCTCAGCTCTCAAATATGCCATTTCTTCTTCTACGCTTGTAAACTTCGTTTTCGGTCGTCCTTTACGAGGTGCCTCTTGCTTAAATGGCTGGCCTTCACGGTACCGCTTTACCCACACTACTACCTGTGACTTATTTCGAATTCCAAGTTGTCTGGCCACCTCTCTGTACGATATATTTCCCTCGGTAACCAGTCTAACGGCTTGCATTTTTAACTCTTCAGGATAACTGTTATTAATACGGCCTGTTTTCCCCACAAAAAATCCCCTCCGGTCTCCAACGTTTAAGTCCATCTTACCAGATGTCTTTTTTACGTTGTCTACCATGAGGGGATAATACCAGGATCAGCTGTCTTTAATTTACTTGGGGGAGTGTGATGATTCTATTCACATCTCAACTACATTGCAGGTAAAAAAATCCATTATAGAAGTTTATTACATGATATAATACAGCATGTACAACACACCTTGAGTGGGCGCTCCCTCCGAAAGGAGGTGATGCGATGCAAATTTCGTTTGGTGAAGTGCTGACCTTCGGGATTTTCCTGATTGCGCTGCTGACGTACCTGGATAAATGAAAATAACCCACGTAAGGTTAAGGCCAAGTGGGTTATTTTCTAGGTTACATCTGTAATCCTGGAGGGTAATCCCTATCAAGATGTTTGTACTGGGGACGGATGGCACTCCGTCCTTATTTCTATTCTTATCATACATTAACCAATCTTAGACTTCAATTTATATTAAATTAAAACAATAATTCTGTAAGTCACTTATGCTCTAAAGTTTCTTCGATAAATGTAAACGAATACATACTATCCTATGCAAAGGTGGTAAGGATTGATATGAAGAATGTTGAGCTGACAGGCGAAAGGACTCCATACTTGAACGTTGACAGCAGCCAAATAAGAGAAGCTTTGATCCAAGGCAATAAACAGCCTGCTTTCCTGCTAGGCACGGCAGATTGGAAGGTGCAGCTGCAGGAGACGACAGAGAGACCTGAGTTCAGCCTGTACTGGCAGCAGATTGCCGAAACAGCACGGGTCGCCGTGCAGGAGCCGCTGCCTCCGCTCACCTATTCCATCTTCCGACAGTTTGCCGAGACGGGGGCACGTAAAGGCTATGAGGACGTATACTTTGAACGCAGAGCAAGGCTTGTGGCTCTGGGAATTCAGGCGGCTGTAGCAGCGGACAGCGATGAAGAGCGGGCATATCTAGCTGCTCTGGAGGATGCTCTCTGGGATATCTGCGGAGAGTACACCTGGTGCTTGACTGCCCATCTTCCGGCAGAAGGTGATCCGGTGTCAGAGGTGGATCTGTTTGCCGCCAAGACGGCTGAGACACTGGCTGAGCTGTTATATATGTATGAAGATGTATTGGATCGCCGGGTAGCAGAGCGGATCAGAATAGAAGTACGGCAGCGGGTTCTTGAGCCGGTATTTATACAGAAAAAGCCCTTCTTCTGGAGGCAGGCGGATCACAACTGGTCGGCTGTATGTGCAGGAGGGAGCGGGATGGCCGCACTCTTGCTCATGGATGATGCAGACGAGCTTGCAGCCGCCATTGAGCAGGTCTGTGCTTCGCTTGAATCTTTTCTCAGCGGCTATGGAGCAGATGGTGGATGTGCTGAGGGACTGGGATATTGGGTGTACGGCTTCGGGTACTACACGTATTTTGCAGAAATGCTGAGAGAGCGGACGAATGGCGGGCTGGATTTGCTGGCATCAGCTCACCCTCGCACCATCGCCGGTTTTCCAGAGCGAATTCATCTCTCTCAAGGTGTGTATGTCAATTTCTCCGATAGTGGTGAGAGGGAGGTGCTTCCCACAGGTCTCCTTCATCGTTTAATGGAGCGGACCGGATCGCGAGTCCTTCCTTATGACGCCGTACCGGGATTGTTAAGCGATCCCGTGAGGCGGTGGGCGCATGTGCTGCGAAATGGGCTGTGGACAGCTGGAGAAGAGGCTCAGGCCGAGGAGCTCACCACGCAGGTGAAGGAGCATAGTCCCTCTAATTCGAATGTCAATGCATTCAACGAACTTGGATGGTGGATCTGCCGGACTGAGCGATCTGGAGCGAATCAGAATGAGACTGAGACTGAATATGAACATGAATATGAGCATGAGAAGAGATCTATAGCCTGCGGATTTGCCATCAAAGGGGGGCATAATGGAGAGCCGCATAATCATAATGATCTGGGTCAATTTATACTGCATGCAGGCGGAGATAATATCCTATGTGACCTTGGGGCAGGCATGTATACTCAGGCATATTTTCAAGCAGGAAGAGAGCAGATCATTAACATATCGTCCGGCGGGCACAATGTGCCTGTTATTAACGGAATGATGCAGGGAAGCGGCAGTGAATATCGCGCCAGAACCAACATGCAGAGAACGGATGAGCTCGGGCTTGAGGTAGAGCTGGATTTGACAGAGGCCTATCCTGATGCAGGGCTTGCTCGCTATACTCGTTATGCACAGTGGATTTGTCCTCCTGCCGAGGACACGGCCACACTGAAGCTGACCGACCGGTTCATCTGGGATGGTGAGGAGAAGCATTTTGAGGAACGGCTGATCAGCCGCTTCAAGCCAGTAATCGTGGATAAAGGAATGGTGTATTGGTATGGGGCCCAGGCTGTGCTCCAATTAAGCTATGATCCGGAGCAGCTGGAGGTGTCCATGTACTCTACTGATCATGTGGATCATGATGGACATCCGTTTACTTTTTATACGACCTGCCTTACACATAGGAATGCTCCATCTGCAGAGCTAGAAACACATTGCAGGCTAAAATTTGAAATGCGGGCAGTAGAGCCTGACCTACAATAGAAAAGGAAGGATTGTATAGTTAAATCCTGAAATGACATAAAAAAAGGCTGCAGAGAAACCTATGCTCTCGCAGCCTTTTTCAGCGGCCAATGATCTTGTGTACTATTGAATCGTATCCTGTGGAACAATTCCGCTGTTGAAATAAATGGACAGCACTACGATGCTGATGATGACAGCCGCGCCCACGGTCCAGAACACTAACTTTTGTAGCATAATAAACTCCTTTTACCTATTCATTTGCGTGCTGATGGATGAGATCCTTAATTAATAATGGCATCATTAGCTATTATACACATCAAATGTTAGTAAAAAGAGACAAAATTATAATATTTTCAAAACAAAAGTGCTCAAGCTTTTCGCAGCAGCAAAAAATCAGCAGAGGATAAGTCCGGATAACGCTGGGGAATGATCTCCTCTACCTTGTATTCCGGGAACGCCGCCAAGTAATCAAATATGTTTCGATCCTGGATCGTTTCTACTCCCGAGGTAGAATGGGCATTCGTTATTCGCGTATAGATGATCACCCAATCGGCCGATACGCTGAGCAGATCTCGAAGCGTGCTGATATAGTCCTCTTCGTTGGTAATGTGATACAGCACATCAAGACATACAGCAAGGTCGGCTTCTATAAACCCCTGATTGAGAAACGATCCTGGATTGTATAACATGAAGCTCTTGGAAGGATCGGAAGCGAATCGCTTTGTGCACATCTGAATGGAAGAGCCGACACGTCCAGTCCAAGATATTTTTTATAGTCCATGTAGCTTAGCTGGTTGCCGTCCCCACAGCCGAATTCAATGACGCGCGTGAGCTTATGCAATGCAATGACTCGATTAATGACCTCTGCCTTGAATTCAGCCAGCATCCCGTACGAGCCAGCTCCGGAGTTGCCCCCATTTTTATAGGTATTTTCCCAATATCCAATATAGTCAAATGACATAGGTGTTCCCTCCTCTCCTGTAACGTATGCGATATCCCGCCCCAGGTATGCTTTGTATTCGTATTCCCATGCTCCAGCAGCCTGTACCCTTGCGGCACGCTCTTCACATAGGGGGATTGAAGTGACATCATTACATAAAAAACAATTGTAAAACTAATTAATTGCTCGCCCCTGACCGACATAAGAGAAGACAATACTTTTATTCATATTTGGGGGGAAATCATGTTAAAGCATAGCTATGCAAAAGTGTTCACGGTATTTATGGCACTGCTCCTGATTCTATCAACGACAGGACTGACTTCCATGAAGAGCGTCTCTGCTGCAGATGCTGAACTAAGCAAACTTGTGCTATCGACGAACACAGTGAATCTGGAAATGGAAGATTCCATTACACTCACAGCGACAGCTGTTTACAGTGATGGTAAGTCGAGCAATGTAACGGTGAATACGGATTGGACAAGTGAAGATAGTACAGTCGCTTCGGTATATAACGGAACGATCACAGCCAAGGGAGAAGGAACAGCGACGATTGTGGCTGCTTATGAAGGAGAATCTCAGGCGGTTGAAGTCAAAGTAACGAAGAAAGTAAAGGCATTGACAAAGGATAAACAGAGCCTGGATCTTCGGATCGGGGACAAAGAGCAGATTGAGCTAACGGCTATCTATAGTGATAATACTACGGAAGCAGTATCGAGTAAGGCGGAGTGGTCTTCCTCGGATGGCAAAGTCGCTACGGTCATTAACGGAAGTGTAAGAGGTTTATCTGCAGGTACGGCGACGATTACAGCCAAGCTGGGCAAGCAAAGTGTGTCGCTTGATGTCAATGTAGAAGTTGTAAGACGCATTGAAGTTAAAGATTACGCTAATCTATCCCTGCTTCTATCAGAAGAGCAGACGGTGGAGCTTATTGCTACCTACCCGGACGGATCTACTAAGGATGTGACCACAGAGGCCGTATGGTCCTCGAGCAACGAGAACGTAGCGGATGCTTACCAGGGCAAAGTGGTTGCTTATAAGGCTGGAACAGCGACGATTACAGCCGAGTATGGAACCAAGACAACAACGCTGGAAGTAGATGTCGACAAGACACGCAAGCTGACCGTGAACAAGCCGAGTCTGTTTATGAAGATTGGAGATACAGACAATCTGAGCTTGACGGCGGTATATCCAGACGACAAGGAAACGGTTGTTACCAATAATGCAACATGGACTTCCAGTAATGAAAAAGTAGTTGATGTTATTAATGGCAAAGTATATGCCAATGGTTCTGGCTCAGCAACGATCACAGCCAAATACGGGGATCGCAGCATTGAAATCCCGGTTGACGTTGAAGTTGCAAGATATCTAGATATCATGGAAGAAGAGCTTGGGATGACGGTAGGCGGAACGCATGCTTTTAAGCTGAATGCGACTTACCTAGATGGTACAACGGAAGAGGTTACAGGCAAGGCAGACTGGACTTCCAGTGACGCGGATATCGTTTATGTGTCCAAAGGTAACGTACATGCTTATAAATCAGGAAAAGCAACGATCAAGGCCTCATATGGCGGCAAAACCGTCCAAGTTGCGATCAGTGTTGATATTCCGAACAAGGTAGAGCTTCAAAATAAAAAAGGTGTATTACCTGAAGCGGGTACACTGCAGGCGAATTTGATTGCTACTTATGCGCTCGATGGAGATAACCGCGAGGTTGTCATTAATGACGAAGCGGAATGGAGCTCCAGCAATGAGAAGGTAGCCGATGTTTCTTCTGAAGGACTGATTACGGGTGTTGCAACAGGTAAGGCAAACATTACGGCAAAGTATGACGGTAAGTCGTACACGATGTCTGTAGAAGTGGGCCTGGCAAGCGGCTTGTCCGCCGATGTACCTGTCGTTGCCCTCTTGTCCAAAGAGACTTATCAAATCAAGCTGACCGCATCGGATCAGTATGGAAATGAACAGGATGTAAGCAATGATGCAATATGGAAATCAAGCAGCACTCGTGTTGCTGATGTGAAGAAAGGACTCGTTACGGCATACAGCAAAGGCAAATCGACCATTACGGCAGAATACGGCGAGCAGAAGATTACGGTATCGGTAGAAGTAGATGATATCGATCGGATTGAAGCTTCCGTGGACTCTCTATCTATGAAGTCGGGAGACAAAGCGGAGATTACGCTCACGGTATTCCTGAGTGATGGTTCCTCCCGCGATGTTACGGACATCGCTGAATGGAAGGCGAGCAGCTACAAAGTAGCGTCGGTCAGCAAGGGAGAAGTAACCGCTGTAGGATATGGCAAGACCAAAATCACAGGCAAATACGGAACCAAATCGGTCAGCATTCCGCTGGATGTCGATACACTCAAGTATTTGCAAACCGATGAGGTTGTGCTGGAGCTGAAAAAAGGCAAATCTGCCAGCGTCATCGCTACGGCTACTTATGCAGATGGTACGGAAGCCAATGTGTCCAAGCCTGCCCTGTGGAAATCATCCCGCATCACTGTTGCTACGGTGAAGGATGGCGTGATTAGGGCCACAGGTAAAGGTAAAGCAACCATTACTGTTGATTTTGCTGGAGAGAAGACGAAGGTCAGCGTTATTGTTACAGAGTAGTTTATAGAAAAGAGGCGTTTGCCGGAGATCTGCCCCATGGGGAGCAGGTGGCCGGAACGCCTCTTTTTTTATACCTTATGTTATATCGTATGCGAGATGACGAGTGCCCCATATGCAAAGGACGCCAGAATGACAAGCGCAGGGTGAATCTTGGTCTTGGTCAGTACCCAGAGCGCGATCGCAGCTATAGCAAGTGTCTGCCACAAGTTAATTACCTCGACAGAGACGACACCCATCTCCCATGTCAGCAGGATCATCAGCACAGCGATTACAGGCTGTACGAGCAGTGTCATGCCTTTTACGACATTTGAGGTACGGTATTTATTTAGGAGACTGAGCAGCAGAATCAGGGCTGCCGCTGAAGGGACTACGGTGGCGAAGGTCGCAATAATGAATCCCGGCCAGCTGGCAACTTGATAGCCTACAAATGCCGCTATTTTCGTCGCAATTGGACCCGGCAGGGCGTTCCCAATCGCAAGGACGTCGCCGAATTGTTCATTCGTCATCCAGTTGTAGTGATTAACGATCTCCTCCTGCATGAGTGGAATGGAGGCAGGCCCTCCGCCGTAACCGAGCACATTCGCGACAAAGAAGCCCCAGAATAGTTCCCACCATGTTTGCAAACGTTCCATCGCTTAAGACACTCCTTTATCGTTCTGTTTATTCCGCTTGTATTTCTGCACAAGATTCAAATGGAACATGCCGTAGCCGAGGAAGAGGATGACGACAATACCCGGGTGAACCTGAAGCAGCTGCAGCAGAACAAAAGCGAGCACGCCGAACAATATTGCAAACCCCCTGCCCAGCCCTTTCCAGGCCTTCGTCGCAAATTCGTAAGCCATAATTCCGAGCATGACGACGATCACAGGACGTACGGCGGCAATCATGCCTGCTATGTATTTAGAGTCTTTCAGGGTATACATGACACCGAGAAGGGCGACGATCGCGATGCTTGAAGGTAAAATATGAGCGAGTACTGAGATAATAGCGCCAAGCACGCCCTTCTTCTTGTATCCAAGATAAGCTGCCATCTTGGTGGCGATCGGACCGGGAAGTGCATTTGCGAGCGCGAGTGTTTCCCCGAATTCTTCATCTTCCATCCACTTGTATCGGGTCACTGCTTCATAGCGAATGAGCGGAATAACGGACGGGCCGCCTCCATAGCCAAGCACGCCTGTTCTGGCCATCCCAATCGCAAGTTCCTTGTAAGGCTGTAAGTCCATCGTAAGTGTTCCCTCCTATAAACGCATGCCCATGCGGCTCTTGTAGCGTTTGAGCAGCAGCTGGGACTCGACTTTGACGATCCCGGGCATTTTGTATAATTTCTCAAGCAGAAATTGCTCCATCTCTTCCATATCCGCAAAAATACCATGCATGTGCAGCGTGCTCGGACCTGTCATATGGTACAAGCTTGTAACAGCAGGCTCTTGATCCAGCCGTTCAGCCACTTCATCCAAATACATCGGCTCAATGTCTACATTAAAAAAGGCGGACACGGACAACCCCACCTTGACCGGATTAATGACAACTGTAAAGCGTTCAATAATCTCCTTCTCAGCGAGTGCATTAATTCGAGCCTGGACAGCGACGCGCGATAGTCCGATCTGCTGCCCCAGATCCGTATAGGAAATCCGGCTGTTCTGATGCAGTGCGATTAATATTTTGCGATCTATCTCATCGAGACTGTGCATATGCGGAATCTCTGTTGAGTTCTTTTTTACATAAAATTCTTCGCTCATTTCAAAAAACCACCTTTCTTACATGATGTAAGCTGAAAGCATATTATTTCATTCCCAAACCATCTTTATGTAACTCACATTGCTTATTTAAAAACTTTTCGAAAGAGAAGTCAATCATTTTTATGCAAAATGTTCATTATATATTACTACTGCTTTCAAAACGTTGTTGACTACGATGAAAAGGTCATGATATTCTTTCAACATGTTAGTTTAAATGACACTTAAATCCCGAATATTCTATTATTGTTTGTACTTTTTTAATAAAAAGGAGGTTTTTGCTCATAATTTTGTCTGTGTAAATATTTTGTGTCATTAAAATTTACATAAAATATGAGGGAGTGATTTATGATGAAATCCTTGAAGACAAGCAATCCGGTGGTACTTATCATTTTGTTTGCATTAGGCTGGACTTTTATGTACGCAGATCGCAATATTTTATCTCCGGTCATGGGTGTCATTGGGGAGGATTGGGGATTAAACAACACGGAGCTTGGGTTAATGTCGACTGTGTTTTTTATTACCTATGCTGCAATGCAGATTCCTTCGGGCTATTTGGCAGACCGCTTCGGAAGAGTAAAGGTGCTTGTAGCCGGCTACATCCTGTTCGGGATCGGCACCATTCTCAGCGGATTTGCTCCCGGCTTCATTGTATTCCTCGTGATACGCGCAATTACCGGACTTGGAGAAGGAACGTATTACGGTCCTCAGTACGGTATATCTGCTAATGCGATCCCCAAGAAGTATCGGGGCGTGTCCTCAGCACTAATCAACAGCGGCATGGCACTCGGCATCTCCCTTGGCTTTATCGCTTCCAGTTATTTTACCTTTGAGCTCGGCATGAGCTGGCAGTTCACCTTCTATCTATTTGGAGTGCTGACGATCTTCGTGGCCATTGCGATTGCCGTATTCGTCAAAGACGACCGCAGCAAAGAAGTCGTTCAATCGGAGGCTGCAGCGCCGGCAGAGAAGGGGAACATCCGCGATCTATTTACCAGAAATCACATTCTAACGTATATTCTCATCTTCTGTTCACTCTACGGCTTCTTCGGCATGATGACCTGGCTGCCGTTCTACCTGCAGGAGTCACGCGGTCTTGAGGGCTCTGAGACGGGTATCATTGCCTCGCTGGTTCCATGGGCCTCGATTCCGGGAGCGATCTTGTTCGGTTATTTGTCCGATCGGGCCAAGAACAAGAAGCCGCTTATCCTTATCCTCGTATTCTTCGGTGCAATATGCCAATTCGTCATTCCTTATGTTGAAAATTATTCGCTCATGATTGTTGGACTGATCATTTATGGTTTTGTCGGCAAGCTGGCTTTGGATCCGATTCTAATTTCTTTTGTAGCAGATAACACGAAGTCTCATATGTATTCTAAGGCTTACAGCTTCTTTAACTTTGCAGGCATGCTCTCCTCGATCTTTGCACCGTATATTACAGGCTACTTGTCAGACGTTACAGGGAACATTGAGGTTGGTTTTTATCTATCCGGCGTTCTGCTGCTCATCGGAGGGGTGCTCTTCTTATTCGTCAAAGGGGATGCAGGAGTGAAGAGCAAGGTAACCGGTCCTCAAATCGCGGCAACGAAATAAGTGAGTCCATGGCTTCTTACGGGTTAATTCAAATAACAAGCAGACAGAGAGAGGGGGGTGGAGTGAAGAGGAGAAAGAGGCATCATCATCTCTAAGGGCAAGATGGCGTATAAGAAGGATACAAGGATGTAGAGGAGCAAAGGGAAGAGAGAACGTATAAGGATACAAGGATGCAGAGGATGCAGAAGGACATGCTGCTCGCAGCATGTCCTTCATTCGTTCTATCTCTTGGGGAAGGACACTGTAATCCTCGTGCCTTCGCCTATACTCGTTTCAATAGATAGAGCTCCACCCGCGCTTCGTGCACGCTCCTCCATACTGAACATCCCGACGCCGGCTCCGGGGATTTCTCGATTGAAGCCTTCCCCCTGATCGGCAATGACGATCGTCAGCTCTTGCTCGCTGTCATCAATAATGACACTGGCATAAGACGCATCCGCATGCTTTGCGGTATTGGTGAGTGCCTCCTGAATGATCCGATAGACGGCCAGCTCCTGACGGTGGGGCAGACGACGATGCAGAC
Organism: Paenibacillus urinalis; assembly: GCF_028747985.1. Classification (NCBI taxonomy): domain Bacteria; kingdom Bacillati; phylum Bacillota; class Bacilli; order Caryophanales; family Paenibacillaceae; genus Paenibacillus; species Paenibacillus urinalis. Next base: position 321,348 of record NZ_CP118108.1, read on the forward strand.
TGCATTCAAAGGTGACTTCAATCCCGTAGTAATTACGATAATTCTCAATATAAGAACGAATGGCAGGGACGACACCGAGATCATCGAGCACAGAGGGGCGAAGCTGCCACGCAAGCCCTCGAACCTCTTCAATAATGGAAGTAACCTGATCCCGCAGAGGCCCGAGGTCATTGGGCCTATCGCTCTGACTCGAAGCGAGCTGATCAATCTGGATGACGAGGGAGTATAGGCTCTGCCCGAGGCCATCATGAAGCTCTCGTGAGAAGCGTTTACGTTCTTCCTCCTGGATGCTGATCACCTTGCTCATCATGGATTGCAGCTCGGCTTCAACCTGTTTGAGCTTGGTAACCTCATTTCGCACAGCGAGGTAATGCTTGGGTCTTCCTTGTTCGTTCAAGATCGGGACAATCGTTGTGTTTACCCAGTAAATGCTGCCGTCCTTCGCGATGTTTCGAAGCTCGCCATGCCACACTTTGCCTTGACCGATGGTTCGCCACATGTCCTTCATAAATTCCTTGCTATGATATTTTGAGTTGATAATCCGGTGGTCCTGACCAATCAGCTCTTCTCTGGGATACTTGGACACTTCGCAAAATTTATCGTTGACGTACAGAATCGTTCCCCTTTGGTCAGTCAGGGCGACGATTGAAGACTCGTCAAGCGCCAGCTTCAGGTCGCTGAGCTCGCGGAGCGCACTTTTCAGCTCTGTTTTGACAGGGATCTCCTCGATATGCCGATCCACTTCGGTCAGTAGTGTATCAACTGAATAGCTGCCAAAAGGGGTGGTAAAGCTCTGCTGCTGATCAGTCATAAGAGAGCAGTCCCTTCTTCATGGCGAGCTTGACCAGCTCTGGCCGGCTCTTCAAGCCAAGCTTATCCATCAGGTTGCTTTTGTGAGATTCGACCGTCTTCACACTGATAACGAGATGCTCGGCAATTTCCTTGTTGGAGTAGCCCTTGGCAATCCAGGCCATGATTTCTTTTTCCCGCTCAGACAAAGATTCGAACGGACCGTCTGTATCTCCCCGGCGTATCATTTCAGAGTATTCCTGCATCAGCTTCTTCGTTGCACTCGGATAGAGATAGGCGCTGCCTTCCGCGACAGAACGAATAGCGGTGATCAGCTCCTCATACGGTGCGCTCTTCAAAATATATCCGGATGCGCCTGCCTGAATGGCGCGAAACAAATATTCTTCATCATCATGCATGGTAAGAATAAGGACGTGGACATCGGGCATTTTCTTCTTCAGCTCTGTTGTCGCGGTGAGACCATCCTTACCTGGAGGCATGCTGAAGTCCATGAGCACGACATCAGGCCTCAGCTCCTCTGTCTTGGTAATGGCTTCATCACCGTCTGCAGCATCGCCGATCACTTCGATATCATGTTTGCCGTTCAGCAGTGCGCTGAGTCCGGAACGAACGACGACGTGGTCATCTACAATCACGATCCTAATCAATAGACTCTCCTCCGTTTCCCTGACAGTGTCATCTAACTACCATTCTACTACACACAGGAAAAAGCTGCAGACGAATCCATATCAACAGGTCTCTTATATACATGAATGATCAGGGAGATACGGGATAAAACGCGTTTATAGATTGAGAAATAACATTAGCTTCATTCTGTGCTCGTTTAATATCGGTGTCGGTGAAAGTGTAGTTAGAACGATGGCCGGTAATGATCAGGCCGACGGGTAGTTTGTTATGCAGGATCGGTACGGCGATGATGCTCTTCAGCCGCTCAGCGAGCAGGAGAGGGCAGGTCTGGCGGAGCCCGGACAGGTCCAGACTGGATCCATCAATCATATATTTACGCCCATACTTAAATACATACTGGGCTATTCCTTGGCTTGGGCGGAAGGCTAGTTTGCTCGTGCGTTCGCTGCGGCGGCCTAAGCTTGAAATGACCCTAAGCTTGCCCTCAGGCTCTGTGAGAAGCACGATCGCAGTAAAGTCGGATGTCAAATTTTGATGCAAACGGTTTAAAGCCTCTTCGTCCAATAGGGTTAAGCGGTGCATGGGTCATCACATCCTTTTTATATTTTTCCACTTGTATGATTCCATTTCAATAATTTAATCATGGATGTTATGGATTCATGCATTAATCATTACCGTAAATGTATACGGCGGCAGTGAAAAACTTCACTTGGAGAAATAATGGATGAATTTAGGGGGAATTCACTTCAAAAATCAGGTGTTTCCCTGATCACAGCCCCGACCCGTACACGGTACAATAGAATCAAAGAGAGAGTGGAGGCGGATGGAGATGACAATTGTACTTAACCAAAGGAGACGTGAGGCGACGGTGAGTGGTATTGGCGGAACGGACATTCAAGGAGAGGCGTTGCTTAAAGAGGCCCTTCTAAGCATCATGCAGCCCAAGACGATCACGGCCGGAGAAATATTGTATTACGAAGGTGACGATGTAGAAGCGATTTATTATGTCAAATCGGGTCGGATCAAGATGACCAAGATGAGCGAGGACGGGAAGCAGATCATATTGTCCTTCATGCATGCCGGCGATCTGCTAGGGGAGTTCGGCGGTGTAGACGGTGAAGTCTACGGGCAAGGGGCGGAAGTGGTTGAGAGCGGCGTGGTTGGAGTCATCATGATGAATGATCTGGAGAAACTCCTTAGTGAGAACGGAAATATAGCGCTGGAGTTCATTCGGTGGATGGGAACGATGCAGCGGATAACGCAGCTTAAGCTTCGCGATTTGTTAATGAACGGCAAGGCTGGAGCGCTGGCATCGATGCTGGTGAGAGCGAGCAACAGTTATGGTAAAGCGACGCCAGAAGGAATTCTAGTTATGAAAAAGCTGAACCATGCCGATCTTGCTGAGATGATTGGTGCGACACGTGAGAATGTGACGAAGACGCTGAGCGGATGGAAGGATCAAGGGATCATTGAAGTGACCCAAGGGAAAATACTCATTCGTGAGCTGAAGGAACTGCATGAAATTTGCGGCTGCCCTTCGAATCATGCGTGCTCTTCGAAGATTTGCAGATTATAAATAATCTATGGATCAAATAAAATAGACACCCGCCGCTCTGGAATGGGTGTCTTTGAATGGAATAAGAATCGACAGCAGGCTCTCAATTCTATATGTGAGTTAAGTATGAGTTACTTCATATGGGTAGCGGCTTTTGCAGGATAAGTATAAGACAATTTGCGAATAATTTCCTTCTGCCATTTCTCGTCGCCAATGGACACCGCCAGATTAAGCAGGTCCAGATAATCATCAAGCTGCAGAGTAGTTTTGGTTACGGATGCTTTCATTCTGTCTTAGAGTCCCCTTTATATAGAAAATTTGCAGTTTGCCATGAAGACAACCTACAATAATGATAATCATTATCAATGATTTTATTATGCATGTTTTTTAATCAAATTGCAATTGTTAATCTGTATTTTGTTGGATTATTTTTATTAAGCCGTAACAATCATCATTTCTTCTTGGGGAGCAGAAGGTACGTAATGATGAGGAATGGAATGTAGATTCCAAGGTAAGCAGCGGGAATGACGAACAGCGGGTCGAGCAGGATGTGATGAATCTGTGTCGTAAAGGTCATGCCGCTCATATTCGTGTGATAGACAGAGATTAGCAGGCATACCCCTGCAGCATAGAAACAGAACAAGGCAATGAAGTGCAGCACTCTCTGTATCGGCTTGAAGAGCAGAGAAATGGCACTCAGAATGAAGGGTAGAATAATAAACAGGGCAATAAGCAAGGTGTTCACGTCAAGGCAGCCTCCTTTTATTGCAAGTATCGACATCTTCAAGACGAAGCATACAAAAGAAACTGGAAATCCTTATGAATAGGATATTCAGGTTCTGTGTGGAAATGAGAAAAAAAGATGATCTGCGCTCTGTTCGACTTGAAGAAGGATATGAGGTTGCCTGAGCCGCTACGGATTAAATTTAACGTTTGAAGCATACCAGTGCCCGTTCATAAGCTTTAGATTTATTGTGAGTGTTTCACGAAATCCGAAGTCAGGCTGATCGTATTCATGCGTTACAAATACTTTTGAAATGAAGAAGAAATGTAGTGCGAAAACAGTGCCTAGTTTATGATTTTCAGGATGATATGTAAAACGGCTTGAAGTATCGCCTCTTGCTGTTAAATTGGTGTTATCAAAAAATGGTTGGCTCATGTATTCGGTATAATCATCAACAGATTCAAGAGATTTTTCTAAAATTAGTTTGGTATCGCTCGCTATCCAAAAGCCGAATGCAATGTAAATGAGAATGAACAAGGAAATAAACGATAAGATCCATTTCTTTTTCTTCAAAATGATTGATCCTCCTATGCTAACAAGTGGATACAGTTCAAAGTCTATTTAATCATATAAAAACTGCACCTCCAACTGTTAGTGAGTATCTAACAATCGGGGTGCAGTTTCACTTATCCAGCCTCTACCCTTAAGATGATTAAGCGTCGACGCGGGTCTCGAGTCTCCGGGCAAAGAGAGATAGCGAATAATTAACGATAAAGTAGAGCATCGCGGCAAAAACAATCATCGGAAGGTAGAAATCTGGATTTTGGCCTCCGACAATACGCACGTGATTCATCAGCTCCGGCAAGGAGATGGCGACAGCAAGTGAAGTATCCTTCAGCAATGATATGGTCTGGCTGAGCAGGGGAGGTACCATGCGGCGCAGCGCCTGCGGGAGTGTAATCAGACGCAGTGTCTGAAAGTAACTGAGGCCCGATGAACGTGCTGCTTCAATCTGCCCTTTATCTATGGAATTAAGTCCGCCGCGGAGTATCTCGGCGATCATACAGCCTTCAAATATCGTCAGTCCGAATACAGCAGCCCAGAATACGGACATGTTGATTCCGAACTGGGGAAGGATCAGGTATGATACCAGAATGATGAGAAAGAGCGGGAGGTTGCGGATCGTATCCACGACCACGGCAACGATCTGCGAAATAACGGGAAACTTCGTATATCGAATGGTGCCTAGGATGATGCCAACGATGAAGCTGAGCAGGATGGCGACACCGGCGACCTGCAATGTCAGCATGAAGCCTTCAAGAAGAAATCGTATATAGGGCCAGGTATAAGCGCCTGCAAAATCCATTTTGTCCTCCTCCTTTCACGTCTGAAGAAGCTAGTTAAGCGGCCTGTCCAGTCCTCTTGGCAGCTTGGGTGAACGCGGTTTTTTGGTTGTATTTCGGATCTCACGCTGATTTAAGCGTTTCTCCAAGTAGTGGACAAGGAAGTTTAACGGAAGTGTAATCACGAGATAGAGAATAGCAACAACGGTGTAGACCGATAGCGTCTGGAAGGTAGCTGAATTGACGCTGTCTGCAAAATACATCAGATCCAGTCCGGCAACGACAGCCAGTATGGAAGAATTCTTCACCAGATTGATGGACTGATTCCCCATGGCAGGGAGCACGATACGAACAGCCTGAGGCATCACGACATGCACCATCGTCTGGATATAGCTGAGCCCCGAAGAGCGGGCTGCCTCCAGCTGCCCCTTGGGTACGGATTGAATCCCTGCCCGGATGGATTCGGCCACAAAGGCAGAGGTGTAGATGGTTAGACCCAGTGTCCCGGATACGAAGCCATCTAGATTGAGTCCTACAGATGAGAGCCCATAATAGAAAAAGAAAATCGTCACAAGTAGTGGAATATTACGTATGAATTCAACATAGGCCGCACCAAACCAGTTAAGCGGCTTGATGGGTGCAATTCGAAATACAGCGATAACGGCACCGATCAGAAAGCTGCCGATCAGCGCCATGAGACTGATCTTCAGCGTATTCAGAAAGCCTGCCGAGAAATCATCCCAGTATCGCCATAGCACACTTATATCAATTTCTGGCATCGGATTCACTCCTTCTTAGTTGCAAATAAAGAAGGGCGGCCGAGCCGCCCTTACGAAAGGATGAGTATACGGGTTACTCCGCGCTTGGCGGACTTGTTCCCAGCCATTTTTCATAGAGCTCATCATATTCTCCGCTGTCTTTCATCTCTTGAAGCATTTCATTGACGGTATCGACCATTTGTTGATCGCCTTTGCGAATGGCCATGCCGTAAGGCTCGTCAGTGAAGATGTCTCCAACCATTTCGAAGTTCGGATCGTCCTGCATCATACCCAGAAGAATGGAGTTGTCTGTGGTCAGCACATCGCCTTTGTTCGCTTTCAGCGCAGTGAAGGCTTCTTGGTAGTTCTCGAATTCGAGTACTTTGGCATCCGGTGCTTTTTCCTTAATGTTCGTAACAGAGGTTGAGCCTTTAACGGCAAGTACTGTCGTATCCGCATTGAGGCTATCAATCCCTGTGATCGGACTGCCCTTGGCTACAAGCAGAGACTGACCTGCATTAAAATAAACATCGCTGAAGTCGACTTCCTTCTTACGATCCTCAGTAATAGTCATCGTCGCGATGATAATGTCGATCTCGCCGTTCTGAAGAAGCGGTGTCCGGGTCTTGGAGGTGACCTCCTTCAGCTCTACTTTGGTCTCATCGCCGAGTATCTTCTTGGCGAGCGCCTTGGCCATATCGATATCGAAGCCTTCAACATTGCCGGATATAGGATCCTTCAGTCCAAACAGCCGGGTGTCGTATTTAACACCTGCAATGACTTTGCCGCGTTCCTTGATCGCTGCGATGGTATCTATGTTCTCTGATGCTTCCTGGCCGCCTGATGTTCCTGAGGAGCCTGTAGCTGGCGATGCTTCATCATTGCCGCAGCCGGCGAGTACAATAACAAACATAAGCATGAATAAGAGCGAGAGCTTGGAACCTTTAAATCTCTTCTTCGTTTTCATAAATAAAAACACCCCTTTTTTTATCATTTATGAATTAATGATGGATTAAACGGCTGAGAAATTGGCGTGCGCGTTCTTCTCTAGGGTTAGAGAAGAATTGTTCTGCGGCAGCATCCTCCAGGATCTGTCCCTCGTCCATAAAAATAACCCGGTCGGCTACTTCGCGGGCAAAGCCCATCTCATGTGTGACGATCACCATCGTCATCCCCGAGTTTGCCAAAGTTCGCATGACATCAAGAACTTCGCCGATCATCTCGGGATCGAGTGCCGAGGTGGGTTCGTCAAACAGCATGATTTTGGGATCCATGGCGAGTCCTCTTGCGATGGCTACACGCTGCTGCTGTCCGCCGGAGAGCTGGCTGGGATAACTATCTGCCTTCTCTGCAATGCCGACACGGGATAAATATTTCATCGCGGTCTCAGCTGCAGCAGCCTTGGACTCCTTCTTCACCTTGATAGGAGCCAGTGTAATATTCTCGATAACCTTCTTGTGGGGGTATAGATTGAAATGCTGGAATACCATGCTGATGTCTTTGCGGAATTTGTTAATGTCGATCTTGCGCTGATGCAGAGGAACGCCGCTGACATGCAGCTCTCCGCCGGATATCGTCTCCAGACGATTGATGCAGCGCAGCAAGGTGCTTTTGCCTGAACCGGAAGGGCCGATGATCACGACGACTTCGCCTTCCTTAATCTGGAGGTCGATGTTCTTGAGTACGTGAAAGCTGCCGTAATGTTTGTTAACATTTTTAAACTCAATCAATGGGAGATCACCGCCCTTTTCTATTTCTACTCATCCATCTAAGGAATATAAAGGAAATATGAATATAATGATACAATAAGACCAAAGAGTAGAGCAATCTATTTGTCATGAAACATTACATAAGTAGCAATTGATCTAGTACTTTTGTTGTATGAATGTGAGTTGCTTGTTAGGAATAATGAAATTGAGGTGCTGGCATTGTCTATAAAATGGGTCTTAAAACATAAATAAGCAATATTTTCAAAAATATGATCTTTTTTGCAAGGAATATGATAGAGAAGCTGCGAATATATCACGGGAGAGCAATGGAATCTTGAACTTCATTATATAAGTACAAAGGAGATTTGATGCCTGTGAAGGAACTGAACGTGCATGAGATCGATGGAACGGAAACTTCTCTGTATCATGTTAAACTTCCGGATATCCCGCAGCGTGAATTTCGAATTGTGGACTTTGGTGCCCTTGGCAATGGGCTATACGATAATACAGATCATATTAACTCAGCGCTGGCGGCCTGTGCGCAAGCAGGCGGGGGCAGAGTCATTATCCCTGCCGGTATATGGCTGACAGGACCGATCCTGCTTCAGAGCCGAACAGAGCTGCATTTAGAGCGGGGGGCCCTCGTTCGGTTTAGCAGAGAATATACGGATTATCCACTCATCCTATCAAGCTATGAAGGGCGTGAGGTGATCCGCTCAAGATCTCCGCTGGACGGTGAGAATCTCACAGATGTGGCTATAACCGGGGAAGGTATATTCGATGGCAGCGGTGATGCATGGAGACCTGTGAAGCAGAACAAGCTCACCGCTTCAGCCTGGGGAGCACTCGTCGCCTCCGGTGGTGTTGTTAACGAGCGTGAAGGAGGGAATTCCATCTGGTGGCCGTCCGAACGGGCAATGAACGGTGCTTCCCTGACGGAGGCCCTCCATACATCCGGAGTAAGGGACAAGGCAGCTTATGAGCCGGCTCATGAATATCTGCGTCCTAATCTACTCAGTCTGCGCCGCTGTAAGCGAGTGCTCTTGGAAGGAGTCACCTTTCAGAATTCCCCGGCGTGGAACTTGCATCCATGGGCCTGTGAGCATGTTACGATTCGCCATGTGAATGTCAGGAATCCGTGGTACGCACAGAACGGGGATGGGCTCGATCTCGATTCAGTAAGGCATGCGCTCGTTGAGTACTGCTCCTTCGATGTCGGAGATGATGCCATCTGTCTTAAATCAGGCAAAGACGCAGAGGGACGCGAGCTCGGCATCCCTACTGAATATGTAACCATTCGCCACTCTACGGTGTATCATGGGCACGGCGGATTTGTCATCGGCAGTGAGATGTCCGGCGGCGTTCGGCATATCCGAGTCTCCGATTGTATGTTTATGGGAACGGATATCGGTCTGCGCTTTAAGAGCGCGAGAGGCCGCGGCGGGATTGTAGAGGATATTATCATAGAGCGGATCCGGATGCTTGATATAACGAAGGAGGCCATTTCCTTCTCACTCTTCTATGAGGGGAAGGAAGGCTCGGGCCGAGGAGATGAGAAGATCTATGCTGTGGGCGAGGGGACGCCGATTTTTCGTAATATATCCATTCGTGAGGTGGTATGCAGTGGAGCCCAAACTGCACTGTACATGAATGGTCTCCCTGAAATGCCTGTGGAAGATCTAAGTGTGGACAATTATCACGTACAAGCAGTAAATGGATTCGTATGTTCTCAGGCCAAGCATCTGAAGCTGACACATATTACAGCAAAGGTAGATCAAGGCTCTCTTGTCAGCTTGCATCAATGCCGTGGTGTAGAGCTGTCCGAGCTCGAAGGACTCGGAGCCGACGGACGGCTGCTCGTGGTAACAGGATCGGATAGCACTGGTATTGTCTACGGGGTCGCAAGCGAGCAGGAAGGGTGCCAAATATTAGCAGGACCGGGTGTGCGAAGCGGCTCGCTGATACGGAGAAGATGAAGCGGCAGTTAGCGATTAGGGTTCATTTCTATATTTCAAACCACGTTCCTATGTTAAACTTCTGTTCATATGATGTTTAATTGAAGGACAGGAGGGTTCAACATGAACGATAAGGATGAGCTGACTCGATTTGGCGTAGCATTCCCGACGCCGCTGATCGAACAGTTTGACAAATATATACTGGAACAGGGCTATAAGAATCGTTCCGAAGCCATTCGTGATCTGGCTAGAAGAACGATGCTTGAGCCTTCAAGACTGCATTCGGACGAGCAGGTGGCCGGTGTGATTGTGATGGTCTATGACCATCATGCCAGTGAGCTGCCGAGTAAGCTTATGGAATTGCAGCATCATTATCACCAAGACATTATTTCAAATATGCACGTTCATCTCAATCATCATCAGTGTCTAGAAGTCATTGCTGTTCGCGGATCTGTCAGCAGCCTTCGCTCATTGCATCAACAGATCCAGGTTCAGAAGGGTGTACACTATGCTGAGCTGTCTGTGACGTTTAATGATGATGAGAAAGAGAAAGCCCATTCACATATTTAAGTGGCTATCCCTCTTTACAGACTATATATAGGGGTATACAATAGAGGTTACCACTATCTATTGTATTATATTGGTATTTTTAAGCTGCGATATAGAAATGGGAGGGAATATTAGATGAACCGCTATCTCTTCGAATATGAACTACAATCCACTGGCTTCCGCGGTGAATTCAGCTGGGTAGAGGAGTCTGAAGAGAAGGCAAAAGAAGCTGTCCGTGAGCGGATCGCTGATCTTGAATTTACAGACCTGGAGGATGTCGTCGTGGGTAAACTACTCAAAACGATGGACGCATCCAATCGTTATTTTGAATGTGAGAACTGTGCTTCTTAAGTTATAGCTGCAGTCTATATATCAGCAGAGGATCTTCAAATTTGCCTAATGGTGAATGAGGGTCCTCTTTTTTATGCTCTTTTTTATTCGCTTTATGATTTCTCTCCGTGTTGATTTTTTTCTGGCATGATTGACTTATGTCAACTTTCATTACGCCACCAGTGGTTTTAATCCAAAATATGGTTGATGGCTCTCCGAATATCGTGCTACAATTAGTAAAATTTGTAGCACGATATCTGAATATAGACAAAATACGGGGGAGAACGGTCCAATGAAGCTTCGGTTATTGAAATCCATGTTAGTTATGTCAACATCATTTTCAATCATTCTTGCAGGCTGTACCCAGGGGGATAAGAATGCAGTAACCCAAGGACAGATGACAGCACTTGATGTGAAGGACGAGCTGATTCTGGCCATCGGTACAGAGACGGAGGCAGGATATGACCCGACAACAGGCTGGGGGCAATATGGTTCTCCACTGTTTCAGAGTACATTACTTAAACGGGATGCGGACCTCAATGTGGTGAATGATCTGGCAACGGATTATACAGTAAGCGAGGATGGCAAGACCTGGACGGTTAAGCTGAGGGAGGACGTCCAGTTCTCGGACGGTGAGGCGCTGACAGCGGAGGATGTGGTCTTTACCTTCGAGACTGCTGCGAAGAGCGCGTCCATCATTGATCTAACCAACATGGAGAAAGTAGAGGCGGCTGATGCTGCCACGGTAGTGTTCACATTAGTAGAAGCGCAGTCAACGTTCATATCGCTTTTGACTACACTCGGCATTGTGCCGGAGCATGCTTATGATGAGAGCTACGCAGAGCAGCCGATCGGCTCAGGCCCGTATAAGCTGGTGCAGTGGGACAAGGGTCAGCAGGTCATCGTGGAGCGGAATCCGGAGTACTATGGGGAACAGCCATATTTCAATCGCTTGACCTTCTTGTTCCTGGAAGAGGACGCGGCCTATGCTGCGGCGCAGGCAGGTACGGTGGATGTAGCGGCGATTCCTGCCGCTTTTACCAGACAAGAGGTTCCGGGCATGAAGCTTGAAGCCGTGAAAACCGTAGACAATCGCGGAATTGTATTTCCGTACAATCCGGCAGGAGGGACAACCTCAGAAGGGATAATGACCGGCAATGATGTAACCGCTGATGCAGCGATCCGAAAGGCTGTGAATGTGGCGATTGACCGAGAGGCGCTGGTAGAAGGTGTGCTTGAGGGGTATGGTCGTCCAGCATACTCTGTAGCGGATGATCTGCCGTGGGGCAGTGAGGAAGCACAGTTTGAGGATGCGGATCCGGCAGAAGCAAAGCGGATTCTCGAAGCAGCAGGATGGCATGATACAGATAATGATGGAATTGTAGAGAAAGGCGCACTTGAAGCGAGCTTTAAACTGTATTATTTTGCCGGAGATATGACCAGACAGTCGATTGCCCTGACTGTAGCCGATATGGTGAAGTCAGCGGGTATTCAGATTGAGGTTGAAGGGAAGAGCCGGGAAGAAGTACAGAAGCTGATGTATGCGAATCCGGTGCTGTTCGGGTGGGGAAGCCATGATCCGCTTGAAACCTACAATCTATACTCCAGTACCAAAAATGGAGTGGGATATTACAACGCTGGACAGTACAGTAATCCTACGGTCGATGCGTGGATGGATAAAGCGATGAAGGCAACCGACGAAGAGGAAGCATGGGAGTATTGGCAGAAGGCACTATGGGATGGAACGACTGGCTTTGGCTTCCAAGGGGATGCGCCATGGGCATGGCTCGTTAATGTCGATCATATCTATCTCGTGCGTGAAGGACTGAATATCGGCGAGCAGCAGATCCATCCGCACGGTCATGGATGGCCGATTACCTCTAATATTGAAGAGTGGACCTGGGAAGGGTCGCAGTAATGCAGGGCAGTGGACAGCGCGTACCATTTAGCAGCTGGATGTTATATCTATTGAAAAAAGTGCTCCGGCTTGCATCACTGCTGGCCGCAGTCAGCTTCATTGCCTTTATGCTGATGGAGTATTCACCAGTGGATCCGGTGATGGCGTATGTAGGTGCAGATGCCATCAAGGTAAGTCCTGAGCAGCTGGAGCAGATCAGAGAGCGCTGGGGATTAGATGAGGAGCCGCTGGTTAGGTACGGCAAGTGGTTGTCATCCCTATTGCAAGGGGATTTTGGGACTTCCATGATCTATCGGGAGCCGGTTCTGGATTTGATTCAGGATCGGTTTATGGCTTCTCTCGCACTGATGGGAACGGCTTGGATGATCTCGGGTGTGCTCGGATTTGCCCTCGGCTCGTTAGCCGCAATGAATAAGGGAAGCTGGCTGGATCATGTGGTCAAAGGGTATTGCTATGTGCTCGCTTCCACACCCGCCTTCTGGCTCGCCCTGCTGGCACTGATGGTATTTGGCGTTTGGCTCGGCTGGTTTCCCATCGGACTCGGTGTGCCTGCAGGAGTGCTCAGCAGTGAGGTGACCATCATAGAAAGACTGCGGCATATGATTCTCCCAGCACTGACACTAAGTGTAACGGGAGTAGCAAATATTGCGCTTCACACCCGTCAGAAGCTGATCGATGTGCTGGAGTCGGATTACGTGCTGTATGCACGTGCCAGGGGGGAGCAAGGCTTCACGCTGTTCCGGCGTCATGGACTTCGCAATATCCTGCTGCCTGCAATAACGCTTCAATTTGCGTCCTTTAGTGAACTGTTTGGCGGGGCCGTACTGGCGGAACAGGTATTCTCTTACCCCGGACTGGGACAAGCCACGGTTGAAGCAGGGCTTCGCGGCGACGTGCCTCTCCTGCTGGGACTGGTTCTGTGCAGCACACTGTTCGTCTTCACCGGCAATTTCATTGCCGACCTGTTATACCGCTGGATTGATCCACGGTTCGATACAAAGGAGGCGGTGTAAATGCAGCAGCTGGAACGATCCTCTGCCCCTGCCGGAGTCAGACGAACACGGAATACCCGAGGCAAAAATCTAATTCGAATTCTAGCAAGTGCCGGATTCTTGGCTGCGGTCCTGCTCTTGGGCTCATTCCTGCCAGAGCAGGCAGCCTATACGTCGCTAACGGAACGTAACCTCGCACCGGGTGCCGGGCATTTGTTCGGGACGGATTGGCTTGGGCGTGATATGTTTAACCGCACCTTGAAAGGGCTAGCTTACAGTATACAAGTTGGGCTCATGGCAGCAGCCTCTTCCAGTCTTATCGCCTTGCTGGTCGGCCTGCTTGCAGCTGTGGGCAGAAGAATGGATCAGGCTGTAGCCTGGTTTATTGATCTGTTTATGAGTGTTCCGCATTTGGTATCGCTCATTCTGATCGCCTTCGTCTTTGGCGGCGGAGCCAAAGGAGTCATTATCGCAATCGCATGCACACACTGGCCGCAGCTAGCCCGAGTGATCCGTGCTGACATGCTTCAGCTGAAGTCGGCTGATTATATACAGGTATCTCGGAGAATGGGGAAGTCACAGGGCTATGTTGCCCTGCATCATATGCTTCCGCATCTGATCCCGCAGCTGCTTGTCGGTCTGCTCCTCGTGTTTCCCCATGCGATATTGCATGAGGCGGCCATTACCTTTCTAGGTCTCGGTTTATCACCCCAGCAGCCTGCCATCGGCATTATCTTGTCAGAATCAATGCGATATTTATCGGCAGGAATGTGGTGGCTGGCCTTCTTCCCCGGACTGGCACTCGTGCTTACGGTGCTTGCTTTTGATACTCTGGGTCACGGAATTAGAAGCTATAGTGAACCGATCAGGCTTGAGCGATAAAGAGAGGGGTATAGAGTTGATATGACTTTGCTCAAAATAGACAACTTATCGGTCGCATTTGCGCGCGGCAAGGGATTATTCCAGGTAGAGGAGACCGAGGTCATCCATGGACTGAGTATGACCGCCAAAGCAGGCCGAATTACAGCAGTGATCGGCGCGAGCGGATCGGGAAAAAGCCTGCTGGCCCATGCGATTCTGGGCATTCTTCCGTCTAATGCGATTACTCGCGGAACGCTTTATTATAACGGTAAACCATTGAATATCGCTGCTCAGACAGCGCTTCGAGGCAGCCGTCTTGCGCTGGTACCACAGTCTGTACAATACCTCGACCCTCTGATGAAGGTAGGCCCCCAGATAAGCTACAGCTTTGAACGAAGTAATGAACGTAATGACCTGATCGAGATGAAAGGCACTACCACCTCCCGAAGACATACAAAGAAGAGGCTTATGCATGAGAGACTGAGTGAGATTCTAAGTAAATATGGCTTAGCCACCGATGTGACAGAGCGGTATCCATTTGAGCTGTCCGGCGGTATGGCGAGGCGAGTGCTGTTATCCATTGCAACGGCAGGCGAACCGGAGCTGATTGTTGCAGATGAGCCGACGCCTGGTATTCATGTGGAGGCACTGTCTGAGACGCTGAGACATTTTCGCTCCATTGCCGACCAAGGGGCAGGTATCCTATGGATAACCCACGATGTTGAATCCGCACTTCAAATTGCAGACGAGCTCGTTGTTTTTTACGCAGGAACCAATGTAGAGACTGCACGGCCGGAAGATTTCACAGGCAACGGAGAGCGGCTGAGGCATCCGTATTCGAAGGCGCTCTGGAACGCATTGCCGCATAATGGCTTTAAGATGCCTCCAAGACCTCAACTGACACTGGATAGAAGACTTCATTCAAGCGGGTGTAAGTATGCCAACCGATGTCCAATGGCAACCTGGCAATGTACAGAAGAGCTGCCACCCCTCCGGGTGCTGCGGGGCGGAGAGGTGAGATGCATTCATGCAACTTGAGGCGAAGAAGCTTGGTTTTCGGTACGGTCGTCGTCAGGATTGGTGTATGAGGGATATCCATCTGTCTATTTCCTCTGGCGAGATGGTGGGTCTTCGGGGACCGAGTGGTGCTGGGAAATCAACACTGGCCAGGCTGCTGGCAGGTTATTTACAGCCGCTTGAGGGTGAGGTGCTTCTGGATGGCGCGCCGCTGTCTTTATATACAGGTTATGCACCGGTTCAGCTGGTCTTACAGCATCCAGAATCCGCGGTTAATCCAAGATGGCACATGCATAAAGTGCTGCAGGAAGCGGGTGTGTATGATAGAGAGCTGCTGCACTCGCTAGGAATTGAAGAGGACTGGCTTGCACGAAGACCGGGTGAGCTGTCAGGCGGCGAGCTGCAGCGTTTTTGCGTAGCCCGTGCACTCGGAGTCGGCACGAAATTTCTCATTGCAGATGAAATGACCACCATGCTGGATGCTGTAACACAGGCTCAGATCTGGAATGTCGTTAAGAAGATGGCTGTAGAACGCGAATTGGGTATACTGGTCATTAGCCATGAGGGAAATCTGTTGTCTCAGCTGTGCAGCCGGATTATTGAATGGAAATGAAGTGATTTTGTGATCCTATTCGTTTGAGAGCATCCAGGTTTTCTAGTATGATACACTCTATAGTATCAAGGAAGCTGTTAGAAATTATTATATAAAAGGCAGGGTTAACGAATATGACAGAACGTAATTTATCACCATTGGTTGCTGCGCTCTCCATGGAGCCGCATCCGGAAGGTGGCTGGTACAAGGAGATCTGGAAGGCGGCATACCAAATTCCTCAATCCGTACTGCCAGGTGTATACTCCGGAGCGCGCCCAGCGGCTACCTCGATTTATTTCTTGCTGCACCCTGGTGAATTCTCAGATTGGCACGTCGTTCATTCCGATGAGCTGTGGATGTGGCACTCTGGCAGTCCACTCGAGCTTATCATCGGCGGCAGCGGTGAAGGGGATCCGAATCAGACAGAATCCTTCATTCTGGGCCCAGACGTTGTAGCAGGGCAGCATCCTCAGGCACTGGCGCCAGGCGGACAATGGCAGATGGCTCGGCCACTCGGAGATGAGCCGGTGCTAGTGTCCTGTGTAGTTGCACCAGGATTCCACTATGATGATTTCCGGCTGATCCAGCGTGGAGAGTAGTAACATGAGAGTAATAAGCTGGGCCTTAGCGGAATGGAGACGTACAGCTTTCATGCGGCGAGATCGATTCATATTAAGGCTCAGCATAAATACGGGGCGACCATAGGTCGGCCCGTTTTTTTTGTTTATCCAGAGTTTGGAATAATACAATTGTGGTGATAAGATGAATATTATACATAGCTTTATCCATACGCATGATCTACACATGTATTCTATATAGATTAAGTAGTTGAAGGAGTCAACCCAAATGGTTAAACAGACGAAAAAAGCCGCAGCATGGTCGCTTGTTATTATGGGTGCTGGGTTCGCAGCATCGCTGCCCTTTCAAGATAGTACGGTTGGTAAGATGCTTGTCGGTTCCTTTGAAGCCGGACTCGTTGGCGGGCTTGCTGACTGGTTTGCAGTCACGGCCCTCTTTCGCCATCCACTGGGACTCAAAATACCACATACGGCGCTGCTCCCGAAGAACCGTAAGAAAATTACGGAGGCCCTCGTATCTGCAGTAGAGAACAATCTGCTGAACAAAGACAGCATTGCTGCCAAGATTGCCGAAATGCCGGTGTCACAAATGATCCTGGAGATGGCAGAGAAAGAGCTTCATACGACGACAACACATGAGGCGATTGATAAGCTTGCCAAACGTATCGTTTCATCATTACCGC
This sequence comes from Paenibacillus urinalis, assembly GCF_028747985.1. Taxonomy (NCBI): domain Bacteria; kingdom Bacillati; phylum Bacillota; class Bacilli; order Caryophanales; family Paenibacillaceae; genus Paenibacillus; species Paenibacillus urinalis. The sequence goes on from NZ_CP118108.1 coordinate 338,349, forward strand.
TGGAGAAGATCGCACCACTTGTTGCCGAAGAGCTTAAGCGTCAGGTGGAACGTATAGAGATGGAGCCGCTGCTGTCGAAGGCAGAGCAGTATATTACGAGTAAGGGATACGACCGTATGGCTCTGGACTACGGACTTGATCAGGCAGAGGCGTGGCTCGTTAAACCGGATACCCAATATACACTCGGCGAAATAGGGATGAGGGCGCTGAACTCCCTGCAGGTTAACGGTCTGATGCAGTTTGCTCTGAATGCACTCATGGGATATTTGAATGAGGAACGGCTGGGAGGTATTCTTCAGCGCTTCCTGTATGATCAGGTACAGGATTTGAAGTATGAAGGTCACCCTCGCAGACACAGTGCATTAAATGCTATTCGCGTACAGGTCCAGCGTTTAGCGCACAGCAAGAAGGTTGCAAGCGGTCTTGAAGAGTGGAAGAATTCCGTGCTTCAGAACTGGGACGCAGAATCAGCTGTGTTGAGCAAGCTGGTGGAATTCCGAGAACAGATGCTGGGTTATATGGAAGATGGAAGCTACGTAGAGAAGCAGCTTATTCCGGTCATTTCATCCCTTGTTGCTGAGGTGAAAGAGGATGCTGAGCTTCTGGAACGCATCAACCAGAAGATTGTAGTCAGCGTAACGACCTTGCTGGAGCGTAATCATTCCAAGATCGGCCAGCTCGTACGTGAGAATATCGATAAGATGGATAACAAAACCCTAATTGCCATGATGGAGGATAAGCTCGGTGAGGATCTGCAGTGGATTCGGATTAACGGTGCGGTGACCGGTTTCATGATCGGGATTGTTCTGACTGCATTGCAGCTGGCACTGGCCTAATCGATTTTGGCGCTATATAAGTTAAACAGCTGTTTCCTGCATTCAGGAGACAGCTGTTTTTAATAGGGTGTACAAGATCAACACATTCGCGAGTTAAAGAATGGGTCTTGTATGAACTTTGTATATTTTAATTCTGAAAATCACGCTCGATCCAGCCCTGCTCCAGGGCATACCTCGTGAGCTGGACACGATTCTCCAGCTGGAGCTTCTGTAAAATATTTTTGAGATGATTCTTCACCGTCTGATCCGAAATCCCGAGTCGGTCGGCGATCTCCCGATTGGTCCTGCCAGAGGCAACCCAGTTCAGAATTTCCCGTTCTCGGGTGGTCAGCGGTGTGCTGCCATCGTCTCTCTTCTTGGTCTTCGGAAACTCCTGCAATATGCGGTAGGCCAGCTCCGGGTTAACCGGGGCTTCGTCACTGACAACAGCCTTTAGATATTCCAGCCAGGTTGAGGAGGACAAGTTCTTGAACAGGTATCCTTGCGCTCCTTGTTTGAGTGCTTCGAACAGATGTGTCACATCATCGGAGACCGTTACCATCACGATGATCACATACGGGTAGCGCTGCTTGATTGCCCGTGTTGTCTCCAGTCCGTCCATTCCTGGCATGCGGATATCCATGAGGATGAGGTCCGGCATCCATTCCTCGGTCAACACCAGTGCTTCTTCACCGCTTGATGCGGTAGCTACAATATCAAACAGCGGCTCCTCCGATAATATCGACTCCATGGCAGCTCTGGCATGGGCTGAATCGTCGACAATAAGTACGCGTGTCTTGTTCATGAAGCGTCCTCTCCTTTGATAATCTGCATGCAGGTTCCGTGGCCCTCCATGTTGCTGAAGTGAAATCTCCAGCCCATTTCCTCCGCACGACCTCTCGTTATTCGAAGCCCGTATCGGCCCTTGCGCTGCTCCGGATCGCCAGTATAGCCAATTCCGTCATCTGTAATGGACACCTTCCAATGCTCCTTATTTCCTGTTCCTGTTATCGAGATTGTGCTGGCATTGGCATGCTTGCGAATGTTTAGAATAGCTTCCCGAATACAGGCAATGAGCTCGACATGTTCTTTGGTCGTGAGCGCTTCATCCGAGAGCTTCCATTGAATACGGGAAACATATCTGCCGTCTGCAACCATATCCTCGATCTGTCTGAGCAGCTGCTGAGGTGAATCGGCATGGTTCTCTTCGCTGTGAGGAACTCTCAGCTGGGCAATCGCTTGTCTGGCATAGTGATGCACTTCGTGTACGGTTTTTCTAACATCCTGCAGTTCGCCTTCGTTAGGAGTGCCTGTCAGTTTACGTTCGGCTTTATCAAGCTGAACAGACAGCAGGAACAAAGACTGGGCTATGCCATCATGCAATTCTCGTGCCAGATGCTCCCTGGCTTCCAGCGCAGATTTTGCTGCCTTCTCTCGTTCCAGCTCGGCCTGTGATTTCTCCATAATCGTAAACAATTTATTCAATAAAGTAACGCTGATGAAATATATAATAACCGGTGTCAGCCAGTTCCCTGCCTCCATGGAGAGATAGGGCATAAGAAACTGGTGACGAATATATTCCCACAAACCAACGGTGATGGTAGGGATGAACAAGATCATCCATTTCATTTGTTTATAGCTCATCGCCAGACTTCAGTCTCCTTCTAGGCAAGTTATGAAGATGTGTAATTTATTCTATTATAAACTCTTCACCTAAGATGCCCAAGCATTCAAGAGGAATTGTATGGCTGTAGAAGAAGGTGTACGTTAAATACCGACTAAGCACTTCTGAGCTGATATTATCGCAGAGAATCCGTCTTCCTTAACCTGAGGTCAATTCGATATACTTGTATAGAGACAGAGAAATGGATTGAAGGAGAGTGTAGTAAAAGCATGAGTCAAGCCGTATTGGAACGTCGAAGTGAAATTCTGAAGAAGAATATCGAGCGGATGCTGATTAGAGAGAATCAACGGGGCATTACGAGACAGCAAAGTATGTTTTTACAGCAAATGATTAAAGAGCTTCATCAAACCTCTCATGAACTGGATGTAAAGAAATCATAATTTAATTTAGGAACTTGTTGTTCTAACATGTAAAAAACCTATGCAATGACTACGGCTATTCGTAGGAACGCATAGGTTTTTTGATGTCAGAATTTATGGATAATCCTAATTTAGTAGAGCTGAGCTGGCTGTCAATTGGATAAGACAGTAGTACTGCCCATTTCTACGTACTCCGATCTTGGCATCTGTGTTCGAATGTAAGAGATGAACAGCTCCACCAGCTTCGGATCAAACTGTGTTCCTGAACAGTCACGCAGCTCCACAATGGCTTCCTCGAACGTCTTTGTCTTCTGATATGGTCTTTCTGAAGTCATAGCATCGAAGGAATCGATTACGGTAAGCATTCGGCACAGCTTCGGAATCTCCTTGCCTTTAAGTCCGTGGGGATAGCCTTTGCCATCATACCGTTCATGATGAAGCTCGATATAAGGGATCAGGTCCTTGAACCGATGATCCGTCATGGCGATTTTTTTGCCCCAAGTGACATGCTGTTTGACGGTTTCCCATTCTTCTGAGGTCAGCTTGCCTTTTTTGTTGAGCACACCCCAAGGGATTTCGAGCTTTCCGATGTCATGAATTAAGGCCCCGAGTATAAAATTACGTCTTTCATCCTTCTCCAGACCAAGCTGGCTGCTCATATCAAGTGCATATTTATATACCCGCTTCGAATGCTTGAATGTGTCAATGTCCTTGTATATAAACAGATTAAGCTGCTGCTCGATATAATGAATTTCCTGATCCAGATCAATGTCCGCTTCCATCTCGACATTACATCCGTAGGTATGCACGGTGTTCTTGCCTTGTTTCTTCGCATAGTAGAGTGCTTTATCCGCATAATCGACCAGCTGGGATTTGTCATACAGTTCAATTTCGTATTCGGCAATACCGGCAGAGAAGGATAAGCATTTATGAGGAAAAACTTCTACACCATCAAAAGGAGTATCGTTTAATTTTTTTCGAATTCGATCGACGAATGAGCGCGCTTCTTCTATGGCATATCCAGGCATCAGCAGTGTGAATTCTTCCCCTCCATATCTTGATGCTATGATCGGAGTGTCTTTGGTTTCCTCCTTGAGCAGAGAGCCTAAAAAGCTGATAAGAGTATCGCCCTTGAGGTGTCCGAAGCTGTCATTGTATTTCTTGAAATCATCGATATCAATCATCGCTAAAGTGAGCGGCGTCTCGTTCTTGCGTGCTTCGTCGATTGCTTGTCTCCAGTGAGCTCTCAAAATAACTGTGGTTGTACAGTCCGGTTCGTTGATCCAAATTCGAACGATTCAGAATCTGATGATACATATTAAACAATTGTCGAAACGCGTGAGACAGCAATATAGCCAAGCCTAGAAACAGGATGAGGCCTAATACCCCATTATGCACAATCAGCACGGTAAGGACGAGAGACAGAATAAGCATACATAAATACACGAGCATGGTCTCTTTGACGAAGCCTTTCAGAGTGTTGTATAGATCCTTCCTGTATAGAAGGTAATAGTACATGAACATTCCGATTGTATTAACTGAAAAATATACCGCAAGCGAAATCATATACACGGGGAGATTTTGATCATCGACACTTCCGCGTGTTCCGCCCAGAGATTCGTATACCGTATCCGATAAAGATATCATTAATGAATACAGAGTGAAGTTCGTTAGCTGTTTCCACCATGGGACATTTCGTTTGTAGATCAGATAACATAGAAAAGAAAAAAGCAACACGCTTAATGCCATTTCGCCCCCATATATGAAAATACATGCAAGGTATATGGAAGAGTCAAACGACATCACATTTCCTTCAGGAGGTAAGCGAAAGGTAAGACTATTGAGTATCAGTGTGGCACCCAGCATGATGTATAAGGTGACCCATTCTTCCGGTGAGTAACTGAAGAAGGCTCCGCCATTATATTGACTGAAGGTGATTATACCTGCTAAGCACAGAACAGCGATATACCACTGACTAATATCTACTTTTTTTATTTTTGATAGAAAGGTTGTCATGAAATCTAATTTCTCCTATTAAATTCATCGTATGTTTATATAATTTATCATGACATTAAACGACTGTGTGAATTAATTTCATAACTCATTAAACGAAGAATCTAAAATGATATACTCTCGACTAGAGCGGCTTGGGCTTATGATGAAATAGATTCGTGTATAAAGAAAAAAACAGGCTATGTGGCCTGTTTTGAAAAAAAGAATAAAGCTGATAAGTCCTAGCCGAAAGCAAATCCAGAAGTCAATGCCACAACGACAGAAGCAACAATTACCCCGTTCATGATGATGCGGGCGATGTTAGATTTTTTCATAGTATGTATCCTCCTTCGTCTTAATTTGATGTATTTAAACTTGGTGCGAGATCTTGATCTTCAGCATCCTTCTTCGGCGGTACCATAATACTCTGGATGTACAGGAATATACCCAGGTTCATGACCACGTCCCCGATACTAATGACTTGGGTTCGAGGGTAAGGACTCGAGAGCGGGATAATATCTCCCAGAAAAGATAAGCGGGTGGAGGCATCAAGCATGTAATGCTTGTAAACAGCGTCACCGCTGGTCAGAAGCTCTGTATAGTAAGGCCCGAGAACTTGGGCTGCTTCTAAAGAGACAGGCATACGGCCACCGTTGACAGCCATAACGATAAAGTTCAGGAATACGCCGATCAGAATGATCAGAAACCCCTTATTCTGACGGTTAACCCACAAGAAGAACATCCCCACAATGTAGAGGAACATAAAGAAATAACCTGAAACGGGTGCAAGCCAATCTGCGTTGCCTTGAAAACGGAAAATGATAAACTGAATAAGCAGCAATATCGGGAAAATTAATCCGCCTCGTAGCTTGATCTGTCCAAACTGCATGAGACCGTGCTTAAAGCCGCCTCTGAAAAGTCCTACGATAAGTCCTAGAATTATACCGTCATAGACCATGTATCAATCTCCGTTTGTTTGAAATTTTTATCGTAGCATTATTATTCGACTTCAAAATGGTAAATCCTTCATGGATTTTAAAAATTTTTTGATATTTTTTGATTAATTTGTCTGATACCCATTTTCTTGTCTGATTCCTTCTAATTAATAGTATTTTTGCTTCAAATAATTATAAAAAGGTACATAGACCTACAAAGTTTTCAGGAAATTCTCTGAAGAAATGTGTATTGACATACCCTATGGGGGTATAATATATTGAGTGTAGGAATGGAAGGAGGTCATGTGAATGGATGATAAGAAGATAGCTGTTGAAGGTGAGAACAGAGTGCATTGCCATGATTCCCATCCAGGCCATCAAGAGGAAGGAGTACGGCACAGCCATCACTCTGATGAAATGAAGAATATTCTGACAACCCGGCTTAACCGGATTGAAGGTCAAATTCGCGGTATAAAGGGCATGATTGAGAGAGATACCTATTGTGATGATGTGCTCACGCAAATTGCTGCTGTTCAATCTGCGCTTAACGGTGTCGGCAAGCTTCTGTTGGAGGGGCATATGAAGAGCTGTGTCATTGATCGAATCCAGGCGGGTGAGCATGAAGTGATTGACGAGCTGCTGGTGACGGTTAAGAAGCTTATGAAGTAGTATTGCTGCAACTCCGATGGTAATGAAAGTCCGGATGTATATATAAATCACAACTAAATGGGAGGAATTAATATGAGTAACGTAACGTTGAATGTACAGGGTATGTCTTGTAACCATTGTGTGAAGTCTGTTGAAGGAGCACTCGAAAGCGTCGGAGCTAAGGGTACCGTGGATTTGGCCTCCGGTACAGTTAAGGTAGAATATGATGAACAAAAGGTAACAGTAGATCAAGTGAAGCATGCGATTGAAGATCAAGGCTATGACGTGGTTTAAAGTATTTGAGAATGGATTATATTAAGTGAACAATGAGCGAAGAGCAGTCCGTTCTGGTCTGCTTTTTTCAGATCAATTATATACCCCCAAGGGGTATTAGGGGATGATTTATATGAATTCGCCTTCCGAAAGCAGTGAGAAGCATACAAAGTTAAATATTACAGGAATGACCTGTGCTGCCTGCTCTACCCGCATTGAGAAAGGACTATCGCGCATGGAGGGTGTACACAGTGCGAATGTGAATCTCGCTATAGAGCAAGCTACGGTGAGTTATGATCCGGCCGTCGTTCAAGTCAGTGATCTTAGAAGCAAGGTCGAAGCGCTCGGGTATGGAACGGTAGTGGAACGGATAGATCTGGACATTACAGGGATGACCTGCGCGGCATGTGCGACACGGATTGAAAAAGGGCTTAGCCGAATACCTGGCGTGACGAGTGCGAGTGTTAATCTTGCTTTGGAAACCGCCCACGTTGAATATGATGGGAGTGAGGCTGCTCCCCAGGATTTGGTCCGTAAGGTGGAACAGCTTGGCTATGGCGCGCTGCTGCAGAATTCGAAGGAAGACATCACGGCAATCAGACAGAAGGAAATGGTACGCAAGAAATGGAAATGGATCATATCTGCTATATTATCGATACCCTTATTGTGGGCTATGGTAGGCCATTTCTCGTTTACTTCATGGATTTATGTGCCTGAGCTGTTCATGAACCCTTGGTTTCAGCTTCTACTGGCAACACCGGTTCAGTTCATTATCGGTTTTCAGTTCTATAAAGGTGCCTATGCTGCTCTTCGCAGCAAGAGTGCGAACATGGATGTGCTCGTTGCCCTCGGTACCTCGGCGGCCTACTTCTACAGCTTGTATCTGACGATCAGCTGGACAATGGAAGGAGGGCACCACGGGGCCGAGCTGTATTACGAGACCAGTGCAATTCTGATTACCCTGGTGCTGGTGGGTAAATGGTTCGAAAGTGTAGCGAAAGGCCGCTCTTCCCAGGCCATCCGCAGTCTGATGGAGCTGGCACCGCAGTCAGCAATGGTCATACGTGACGGACAGGAGATAAGTATTCCGGCTGCAGATGTTGTTGTATCCGACCTGCTTATTGTGAAGCCTGGTGAGAAGTTTCCTGTAGATGGCATTGTTGAGAGAGGGAGCTCCTCTGTAGATGAATCCATGCTGAGCGGCGAGAGTCTGCCTGTAGATAAACAAGTGGGAGACAACGTAACGGGTGCGACGATTAATAAAAATGGCGTGCTTACAGTTAGAGCAACCCGAGTTGGCTCGGATACGGCACTTGCCCAGATTATTAAGGTGGTTGAAGAAGCACAGGGGTCCAAGGCACCGATTCAGCGAATCGCTGATGTCATCTCTGGAATCTTTGTTCCTATCGTTGTAGGGATTGCGATGGTGACCTTTGTGGTGTGGTTCTTCTTCGTGGAGCAGGGCCAATTCGCAGCGGCTCTGGAAAAAGCAATCGCTGTACTCGTTATTGCTTGCCCTTGTGCTCTCGGCTTAGCGACTCCGACCTCTATTATGGCAGGTTCGGGCCGGGCCGCCGAGTATGGCATTCTGTTTAAAGGCGGAGAGCACCTGGAGCGTGCTCAGGAGATCGCGACAGTTGTACTGGATAAGACCGGGACGGTGACAGAAGGAAAACCGAAGCTGACCGATGTAATCATTGCAGAGGGCCGCTCTGAAGAGGAGCTGCTGTCCCTTGTTGGAGCAGCAGAAGCAGCATCGGAGCACCCTTTGGCAGGTGCAATCGTTACAGGGATCGGGGAGCGAGGTATCGCTGTTCCGGAGGCTGAACAGTTTGAGAATGTGCCGGGCTACGGGATCAAGGCTATGGTACAAGGACATGAGCTGCTGATCGGTACACGGAGATTGCTTGCTGCACGCAAGGTGGATAGCTCGGCTGCTGAGAAAGGGATGGAGGAGCTTGAAGCTACTGGCAAGACGGCTATGCTCATCGCCGTAGATGGCGTCTATGCCGGAACCATTGCGGTAGCGGACACGATCAAGAACACATCCCGTGCTGCTGTTGAGCGGCTGAAGGCAATGGGGATCCAGGTTATCATGATGACCGGGGATAACCGGCGTACCGCTGAGGCGGTTGCTGCTGAGGCAGGGATCGACCATGTACTTGCCGAGGTGCTGCCGGAAGGAAAGGCGGAGGAGGTCAAGAAGCTTCAAGCCTCTGGCCAAAAAGTAGCGATGGCAGGTGATGGCATCAACGATGCACCGGCCTTGGCGACAGCAGATACCGGTATGGCCATGGGTACGGGTACGGATGTTGCCATGGAGGCAGCAGATGTCACGCTTATGCGCGGCGACCTGAACAGCATACCCGATGCAATTCTAATGAGCCGCAGAACGATGAGGAACATTAAGCAGAATCTATTCTGGGCACTGGGGTACAATGTCATTGGCATTCCGATTGCTGCAGCCGGATTTCTGGCTCCGTGGCTGGCAGGAGCGGCGATGGCGCTAAGCTCAATCTCTGTTGTGCTCAATGCCTTAAGACTTCAGCGGATTAAGCTGTAGAATCAAACTGGAAGCAAAGAAGAAAAATACCTGGCATCTCATCATTGTGGAGATGACCAGGTATTTTTAGCTTGTTCAATAGTCGCTAACGGACAAATGAATAGTGAATTCATAAAGAGCTGCCCAGTTCAGTGCTTCACTTCTTGGCAATGGTTCGGAGCATTTCTTTAAATTTCGTTAATTCCATATCCATGACGAATCGTGAGGTACCGCTGTCTTTCCGCACAAGCTCCAGCTCCTCTGCACTTGGTCGCTCTCCAACAGAGGATACTTTACCCTGCTGAATCATGTAATTTCCCTGATAGACCCCAGCGATGTGATAAGAATCTGAATCCCCGCTTTTCTTTAAGAACATAATAGCATGGTCTCCGCTCGATAACGGGGGATTGTAGCTGTCTTCAGCGTGTGTGTTCTCATTCCTTTGCGTAACACCAGCATAATTCAGATCGATCTTCTCACCGGGTGTAACCCCGGTTGTTGAGTAAAGTATGTCTTTGATTTCGATTATATAAGGGTCTGATTGGGTATTCAGCACTTCAATCTCGGCAGCCAGCTCGGAATCGGCCAAGAGCGTCTCGAAGCTGGGATAGGAGGCAGCCAAGCTCAAGGAAGAACCGGATGTGTCTGTTGCTGAGTCCTGCTGTGTCGTAAGCTCCTCCTCCACATTCTCTGACGTACTGACGGAGCTGTCCTCCGCCTCGGCAGCCGCCTCTCCTTGCTGGGTAGATTGCTCCTGAGTTGAGGTGGGAGAGTTCCGTCCTGGACTGGGATTATCGTTGTTTTTCTGATTAGGGGACGAATCGATCTCAGCACTCATGAATTCGGTGTGGCTGGTCTCAGCTGCTTCATCCGATAAGCTCGCTATGTTCTCGTTCATCGCACGATTAGGTACAAGCCACCATATAGAAGCAAGCACCGCTCCGCTGATACCAACAGTGAGCAGCATGCGTTTCCACTGCCAAGGGCGTGGCTTATGCTGAGAATGATGTGGAGTCAGATTCTGTACCGTTTGGATGACTCGCTGCTTATGGTCTTCTGTAAAAGGCTCCTCTGTAAAAGGCCCCTTCTTCAATCGCTCCTGCCAGTCTTCATGTTGATCGGTCATTCTTCGAGCCTCCTTAATTCTTTTTGCGCCTTCAGTTTGGCGCGGGACAGCCTGGATTTCACGGTGCCTTCCGAGACGTTCAGGAGCTCTGCGATCTCTTTTATTTTCATGTCGTATTTTAATGAGAGCACAAGAACCTCCCTGAATTTGTCGGGAAGCTCCATAATGATGTCCCATATCGCATCAGCGTACTGCTGTTCCAATACCTCTGTCTCGGCAGAAGGTGAGGTGCTTGTACTGTATTTTGCGGCGCTGCTGCCTTCCACCGGATAATCCAATGAGGAGACCCGGCCGCCAAGCAGGCCCTGCTTGAAGAAACGGGATCTTCGATAGGAGAAAGCGGTATTTCTTGTAATCGTAAACAGCCATGTCTTCCTAGAGGCGTCTCCGCGAAAAGTATGCAGCCCCTGATAGACCTTAATAAAGACCTCTTGGGAGATCTCATCTGCGTGATCCCGGTTCCCCGTCAAAAAATAGGCGTAATTCCAGACGTCGTTGCCATACTCGTCCATGAGTTTATATAAAATCTGATGATCTGAGTCCAAGTGCGTCACCTCTCTTACCATTAGACTTAGGGATCGCGCAAAAAGTTCCGGGCGCTCCTGTATTGCCTGCCACGCTCCGGGTTGTTTTGGATGCGAAGCAATTCCTACGATGTGAAATCAGAGCATCCAAAGCCAAAAGTCGCTCTGCATGCAAACACTCGCTAGGGTATGGGAAGATCTTGAGAGCAACCAGTCGCTCCTGTATTGCCTGCATCACTCCGGGTTGTTTTGGATGCGAAGCATTCCCTCGAAGTGAAATCAGAGCATCCAAAGCCAAAAGTCGCTCTGCATGCAAACACTCGCTAGGGTATGGGAAGATCTTGAGAGCAACCAGTCGCTCCTGTATTGCCTGCCACGCTCCGGGTTGTTTTGGATGCGAAGCAATTCCTACGATGTGAAATCAGAGCATCCAAAGCCAAAAGTCGCTCTGCATGCAAACACTCGCTAGGGTATGGGAAGATCTTGAGAGCAACCAGTCGCTCCTGTATTGCCTGCATCACTCCGGGTTGTTTTGGATGCGAAGCATTCCCTCGAAGTGAAATCAGAGCATCCAAAGCCAAAAGTCGCTCTGCATGCAAACACTCGCTAGGGTATGGGAAGATCTTGAGAGCAACCAGTCGCTCCTGTATTGCCTGCCACAATCCGGGTTGTTTTAGATGCGAAGCATTTCCTACGAAGAGAAAACAGGAGCATCCAAAGCCAAAAGTCGCTCTGCATGCAAACACTCGCTGGGGTGTGGGAAGATCTTAAGAACAACCAGTCTCTCCTGTATTGCCTGCCACGCTCCGGGTTGTTTTGGATGCGAAGTAATTCCTACGATGTGAAATCAGGAGCATCCAAAGCCAAAAGTCGCTCTGCATGCAAACACTCGCTGGGGTATGGGAAGATCTTGAGAGCAACCAAGCACTCCTGTATTGCCTGCTTCACTCCGGGTTGTTTTGGATGCGAAGCATTCCCTCGAAGTGAAGTCAGGAGCATCCAAAGCCAAAAGTCGCTCTGCATGCAAACACTCGCTGGGGTATAAGGGTACCTTAGGTTGTACACTGCCTCTCCTCAAGGGAGGCAGCATACAACGGGCGACTGATTCAAGCTGATCAACAATGTTCATTCTAATATTAAAAATCGGATAAGCATATCGGAAGATACATGAAGAAGGGAGATAACATCCATGAAAAAAGCAAATGTACACTGGCATGAAAAAAACAGTTTACAAACCGATGGTCGGTTTTTATAATGAGGTTACAACCAAATTATTACAGTAAAACGATTGGGAGGAAGCCAGTGAAGCAGGAGGAACGGAAACGACAAACGGTTAGGAATCTGCTGGAGGCAACGAAGGAGCTTGTGCGTGAGCAAGGGTGTCAGACGATTAAAATGAAGGACATCATGGAGCGTTCACAGTTATCCAAGGGGGCGATTTTCCATTATGTAAAAACGAAGGATGAAATTTTTGCAATGGTTCTCCAAGAGGCTGTGGCCGAAACACATGCCCGTTTTGAGGCTGAAGTGGAGGAGCGGGGGAAGACGTTTGATGGGCCGATGAGCCGCATAGCGGAAAGCTTTCCTGCACTCGAGGACGGAAAGAACGTAACAAATCAAATTCTGATGTATTTGCTGGGCAAGGAGCAGGAGCCGGCGGTTGCGGAGGTGCTGCAGACTTTTTATGAGCAGACATTCCGCTATTCCCGGGAGTGGATTGTAACTGGACAGCAGGCAGGTGTCATTCACGATTCGGTCGATGCCAACCGGATGGCAGAGCTGCTGGTTCTTATTTCGCTTGGCCAACGACTGCGGTCGTCTATTCCGGGAATTGCTCCGGGATTGTTCAGAGCGGATGATTTTACATCGTTGATCCAGAGCATGTTGAAAAGGGATTAGCTGTTGGTAACTATCAATGGATACGATTCATGAAAAGGAGTGGAGCTGGGTATGATACCGTTTTATGCTCTTATTGTTTCATTCATCGTCTTGAGATGTTTAGGATGGGCAGGGTGGGAGTACTTCGACAGCTGGCAGCCTGCCCTTCAGGCAGCATCCGGCATCATGCTTCTGCTCGCGGCTTCTGCCCATTGGGGGAGCAAGCGTGGCGATCTAGTGAGGATGGTGCCAAGCTGGGTGCCACAGCCGGAGTGGGTAGTGACAGTTACCGGATTGCTGGAAATCGCAGGTGCAATTGGACTCGTAATTCCCGCTCTCTCTACACTAGCGGCGGTTTGCTTGGTGGTACTCTTGGTCGCCATGTTCCCCGCCAACATGAAGGCTGCGAATGAGAGGCTAACGATTGGCGGGCGGCCCGTTCCAACACTGCCTGTCCGAACAGTGCTCCAGCTGGTGTTTATTGCCGCCATTCTTTTGTCCGCACCGGGAATAGTATAATCCTTGTGATGAGCGCATTTATATCGGGGACGGTTAACTTGAAAGGGTCCCAGCATGAGAGTAGACTTATAGACGTAACCATCGCCTATGAAAATTTATATAGAAAACGGAGTGAAAGACGTCGTGAATGATACGATTAACCTGTTAATGAATCATCGTTCGATCCGCAAATACAAAAATGAACCCGTCACCGATGAGCAGCTTAACACGATCATTGCTGCGGCTCAGATGGCTTCTTCATCCAGTAATGTGCAAGCCTACAGCGTTATCGCCGTCACAGATCCAGGCTTGAAAAATGAGCTGGCTTCCCGTGCCGGCAACCAGGCCTATATTCAGGAATGCCCAGTCTTCCTGGTCTGGTGCGCAGATCTGTACCGGCTTCGCGAAGCAGCCGCTTCGGAGGCAGCTGGCGAAGAGACTTATGAGGATACGACGGAGAATTATACGGTAGCGACGATTGACGTCGCGCTTGCCGCACAAAATGCAGCGATTGCAGCAGAGTCACTCGGTCTCGGTATCGTGTATATTGGAGGCATTCGCAATCAAATTGCCGAGGTTGCAGAGCTGCTGGGTCTGCCGGAGCTTGTATCCCCTGTGTTCGGTATGTGCCTTGGTGTTCCGGATCAAGAGCCTCTGCTTCGGCCGCGCCTGCCATTGCCTGCAGTGCTTCACAAGAACGGATATGACCATGAAGAGACTATGGTACAGGTCAAGGAATACGACAAGACACTATCGTCGTATATGCAGGAACGTTCCTCCGGTAAGCAGACTGCAACCTGGTCTGAAATGATGGCGAAGCGTCTGACTCAGCCTGCGCGGCTGCAGCTGAAGCCGTTCCTTGAAGATAAGGGCTTCATGAAGCGTTAAGTGATCTTCATAAAAGGAGAAGTCCGCGATCGCGATAATGAACCATACAGATTAGTAAGTTTATACAGGCGAGATAAAGACACTGTCCCTGCTTAAAACGGACAGTGTCTTTTTTTATGATGAATAATTCTGCGTTGTTGTTATTCCACTTACTACTCGTTGATATGCTTGGTAAGCCATTCCATATCCTATTTATGAAATCTACCCCGGAACTGGCTCGGTGATTCATCCGTCCACCGCTTATATTGTCTGCTGAAGTGAGCGATGTTCTTATATCCCAGCTTCATCGAGATCTCCTCAATGGACAGATCGGGATCCATTAGCAGCAGCTTGGCTTTCTTAAGAATTAACATGGACATATACTGTCTTGGCGATAAGCCAAACGCACGGGAAAACATCCGATTCACCGACGATGTGCTATAGCCAACCTCCTGAGCGATGGACTCCACGGTATCATGCGCCAAGGCATCCCCATCCTCATTCTCAATATCTCCTACCATCTGTTCCAGTCTGGAGGCCACATAAGATGCAGTCGGGTTAATCTGTGAAGGCGTACTGTGTTCTTCCTGGGACAGTACATGACTGAGTGCTCCAAACAGCTCGAACAAGGCCGAGAGGATCATCATTCGTGATTGTACACGCACACCCGCTTCATCCAGGGTAAGCATAATAAGCTTGTCCAGTGCAGGCCGGATCTGCTTGCTGAGTTCACTTCCCGAATCAAAGAAAGGACCGCTTCGGGCACATAGCAGCTCTCTGAATGCAGGCTCATCCACGTCAAAATGAATACAGTAATAGGTCATTCCCTGTGCAGAAGCTGCATAGCTCTCATGCTCCTCACCAGGAATGAGCAGCATCAAGTCGCCAGGCTGCTGCAGGTAAGGCTGCCCGTTTGCCTTCATGCGCTGTGAACCCGACAGAACGAGATTCACCTCGAAAAAGGGATGTGTGTGAGCAGGGTAGCTCCAATCGGAGTCTACGGTGCGATAATGGGCAGCAAAGACACGAAATGTAGAATTCATATCAGGCAGCATAAATTCCGTACGCTTGTGCTCGTCCTGACCAAGCTCTGCCGCCGGAAACTTGAGCCGATGATGGGCCTGTTCATTTTTACGTTCGTTGCTATTGTTCACGCTGGATTCACCTTCTTAGCCTTCTTCATGATCTGAATTTTATTTGCTCGATTTGGATAAATTGTGACTTCTTCTGGATATGGGTAAACGTATTGAACCTTGCTATGATTATAGCATACTACTAAAAATATACGGGGCATATCATGCTGAATAAGTTGGGTAAATGAAATCTATTGAAACAACAGCATGGACCGTAATGTGAAGGAGCATAATCGATGGCTACAATCCAGAACCCGATCTTGACGGGATTTAACCCGGACCCAAGCATTTGCCGTGCTGGGGATGACTATTATATTGCCGTATCAACGTTCGAGTGGTTCCCTGGTGTGGGAATCTATCATTCAAGAGATCTTAAGAATTGGAGACTTGTATCAAGACCCCTTAATCGCCTGAGCCAGCTGAATATGATGGGTAATCCCGACTCGGGCGGGATATGGGCACCAGCATTATCTTATCATGATGACAAGTTCTGGCTCATCTACACCGATGTCAAAGTGACAGAGGGACAGTGGAAGGATTCCCATAACTACTTGGTAACCTGTGACACGATTGACGGAGAATGGTCTGAGCCGATCTATCTGAACAGCTCCGGATTCGACCCTTCCTTGTTCCATGATGAGGATGGCAAGAAGTATCTGGTTAACATGGTATGGGATCAGCGGATCGGACATCATCCTTTTTATGGTATTGCGCTTCAAGAATATGATCCTGAGCAGCAGAAGCTCGTTGGCAAATCGGAGATCATTTTTAAGGGAACGGATATTAAGCTGACGGAAGCTCCGCATTTATATAAAATTGACGGCACTTACTTCCTGCTCACGGCAGAAGGCGGAACGAAGTATGATCACTGCTCGACACTTGCGCGTTCCAAAAACCTGCGTGGTCCTTATGAGGTGCATCCAGAGAACCCGCTTATATCTTCCTTTGCTCATCCGCGCAACCCTTTGCAGAAGGCAGGACATTCCTCGATCGTGCATACCCATACAGATGAATGGTTCCTGGTGCATCTGACCGGTAGACCACTCTCGAGAGAAGGACAACCGCTGCTTGATCCAAGAGGATACTGTCCGCTCGGCCGCGAAACGGCGATTCAGCGTCTCGAATGGAGAGATGGATGGCCTTACGTAGTCGGCGGCAACCAGCCTTCGCTTCAGATTGAAGGGCCGAATATGGAAGAGGTCATTTGGGGTCCGGACTTCCCGGAGAAGGACAATTTTGACAGCGAAGTGCTGAACCTGCATTTCCAAAGCCTGCGGATTCCGCTCGGAAGTGAGATTATGTCACTCACAGATCGTCCGGGACATTTAAGACTGTACGGCAAAGAGTCGTTCTCATCGAAGTTCACACAGGCATTTATCGCGAGACGCTGGCAGCACTTCCGGTTCACGGCAGAGACCAAGGTGGCATTTAATCCGACGACATTCCAGCAGTCTGCAGGACTCAGCAACTATTACAATACACAGAACTGGACTTCC
Organism: Paenibacillus urinalis; assembly: GCF_028747985.1. Taxonomy (NCBI): domain Bacteria; kingdom Bacillati; phylum Bacillota; class Bacilli; order Caryophanales; family Paenibacillaceae; genus Paenibacillus; species Paenibacillus urinalis. The sequence goes on from NZ_CP118108.1 coordinate 355,119, forward strand.
TGCCAGATCACGTGGAACGAGGAGAAGGGAAGAATCCTCGAGCTGGTCGCTTGCGATAACTTCTCCTTCTCCCAGCCTTTGCAGGGGAATGAAATTGTCATTCCAGATGAGGTAGAATACGTATACCTGCGTGTAGATGTTAAATATGACGTTTATGAGTATTCCTATTCTTGGGATGGAGAGGACTGGAAGACCATTCCGGTGCAGTTCCAATCTCATAAGCTGTCTGATGATTACATTCAGGGCGGCGGCTTCTTCACAGGAGCGTTCGTCGGCATGCGCAGCCAGGATACCTCTGGACAGAGCCTGCCAGCTGATTTTGATTACTTTATCTATAAGAGTGAATCCATTTCATAATATCTTCAGTTAGATTGTATTCATATAAAAAGCTCCGAACACCTCGCATGGGATGAACACCATGCGGAAGGGTTCGGAGCTTTTTTTAAAACTCATCGTTAACCTTTTACTGCTCCTGCCGCCATACCTTCCACGATCCGGTCGCTAAGGAACATATAGGCTACGAGGATGGGCAGAATGCTGATCATCAGCGTTGCGCCGATGGCTCCCCAATCTGTCGTATATTGTCCAATGAAATTCTGCACGCCTACCGTAAGCGTCTTGTAATGATCTGAGCTGATAAACGTGTTGACGAAGATGAATTCATTCCAGTTATAGATCATGTTAATAATACCTGTCGTTGCAATAACCGAGCTTGTCATTGGCAGTACAATGCGGAAGAACATGCGGTTCACACTGCAGCCGTCAATGATCGCAGCCTCTTCCACTTCCTTAGGCAGCGCATAGTAGAAGCCTAACAGAATCATGATGGTAATCGGCATATTAAATGCAACATAGGAGAGCACGAGTGACAGCGGATGATCGGTCAGACCAACCTTGTTGAACATGCTGAACAAAGGAATCAGCGTGGAGTGAACGGGAATCATCATGGCAACCATGAACAGGCCGAGCACAAGAGAGCTGCCTTTCCATTTCATCCGTGTAATCGCGAAGGTCACCAGGCTTCCAAGCACGACGGTGATGACCGTTGCCGCAACCGTTATCCATACACTGTTGAAGAAGTATACATCAATATTACCTGAATTCCATACCTTTGCGTAGTTCTCCCACTTCGGATTCTGCGGGAGGGATAGGGGAGGCAGGTTGAAGACCTCCTGATTATTTTTAAGCGAGAAGAGCAGCAGCCATAGCAGCGGGAACAGCTGAAATGCGGCCACGCCGATGAGAATAATGTACAGCAGCGCATAGCCGATTTTTCTCAGTATGCTGGACCCGGACTTTACGGTACCACCGATCTGAGCAGATGTGTGCATCATGAAGGTTACCTCCTTATGAGTATTGAATCGTATCTTTCGTCGCTGTCAGCTTACGAATGATCCAGGTCACGACAAGACAGATAATGAGCAGGAAGAAGCCGATGGCACTGCCGTAGCCGAAGTCGTAGGATTTGAACGCCTCACTGTACATATAGGAGGCCATAACTTCACTAGAGCCATTGGGTCCGCCGCCTGTCATGACGTAGATCAAGTCGAAATATTTAAGGGAACCGACAAGAGAAAGCACGATGGTAACCTTGATCACTTCCATAATGAGCGGAAGCTTGATTCTCAGCGCAATCTGAATTCCGGTAGCACCGTCAATCTTGGCAACTTCTTCAAGTGAAGTAGGGATATTCTTCAGTGCAGAGTAGTAGATCAAAATATAGAAACCTGCATACTGCCACAGAATCGGAATGAAGAGCGCAATCAGCACTAGTGAAGGCTCCGCCAGCCATGCAGGAGGGTTATCAATGCCTATAGAGGTTAAGAAGCTGTTAATGACACCGTTTGTTGGATGGTACATCCGAAGCCATAGCTGTGCGATTGCAACAGAGGACAGGAGCATCGGCACAAGATAAATTTTGCGGAAGAGATTGGCTCCTTTGATGCGTCCTGCAACGACCATCGCTACAGCCAAGTAGATAAGAAGACTCAGGCCGGAGAAGATCGCAAGCAGCAGGGAGTGCCAGGCACTGTCCCAAAACGTTTTATCCTGAAGCAGATTAGCATAATTATCGAACCCAATAAATTTCATGGCACCAATGCCGTTCCATTCATGCAGACCATAATAGCCCGTCAAGATGATTGGAATATATACAAGTGTCAAGATCAGCAGCAGGGCTGGAAGCACGTACAGTGCAATGATTTTCTTGTTAGACATCACTTTGTCCATAGGAATCAAACTCCTTTCCGTTATATAACGAGCTGACCCGGTACAGGACCGGGCCAGTTCACCTGTTATGTGATTATTCTAAGCTGTGTTTGGTTAGTTTCCGGAAATGGCTTTGTCATGCTCTTCCGCGAATACTTCAGGAGTCACGGCCTTGCCGAACAATGCCTGGATTTGATTCAGATGCGTCTCTGCGGCAGATGCCTGCATCTGCACATCGGCATACAAGGTGATGCTGGTTGCTTTGTTCATTTCATTGAACAGGTCGATATACAGCTGAGGAAGCTCTAGTGATGCTGTGTCTACCTTGGTTGCAGGAATAACACCTGCTCCAGTTACGGATTGCTCGCCCCATTGGGATACAAAGTATTCAACGAACATCTTCGCTTCATCCTTGACTTCGGAATTCTCCGATACGAAGAGTCCAACCCCAGGGCCGCCAACCCAGCTGTCTACATTTCCTTTACCGCCTTCGGCTTCAGGAAACTTGAAGAATCCAACGCTGTCGCGGAATTCCTGTGGAATTTCTTCATTCGTCGTAAAGTTAGGAAGCTCCCATGTGCTCATGATGTACATGGCTGCATTGCCGTTCAGGAACTCCGATTTGGCTTCTTCATTGGACAGCCCGTTAAAGCCTTTGATAAATGCATTGCTGTCTACAAGGGACTGTACTTCTGCCGCTGCTTTTGTCAGGCCTTCATCTGTGAAGGAGCCTTCTCCATTAATGGCGCTGGCGAGTGCTTCTTGTCCGCCGAAGCGTTCAGCAAGGAACATATAAATTAGTGACCCAGTCCAGCGGTCCTTATTCCCCAGCGCAATCGGAGCTACTCCGTTTTCGGTAAGAGTCGAAATGACTGCCTTTAGTTCTTCATAGGTTTGCGGAGTCTCGAGTCCATACTGTTCAAAGATCGCTTTGTTATAGAACACAGGTGTAATATTAAACTCGAGTGGAAGTCCGTACGTCTTGCCGTCAATGTTGAAGGCTTCGGTCGTTCCTTCTACGAATTTGCCGTTCAGCTCACCGCCGAGCAGATCATCAATAGGGGTAAACAATCCGCCTTCAACGTAAGGTGTCATGAAGCCTGCTGCCCACGTAATACCGACATCGGGTAATTCATTGGAAGCAGAGAGGACCTTAAGCTTATTCTTGTATTGCTCGTTATCGAGAACCTCTGTCTTGATGGTGACATCCGGGTTCTCTGTCTGGTAATCTTCTATGATTTGATTTACGATCTTGTTCTGTCCGGCGGACACGCCCTCCGGCCACAAGTGCATGAAATTAATCGTTGTTTTATTGCCGCCATCGGATCCTTCTGCACTACCGCCGGATTCACTGTTTCCACAGCCTGCAAGTGCAATAGCACAGCAGAGAGTCACAGCCATGAATGACCACTTCTTTTTTGTCTTAAACACGTTTACATCCCCTTTGCTTTATGATCTAAGTCGGTTATTGAAACCGCTTTATTTGTCTCTATGTTGAATTGTAGCAAAGCTTTTGTAAGCGCATAACGTAACAGGTTTTAGGTTAAATACCACTTTTATTGGATCTTTTCCTCTGAGCCCTCCAGCATGTGCTGTCTGTATCTCCCTGGGCTTACATTTTCGGCGGTTCGAAACACTTTCACAAAATATTTAGGAGTCTGGTATCCGACCATCTCTGATATTTCATTGATAGAGTGCCTGGTATTTAGCAGCAGCTCCTTGGCCCGCTGAAGCCTCTTGCGTGTCAGATAATCACTGAATGTAAGCCCGGTCTGTTCCTTGAATAAGGCGCTCAGGTAGCTTGTGTTCATGTGGAGCACCTCAGATAGATCTCGCAAGGAGACAGGCTCATGCAAATGCTGCTCCAGATAATCGATCGCTTCCTGGACAGGGAGGCTGTACTTGCGCTCTTCCTGCGTGGTAGCCATCAGTTTCGGATCGACGAGCTTCTTCATCTTCTTAACCTGGTTCTGATCCTCATAACGCTGAAGAGCAAGCTCTGCAGCAGAAACCAGCTTTTTCTTGTCGATCGGCTTGAGCAAATATTCCACCACACCATATTTCAGCGCTCGCTGTGCATAGTCAAATTCAGCATGACCTGAGATGATAATGACAACGGGTGGAACGGGGGAGTCGTGAATCTGCTCAATCAGATCGAGTCCGCTGATCTCAGGCATACGAATATCCGTAATAACGAGATGCGCGTTATTGATCCTTAGTCGCTCGAGGGCTTCCACCGCACTGGCTGAAGTCTCGATCTCATGCTGTCCGGAAGACCAGGATTCCAGTGTTTTGCGAATCCCTTCTCTCGTTCTGGGCTCATCATCCACGATAAGTATCTTTTTCATGATAAAAAGTACCTCCTGGTTCATTGGGTATCGTCATCTTAACAACGGTGCCTTTGCCTAAATCGCTGGCTATGTGGAGTCCGCTTCCTTCCCGGTTGTAGCTGAGCTTTAATCTCCTGTAGATGTTGGCAATACCGATGCCCGTTCCCTTAGAGGAAGCAGAATGGCCCTCCTCCATAGCTGTGTACAGAGAACGAAGCTTCGCCTCACTCATGCCGGGGCCGCTGTCCTTGATCATGACATCGATATAACCCGCACGGTCGGAGGGTGCAACGAGAACTTCAATACTTCCGGCACCGACCTGCTGTTCAAGTCCGTGAAGAATGGCATTCTCCACGAGCGGCTGGATCAGCAGCTTGGGGATCGGCACAGATCTCATGGACTCGGCACAAGTGATCCTCCAGGAGAGTCTGTCTCCCATGCGGATATCCATAATCGTTAGATAACGTTCTACATGGCTGAGCTCATCATCAATCGTTACCCACTCGTCATCATCGCCCCGGCTGATGACATACCGGAACAGACCGGACATCGCAATGACGACCTCACCAAGCTCTTCCTCCCCTTTTTCATCGAGAGCCCAGTAAAGTGCCTCCAGTGTATTAAACAGGAAGTGTGGATTAATTTGGGATTGAAGTGCTTTGAGCTCCGTGCGGCTCTGCAGAATCTCCTTCTGATATACGACCTCAACAAGCTCATTCATCCGATCCGCCATCTGATTGTATGTGTTACTCAGCTCTTGGATTTCCAGCGTAGCGGAAGTGACCTTACTAGGTTTGAGCGTGCCGAATTTAGAGGTCCTCATCACTTTAATCATATTCAGAATGGGCTGTGTAATCATCGTCGACAGGAAGAAGGAGAGGATGACGAACAGCAATGCCCCGCCAATAACAGAAATAATCATCACGGTGAGTAATAGACTGATTCCCTCTGCCTGGTAATTGGCAGGAGACAAGATGACGAGATTCCAGCCAGTTTTCTCGGATCGTCGTTCCACCGTGATGTACGGCTCACCATCCAGCTCTACAGAGGACTGAAGCTCCCGCAGATGGATATCCGAACTTACACCTGGCATGGCTGCAAGGGAGATCGGCTTCCCTTCATGATCAAACAAATTCAAGAATTCGAGCTTCCCGGAGTCATTATCTGCAAGCTGGAAGAAGCTCTTATCAATACGAACAACGACATATCCTGCCGCCTGATAGGACTGATTAATAATTCGTATATTACGAATGGCAACGACACTTGCCGAATCCCTGGGATCAATACCAAACCATACAAGGCGTCCTTCAGCTGCATCTGCCCTCGTGATCCAGCCTGCAGGCACACGATCATCAAGCGCAGCATCATCAAGAGGAAGCATTCTGCGATAATCGGCAGTATATATTTCAATAGAACGAATCGATGTGGCGTACGCCTCAAGCTTGCGAACCTCCTCCTGCAGCTGCTGCCGCTGTGAGAAGCTGATGTGCTGCCCTGCGGCCTCGAGTGCCAGATCATGCTGGACCGTGGCATCGGTTGCCACCTGGGATGTCCAGTTCTCGATCTGATTCAGAAGGACATCCAGCTTGCCGGATGCCTGGACGGCAGTTTGCTGAATATGGCTCTCCGCGTTACTCCGCAGCAGGACAGATATTTGGTTGTATACGATAAGTGCGATGGAGCCTAGGACGAGCAGCATAACGATCAAAGAGCCGATAAAGATTTGGTTGCGAAGTGTATTAAAGTAACGGGAGCCAAACATATAATCCACGTTTCCTTTCATTTTTATGAAAGTGCTTACATTTTTGAAGGCGGCAAATGGAATAAGATCAGACTGAAGTGAGCGCATGAAATGTTACGGTTTACTTCTTCAGCTAATTCTTGTACCCGTATGCTGGTTGCTCTCAAATTTTAATTCTTTCCTGCGTTTACGACAATAGTTCAAATAATGGCTGCATGAAAAGGGGAACTACGAGAACGAAATGGACAAAGAAATGTACGGGATCACCGCTCATGAAGCTGAAAAAGCCCCTGAATTATCAGGGGGCATGAATGGCGAAGCTGATATGTAAGATGCATGGCTTGTCCATACCTGGTGTTAAATCCCGTAGAAGCGTTTGGTATTGTTATAGAATAACTCAAATGCTGCTTCCAGCTTGATTCCTGTAACATCACACCAGGCGCGGATCACGTCCTTTACCATTCGCGGATGCGTCTTCTGCGCGGCAAAAGGGCCTTCAAAAGGCCAAGGGCCATCCGTCTCTGCCATAATCTGATCGTGGGGATAGATGCTGGCAAGATCCTGAATTTCTTTTTCATATACGATGTCGGGTGTAAAAGAGATGAAATATCCGTTCTTTGCCATGCGCATGACTGTGTGCTCTGCACCCTTGAACCAGTGGAAATGCGCTTTGGCATAGCGATGAGACTCCAAGAGCTCGACAGCAATGTCTGCGTCCTCATAAACGGCATGCAGAATGATGGGCTTATCGTGCTTCTTGGCGAACCCGATGAACTTGTCCAGCATATGGATGTAGGGCTGCATCTTCAGAGACTTACCATCGGCTTCGGCTTCCAATCTCGTGTAGTAGGGCAGGCCGACTTCACCTACGGCGATCATGTGGTTCAGATGCTCTTCCATCCACTCAAATAATGCTGTTAGCTCCGACTCAGAAGGGACGGGCTGCTCCGGATGATATCCATACGCAGGATAGATCACTGAAGGAGAGGAGGCCGCTAATTTCTCTGTTCTCTGGCAGGAGACAAGATGGGTGGATACAGCAATTACAGCCTCCACTTGATGCTGTGCGAACGACAGACGCAAGGGCTGCTTCTCGTCTTCATACTGATCCAGGTGAATATGCGAGTCAATGACAGGCGCTAAATCCTCTTCAGACTGCTGCATTACGCTTATCACCTCCTAGTGATTTACTTCGTGTTCGGCGGATAAGAGCCGGCATTCACCGGCTGTTTACGTCTTTCCTCCCGCATCCATTCGGATATTTCACGCTTCAAGCGGAGAAATTGAGGGTCCTCTGTCAGCACTTCCTGTCTTGGTCGGACAAATGGGACCTTCACCTCATGGAGTACGGTGGCCGGGCGATTCGAAAATACATAGATCCGATCTGACAGCAGAAGCGCTTCTTCAATATTATGCGTAATGAATAGCACCGAACGCTTCGATTGCTCCCATATCCCGAGCAGCCACTCCTGCATCTCGCTTCTCGTCAGTGCATCGAGCGCACTGAACGGCTCATCGAGCAGCATAAGCTCCTGTGGACTTAAGAGTGCGCGCAAAAAGGCAGCCCGCTGCTGCATTCCGCCTGACAGCTTGTGTGGATACATATCTTCAAAGCCGCTCAGACCAGCCTTAGCCATCCATTGCTGCGTGGATCGTGCATCATCTGCTCCTTGCCTGCTGCGGAACTTAGCAGGAGCAACCTCGCTGCCGAGCTTGATGTTATCCGCGATTGTCCGCCATGGGAGCAGGGCTGGCTGCTGTGGCATATAGCTGATATTGCCACGAGTTCCTGTTACCACTTCTCCGTCCAAGCGGATTGTTCCTGCATCAGGCTGAATAAGTCCGCCAATGATTTGAAATAAAGAGCTCTTTCCGCTGCCCGAGGGTCCGATAATCGAGACGAATTCACCCTGGCCAACCGTAAGTGATATGTGATCAAGGACATGAAGCTGCTGCTTTTTCTGACGAAATGATAAGCGGATGTCTGACACTTCTAATAAAGGATGCATTAGGATATCCTCCTTTCGTAATTGGATAAGATTCATCGACTCAAACCGTCTTATGAACCCGATTTTCTATGATCATCTGTCTTATAGCGGACGAGCGCTCTCTCCAGCATAGCGATGATGGCGAAGAGGAGCAGGCTCAAGAGAACGATGATAGCCATGGCGACGAATACCCGATCTGTCCGATAGGCCGATTTTTGCAGCATCATATAATAGCCGATGCCCTTGTCTGTCCCGATCCATTCGGCAATGACTGCGCCCATGACGCTGTAGGTTGCTGCGATCTTGAGACCTGAGAAGATGGATGGGAGCGCGTGTGGCACCTCCAGCTTGCGGAAGATTTGCCCCTTGCTGGCCCCGGCCATTCTCATGTAGCTCAGCATCGCGCGGTCCGTTTGCATCAGTCCGTCCATAGCAGATACTGCGATCGGAAAGAAGCAGACCAGTGTAATAACGATGATCTTGGGCAGCAGACCGAATCCGAACCAGATCATCAGAAGCGGTGCGAGTGCAATCGTAGGTATATTCTGGCTAAGAATGAGCAATGGATACAGGGCCGTTTTCATAAATGGAACTAGATGCAGCACCATGGCTGTCAGAAGACCGATCGCAGCGCCGATGCCGAAGCCGAGCAGAGTAAGCTGTACAGTCGCCCAAGTATGTTCAGTAAGACTTGCAGCTTGTGCAGCTGCTTCACGGGTAATATCAACAGGACTTGGCAGAATCCACTTCTCAATGTGAAAAAGCGGCACGGCTATTTGCCATACCGCCAAAAAGAGGATGACCGCCGCAACAGGCGGCAGCACACTTCTTACAACACGCTTCATGATGGATACTTCTCCGTTAGTCCTTCCATGCTGATTCCGCTTGGGTAATGGGCAATCTTGATTTGTGAAATAATGCTCGGGCTGCCAGCCTCGATGAGTACCTCATGAACTCTCTGCACAATTTGGAGCAGCTCAGGAAGCTCGCCCTCCAGCGTCGTTTCAAGGGGATGGACCTGATATTTCACCCCGGATTGCTGTATCACTTCAATGGCACGGTCTACATAAGGGATCGAATCTTCTCCATTAGGTGTCTTCGGAATGACTTGAATACTTAGCAATGTTTGAGCCATATGGGTCACCAACGCTTTCTTTAGTAATTATTGTTGTGGCAGAAATTCATTCGTAAAAGCTTTCTCGACATCCAGCGGCTGGTCCAGCAGCTCGTGCTGAGCCATCCAGTCGGAATAGTTCTGCCATACCTCTGCCTTTTGCTCGCCCCAGCGAGCGGCGTCATCCTGATATTTCGGACTGAGCCATTTCTGACTCTCAAGCACGAGCTCCTTGTCGAGGTCAGGCACGGCCTCGCTGAGTATCGCTGCGGCTTCCTCTGGATGATTAATTGTATATTCATAGCCTTTGGTCGTTGCGCGCATGAAGGCTTTGACCAGCTCCGGATCCTCGTCAATGGTCGCCTCATTCGTAATAAGTACAGGTGTATAGTAATCCAGCTTCTCGGAATAGTCCTTAACGTAGAACATATCGATCGGTTCCCCGCGAAGCTCGGCTTCAATACCCGTCCAGGCGTAGAAGATCCAGGCAAAATCGATGTCTCGCTTCGTTGCGGTGAAGAAATCGGCATCCCCCATGTTTACATTGTGTACTTTGCTTACATCCGCACCTTCAAGACCCATAATTGTATCCAGAACCGCTGAGTCAATCGGGTTGCCCCATCCTCCATAGGTTTTACCCTCGAAGTCCTTCGGAGATTCAATATTGCGGTCCGCAGGAGCTGCAAAGCCGGAAGTGTTATGCTGAATGACGGCAGCAATGGATACGATCGGCACGCCTTGTGTCCGTGCTTGGGTGACCCCTTCCTGATAGCTTACGCCAAAAGGTACCTCTCCAGAAGCGACCATCGTATCTGCACCGGCTTGACCGGGCTGAATAATCTCGACATTCAGACCTTCTTCCTTGTAGAAGCCTTGACTTACTGCAGCATATAAGCCGGTGTGATTCGTATTTGGCGTCCAGTCGAGGACGACCTTGATGTCGCGGAGGCTATCGCTCGCTGCCGGCTCCTCCGCGCCTGCACCAGATTCCTCATTCGATGTGCCGCTATTGCCGCAGGCAGTCATGATCATCATGAGTACCGCCAGAAACAGCATTCCTAACTTTTTGTACACGTTTCTCTCTCCTTTTCAATTACCCCTATTCTTGACGAAATTTCCATAATAACTCCTATAAGTTCAATTGAGGCTACCTTGATAGCCATACTGATAAGGGAGATCGGATAGAGTGCAATGGCATTCTTGCGACCATAATAAAAAAAGCGTCCCGGATAAGGGACGCATGCTGACGTAAGGGCTAAGGGCTGTCAGTAAAATAGAACAGCACACTCGAATTCTCTCCATTCCTACGCTGGCATTACCCAGATCAGGTTTAAAGGGTACGTATCTAACACGCTTTCACGGATACTATCTCAGCCGGCTAACCCAGCACCCCTTGAGGTTGAATATGAAGTTTAGGACATTTCAGAAGCTAATTATAGCCCTCCTTGGCTGGAAAGTACAGCATAATCAAGAATAAAATCATTGTCATATGGAAATGTCTAAATTATAATACCGTTAATTGAAAACGTGAAAAAATGCCTGTGAAGAGCATCCAACTCGGAGGTATTCTCGCCAAGGGAAGGCGCTAGTCTTCCCCTAAGTTAATCGGCACCGCCCGTTATCGCGGAACCAAAGTGATTGAAGTGGAACCTAATGCTGACCGCATGAAGTCTGCTTCAATAAATTGGGTGGCACCGCGAGCATAGAGCGCTCCTCGTCCCAACGGATGAGGGCGCTCTATGTTTTTTTTCGCTTGACCAATTTAACTTAGGGGTGACGACAATGCTGGACATGAAATGGTTAAGAGAGCATGCTGCACAGGTTCAGGAAGCAGCGGATTGGAAGAAGATAGACGTATCTATAGACGAGCTGCTAACGTGTGATGATGTACGTCGTGAGCTGATGACGGAAGTGGAGAAGCTCAGGCAACAGAGAAATATGGATTCGGAGAGAATAGGGCAGTTGATGAGAGAGGGGAATCGGGAGGAGGCAGCGACTGCTCGTGAAGAAGTGCGGCAGTTGAACGGGCAGATTGAAGAAGCAGAAGCAAGGCTAGCCGAGGTGACGGACCGTTATACTGCGCTGCGGCTGCTCGTTCCGAATATCGTATCTCCTGACACGCCCAGAGGACAGAGCGATAAGGATAATGTCATTATAAAACAGGTCGGAGAGGTCAGTGATCCTCTATTCCCGATCAAGGACCATATGGAACTTGGAGAGCTCCATGAGCTCATTGATGCTCCGCGTGGAGTCAAGGTTGGCGGCTCGCGCAGCTACTATTTGAAGGGAGACGGCGTTCTGCTGCATCGCGCCGTTCAGCAGCTTGCGCTGGATATCGTGATGAAGCACGGCTTCGTGCCGATGGAGGTGCCAATCATGGTCCGGGAGGAGGCGCTGGAGAACACGGGATTTTTTCCAACCGGTCGTGAACAGACTTATGAGCTTGCAGGAGAGGACAAATTCCTGATCGGTACTTCAGAGGTTCCGCTCATCTCGTATTATGCCGGGGAAGTCATTGAAGTGGCAGCACCCGTTCGGCTTGCGGCCGTATCGACAAGCTTTCGGAGTGAAGTGGGCTCAGCAGGACGTGATGTACGCGGGCTCTATCGGGTGCATCAGTTTGCCAAAGTAGAGATGGTCGTACTGACAGAGGCTGATCCGGAGGTGTCGGAGCAGGCGCTCCAGGAAATTACAGGCTACGCAGAAGAGCTGCTGCAGGCGCTGGAGCTTCCATACCAGGTCGTGGCAGTATGCACAGGCGATATGTCACAAAAGACATATAAACAGTACGATATTGAAACCTGGATGCCTAGCCGGGGCAGCTATGGGGAGACGCATTCCTCATCGAACCTGCATGATTTTCAGGCACGCCGCTCTAATATCCGCTATCGGGATAACGAAGGTCATTTGAGGTATTGCCATACATTGAACAACACGGCCGTGGCCTCGCCAAGAATCCTGATTCCACTTCTCGAGAATCACCAGCAGGAGGATGGCAGCATTTATATACCGAAGGCGCTCCGCCCTTACATGGGAAATCGAGAGAGACTGGTTCCCGTCCGGCAGGATGAGAGTTAAAGGATGTATTTGTTTATTCGGCTAAGGACCAGCTTCCTGGTAAATGAGTAAACGGTGTAAGTAGAGGTTTAGAGGTTTATTTTAGGTAACGACGGGTTCAACTTTCAGGAGCAGGGTACACTAATAATAGAGGGTGTATTTTTGAAAGGAGACCTGAAGTGCGATGAATAAAACAGATCTGGAACAACATATTATACAAGCTATTGAGGACAATCCGTATTGCTCGCTTGCAACAGTGGAAGGCGGTAAGCCGAAGGCAAGATATATGGCTGTCTATAATGACGGTCTGAGCATTTATATGGCGACCAACCGTTGTACCCACAAAGTAGAGGAGCTGGAGGATAATCCGAATGTCAGCCTGCTGCTCGGCTACGAATCAGGCGGAACGAAGGACCTGCTCGAGATCGAAGGTACTGCAGAAGTGAGCCGTAATGGTGAACTCCGTAAGCAGCTGTGGAATAACAATATGGAAAAATGGTTTACAGGACCTGATGATCCCAATTACGTTATCTTGGACATTACGCCTAAACGGATTGAGTATACAGGCAAGGGTCAGGATATGCAGGTATGGGAAGCGTAATTTGATGGTTTGCAGGATCAGCGGATCATCAAGCGGTGGACATTCATACGACAATGAGAGAAGAGCAAGAGAGGCTTACGGAAGCTTCTTTTGCTCTTCTTTTTTGTATGAATGTAGTTAAGCCCTGATCAGTATAAGGACATATAACGTGGATACTCGACATACTTATGTCAAAATATATAACGTGTTCGTTGTAGAATAAAGTCATTTTTGTATGTGTTAAATAAAAATAAGTCAGAACGTTGTGCAGTGAACAAAAACTTCTCTCTTTAACACTTCTAAATATTGGTATAAAATATCAGTTAGCAGTATATTTCTTCCAAGGGAGGTCTTGGTGTCAGGCTTGATGACAGCATAGATTCTACATAAAGTGAGTCAGTGGCAAGAGAATGAAGGACCTAATACAGGAGGGGTACATTTTGAAGAAGAGGAATACATTATTGGCAGGGATGGCCACGGCAGCCCTGTTGTTTCAGCTCTTTGCCATTCCAGGACAACCGGTGTCCGCAGAGGAAGCAGCCAAGGTTAAGCTTCGTATTCTCGAAACGACAGATATTCATGCCAACCTGGTAGACTATGACTATTATACGGATAAAGCGATTGAGACCTATGGTCTGGCTAGAACAGCAACACTGATCAAGCAAGCACGCAGTGAAGCGAAGAACAGTATGCTATTTGACAACGGGGATCTTATTCAAGGCACGCCTCTGGGTGATTACGTAGCCAAGGTTAAGCCGCTGAAGGGGGATGAGGTCCATCCGGTATATAAAGCGATGAATCTGCTTGACTATGATGCGGCCACACCTGGGAATCATGAGTTCAATTATGGACTGGAATTTTTCGATCAGGTCATGAAAGGGGCAGAGTTCCCTTATGTGAATGCTAATATTTATAAGGACGACGGCGATAAGGATGAGAGCAATGATGTGAACCATTATAAGCCGTACGAAATTATCGAGAAGAAGGTAACGGATGAGTCCGGTAAGGAGCACACGCTCAAGGTTGGGGTCATCGGTCTCGTTACTCCTCAAATTATGCAATGGGACAGTGCATACCTTACAGGTAAAGTGATCACCAAGGACATTGTCAAAACGGCAGAGAAATTCGTACCTGAGATCGAAGCTGCAGGGGCAGATCTCATCGTCGCTCTGGCACACTCGGGTTATGACGAGAATCCACCTGCAGAGATGGCAGAGAACGCGGTACTTCCGCTTAGTGAAGTGGAAGGCATTGACGCAATTCTGTTCGGACATGCCCATAAGATTTTCCCAAGTGCTGCTTTTGAAGGAATGAAGGGCATTGATCTGGAGAAAGGAACCATCAACGGAGTTGCTGCTGTTGAGCCGGGGGCATGGGGAGATAATCTTGGTGTCATTGATCTGGAGCTTGCGCAGGTGGATGGAGAATGGGAGGTAGTCAATTCGGCAGCCGTATCCCGTCCAATCTACGATTCAGCCAATGCTAAATCGCTTGCGGCACTGGATAAAGAAATAGCGGCTGCGGTACAAGCGGAGCACGAAGCAACCGTGGAGTACGTGCGAGGTCCTGTAGGGGAAACCACCGCGCCGATCACGAGTTATTTTGCGCTGGTACAGGATGATCCATCCATTCAGATCGTAACGAATGCACAGAAATGGTATGTAGAGAACAAGCTGAAGGGCACAGAGTATGAAGGAATTCCGGTTCTGTCCGCGGGGGCTCCATTTAAGGCGGGCGGACGCATGGGTCCGGACTATTATACAGATATCCCGTCAGGTACAATTGCAATTAAGAACGTGGCGGATTTATATGTATACCCTAATACTGTGCATGCGGTTGAGCTGACAGGAGCAGAAGTGAAGGAATGGCTGGAATGGTCTGCAGGACAGTTCAATACCATTGATCCATCTAAGAGTGGAGAGCAGGAGCTCGTGAATGTCGACTTCCCGACATACAACTATGATGTCATTGATGGTGTAACCTACGAGATTGATGTGACAGAGCCAGCGAAATATGACAGCAAAGGCAACATCGTGAGTGCATCTTCCAACCGGATCAAGAACCTGAAATATGAAGGCAAAGCGATCGATCCGGAGCAAAAATTTATTGTAGCGACGAATAACTATCGTGCAGGCTCCAGCAAGCTAGCGAATCCGGACGGCAAGCGTATCATCATGGCTGCTCCAGACGAGAGCCGTCAAGTCATTATTGACTATATTGCACAGAACAAGACGATTAACCCGTCCGCTGATGGAAACTGGTCCTTTACCAAAGTATCCGGCTCTCCAGAGATTATCTTCAATACCTCTCCTGCAGCCAGCAGCATTGTTACTGCCGATGCAGAGCTTAACGGAGCGATGACTTATCTTGGTGAGAATAAGGATGGCTTCGGTAAATATTCCTTAGATTTATCCAGCGGCACAGACACGACTGCCCCAGAAGCTGAGGAACCGGAAGCAGAAGAGACGACGCCAGCGGAACCAAAACCGACAACTCCAACACCGAAGCCGGAGCCTGAGCCTGTGAAACCGGAAGCGGGCAAGGAACAGGTGTATGTCATCAAAAAAGGGGACAACCTGTACCGAATTGGTCTGAAATACGGGGTTGATTGGAATGCAATCGCCAAGGCAAATAAAATAAACAATGTACATCAGCTGCAAATAGGTCAAAAAATTATTATTCCTGCATCGTAAGATACAGGAACGAAACTGAAAACCGTACCCGCAAGAGGCCAGGTGCTGGCCAGCGGGTACGGTTTTTTGTGCGGAAGGATTATTACGAGGCAGAGCAGTGCTTGAACGTAGATGTTGATTGTTATTTGTTGTAACATAAATCACTGATGCTTTAAGGTAAAATGAAAAAAAGATAAAATAAATTAAAACATTTTCCAGTTTTGACTGTTATTAAATATGTAGATACATAAATTATCTATAATTTAAGTTAAGGAGGGTAGCAATTTATAAACCCAACCAATAATAAGGAGAGGATTCTCAATGTTCAAGAAAAAGATCTTAGCTTTGACAGCAGCAGTTCTCTTAACCTTATCAATGTCAGTAGCCAACGCAGAGACTTTGTCTGATAGCAAAAATACTTCTAACCCTGATAGAGTCAAGAATATTTTGAAGCAAGCTGCTGAGCTTGATCAATCTGGTGCTTCGCTGGAAGAGGTTATTTCTTTTAAAGAGAGTCAAGGGTTACAAGTGCTGGATGTAAGTGAGGTTTATGTTGATCTTTATGGCAATGAAATTAACCCAAATGGTATTGGTACACTAGCCCTCGATGCTGCTTATAGAAAAATAACAAACACAATGGACTATGATCCACAGACTGGAGAATACAATATTTATGGTAAGATTGAACATATTGCGGATTTAGGTCAAGGATGGATGCATGAACCACATCCTGCAAGTTATGATGTTGTATCTGCCGACTGGAATTCAGACCTTCTACAATATAGATCCTGGGGTCTTCTTTCTGGATCTTCCTCGAACTTTTGGCTGAATGATGCAACCCAAAGGGAAAAGGGCAGCCTTTTATTTAATCTTAAAGATAATTTTCCAGGAGGTACTTCCATACACTTCTATGTGGAGCTAAGAAAAGCGGGTTCTAAAACGGGAACTACCTCAACGCAGATAAGATATACTCATACGTATGACAAAACAGCTAAAACAACCACGTATTCAGGGAATGCATCCTATCAATGGGGTAATCCAGGACCTTCATTTGGTGTAACTTATACAGTTCTAACAACTCAGGTAGAAGCCAACTGGAGTAGATCAGGAACAACCAGTTTCTCTGTAAGATAAAATACTTCTGTAAGAGACGAGAAGGGAATGAAATCTGAAATCTCTTCTCTTCTCATTTCTTTTAAATTATATATTTATTAAGGAGGATCATATGAAATTTTATAAATCACATCATTTTATACTTTCAATTATGATTATCTTCCCACTTGTTCTGATTGGGTGTTCTGAGAAAAACTCTTCTGAAGAATTAACTTTGCATGTTGGAAATAAGTATAACCTCTCGTCAAATTATGCTGATAATATAGAAAATAACTTCAATTTTTTCTCTTTGATTATCAACATTGATAATGTAAATGAAGCCTTCTATTATTCTGAAGGATTCATAACAACAAATGATGATGATTATAATGTTATGTTGGAAGAAGCCCTTAGAAATTTGTACAACGATCAAGAGGCATATCTGGATAAGATTTTTTTAATTAATAAAGAAATAAGAGAAAGCATACTCTATCTAAACGATTACTTAGAACGTGCTGCTGAAACACAATCATTAGAAGTAAAATGGGATCTTCTACGAGATAAACTAAAAGATCTTAACACTCTACTTATATCTAATGATAGCTCACACTTTTCTTTGTATAACTTGATAAGTTATCCGGAAGATTGGATCAATAAAGAAGATATTTATCAGGTAAAACTTAATGAAATTAATAGTATTGTTTATGCAATAAAAGAGCTGAGTATTGCTGAATAAACATAAGCAATTATATTAGGAGTGGATGAAGTCTAAACAAAGAATCCTCCATCATTACTTATCCTTTACAGTACCAAGTAACACTATATCTCTTTTAGTTGTTAACGTAGTGCTGCTCTAGATTGAGTTCAATATCTTTTATGGTTTTGCTCCGCTGCCCCCCAGTTACAGCTTCCCCAGCCTGTCAGTATATATTTGATTCGGAATATACGCTTTAGCAATCTCTTTTATTTATCCCCTTTCTACTAATTATCTACTTCTTCTGTATCACATAGTTTTGATTGGTGCAGGAGGGAATGGTGGATATACGGTGCAACGTCTAACTAAGATGATGAGTAGTGCATTTAATAATGTTCCATCCTTTCTTATGATTGCTGATCCGGATACTGTAGAGGAAAAGAACATTCTGCCGCAGCCTTTTATCCCGTCGATATTGGGCTCAAGAAATCCGAGATTAGCTAAGCGATATGGCGGTATATACGGTTAAAGATCGGTTCTTTCTCAGATTCTTATATTGAGTCGGTAGAACAAATAGAAAAACTTTTTTTTCTGACGGATTACCGGCATAAGCCTGAACAATACATTCAAAAGATACTTATAGGTGCTGCAGATAATGATTTTTCAAGATACATCATGAATGATTACTTCGATTGGACGGATGATATCATTTATGATGCCGGCATCGAGGGGGATGTTAAGTGAGCAGCAACAAGATTAGTGGTCTACCGAGGAACTAAAGGACCACATAGATAGTGGCTATTCCGGTCAGATTGTTGTAGGACTAAAAAAAGACGGTAAGGAGATCTTACCGCCTCTAAATGGGGTTTACATTATAGATGCGGAAGATGCTATCCCTCCGTCTCACAACTGTGGGTTAGAGCCTTATCAACCACAACGGATGATCGCCAATGACCTGGGTGTGGTGTGTCGATCACTACGGTCGGACATTGACCTAGACAATGGTGGTTACGTAGATGCCGAGCGGCGTACTTGCACTGCCTGCCGTCATGTATTTGAAGCTGTAGGAGCTCTCACCCGGCGGAACCGTAATGTCCGCGATCGGGCTGAGCTGGGTGTTGTTACGCAGAAGCGGAATTCCATAGGTCTTGCCATCAATCAGGGCAGCTCCGGCAAAGGCCCCGCCTCGAGGATTGACACGTATGCGCACGGACGCTTCACTGTCCGTCTCATTCAGAATCGGAATGGTCACCTGATAGACTGCACCGAATTGCCCGCGGTTCGTCAGGGAGTTCGGCAGCGTACTGTTCTCAGCGGTAAACAGCAGATCAGCCGGCGCTTCTCCCGTGAGCTTGGTTCCTGCACAGGTGCGGTAGTTCGCACTTTGACCTACCCGATATACAGGGGTAACGGCATCTGTTTCAGAGAAGGTCCAGCTGCCACGTGGATGTGCTTGAGGCGCGGGGCGGGGCGGTACAGGCTCTGTCGTAATTTCGCGCAGATCCTTGTCCAGCAGTTTTGAGGCGACAGTACGAATCTCATAATCCTGACTGCCCTTTCCATCGGCATGCTCCACTGTAAACTCATAGATAAATCCTGCGAGTACATCCTCCTCAATAATAAATTCCTCGATCAGCGCCACGCCGGTACCGAATTTGTAATGATCGACAGGCTTAATCCGGTCAAGTGTTCCGCCGAGGCAGGACTTGGCGATGCACTGCCCGACATCTATAATCCAGCTGACTGTAGACGGTCCGAGGATCAGATCTCTTTCAATATGACGTACTTCAATCCGATCCTTGTCTTTATTCTCAATCGTCACACCCAGCTTAACAGGAGCACCAGTGCGGTTGTAATGCCATCCAAAAATACGATGCTTTACAGAGCGTTTTGATGTTTTGACTACGTCATGCCAGAGTGTTCCGTACTCCACCGGGAAGCTCTCGGCAGTCAGAGTCTCCGGGTTATCGCTCACCATCAAGCGTCTTTCGTCTCCTCTTGAAGCAGAGGCAATATCGATATTGATGTTCCCCGGGACCGTTAAAGTTTCTACAGGCAGATTGGTTTGTTTGCAGCTCATTATGTTCATCCTCCTACAATGTTTTTTTGTTGTTCTTGAAACAATTTCATAGTACCTTTTGCAATGAGCTATGAATTTGTTTCACTTATAAAGGAGTTTTAACCGTTCTTTTTACAACCTATTACACAAAAAAAGTTTTAAAACATTTTTCTACATCGAGAATGCCGTGAAAATTCAATAAAGAACAGCCGAGCAGCAGTACATTCTAGCGGTAGGAGATTAGAACTCTATTTTTGGGACTTGGAAGAAAGAGGGGGATCGATTATAATGTGCTTAAAAATAGGAACAAATGTTCTTATTTTATTAAATCGAAAGGTGGTATGAATATGGTTCAGACCGTTCAGTATTATCAACAGGAGCTTAAACGTATCGCTTGGCGTCTTGGTTATCGGGCCCGTTCGGAGCGCCGCAGGGAGATGCCCATCTTGCTCGAGCAAGTACATTTGTCTGCAAACTCAACTGAGCAGGAAGTCGACTCGAAGCTGTACGTTGAATATCTGCTGGGGCTGATTCCCTCCGAGACAGGCAAGCGAGTGGTTCGGCTGTTCTATATAGAAGGACATAGTGAAGCAGAAATATCCAGACGAATGAATATAAGCCAGCAGGCGGTGAACAAATGGAAAAGAAAATCGATCCAGAGCATATCCCAGAGAATGAGTTCTTAAAACTGGTGGCAGGTGTGAAGCACGGAGATGAAGACAGTATGACCCGCATTATCGAGATGTTCGAAGAAGATATGCGGATTCTAAGCCGGTATATTCCGATGCCCAAGGAGGATGCGCTGCAAAGTATGAAGCTAGAATTGATTGAGCTGATCAAGAACAGCACCTTGTATGATGAAGAGGAGAGTAATGAGAAGAAGGGATCGGAAGAGAAGGAGTAGAGGAGGAAGTGTAGTCATTATGGTGGTTTATAGTGTTTATACTGTGCACGAATTACCCGCTGCCCGGGAGGACTGCGGGTACACTATTTTTTGCGCTATTATAAGTGAAATAGTGCAAATAAAATCACCAGCTCACAAGCTGATTTTTAATATCGATAATGAGTTGTTAACTGTAATGCAAACGTTTGAACTGATGTCTGCACGATGTGTGCAGGTGTTTACGTTTCGCAAATGACTATGTGGTTCTCATCACATTATACATGGAAGACTGTCTAACCATTAATCGATGCGGAATGATGTGGCGCTTGCAGAACAGTGACTTGTCATCTCCTTGGATCGCTTGGATGAGTGCCTGTGAGGCCACATATCCAAGATGGTATATCCCAATGTCTACACTGCTTAGTGGAGGACTGTACAGCTCCGAGACTGCGTTATTGTTAAAGCTGACAATACATAAGTCTTCAGGAACCTTATAGCCCAATTCATTTAACCCGCGAAGAACACCGAAGCTCACCACATCATCAATGACGACAAGTGCAGTTGGGCGTTCGGGAAGCGTCATGAAAAATGACATGGCACGGTACCCGCTTTCCTGCAGGAAATCATCTTCGACAATCCATTCTGATTTGGTAGAAAGTCCCGCTTCATGCATGGCTTTCTTATAGCCCTTCATCCGGTCTTTGGATACAATGAGGTTCTTTGGACCGCTGACAAAGCCTATTCGTTCATGGCCGAAGGATATGAGATGACGGGTTGCATCATAGGCGGCCTGTACATTGTCCGTATCGACTGATAATACATCCTGATACTGTTCATTACGTCCCACAAGTACAAATGGGAAGTCCAGATTATGCAAATATTCTACAACAGGATCATTTTGCCTGGAGTGAAGCAGTACCGCACCGTCAA
Source organism: Paenibacillus urinalis (assembly GCF_028747985.1). Taxonomy (NCBI): domain Bacteria; kingdom Bacillati; phylum Bacillota; class Bacilli; order Caryophanales; family Paenibacillaceae; genus Paenibacillus; species Paenibacillus urinalis. The sequence continues at coordinate 376,467 of NZ_CP118108.1, forward strand.
TTCGTCCGCCATGAACCAGTCTTCCAACGGCTTCGACTTCCTCCTGCTCATTAGCCCCCGAGCTGATCACAATATCGTAGCCTGATTTGTTGGCCTGAGATACAATTCCACGAATAAGCTCCATAAAGAAGGTGTTAAGGAACAGCTCTTCTGCCGGTTTGGGCAAAATGACACCAATACTTTTAGTCGTTTTGGATACGAGGCTCTTTGCCATCATGTTCGGATGATAACCCAGCTCCGTCATGATCGTTCGAACCTTACTGGCTGTCTTCTGACTGATTCTTGGATGCCCGGACAAGACACGGGATACCGTGGATGGTGATACCCCTGCCATTTTTGCCACGTCTTTGATCGTTACCGCCATTTGTTTCACCTCCTCCGTGGAACCGTTTGCGTTTTACCGATTATGTTAATCCATGAATTGCATATTTGTAAATGAGATTTTTTGTCCGTTATGGAGATCGTCATCAAAAATGAGTTAATTTGATAAATCGCCAGTAAAAAGCCTATAAACCCACATGATAAATTTACCCCGGATTATAGAACTATAAATATTATTGGTATAAAATACCTAGGATTCACAAGCGGTATAGTTAAAAAATGAAGTAAATAGCAGTATAGAAACGGATAATGAAGATAACAAGGTAATAATATGATTGAAATGATCAAATATGGCTGAAAATGATCTATGCAAACGTTTTAACAAATTTGAATTCTCGGTTATGATTAGCTTGCTGATAAAGCGCTTACTTAACCTGGATTTTATCGATACCCTCTGTAATTTGAGTCAAGTGCCTATAGAAAGAGGAATAAATCTAACTATTTGGACAAACGTTTGCACAATATTCTGGATCATCTAAAACGCAAACATTTGTATGAGATCCAAATATTTCTGAACAGGTGCTTGATCGGGTTAAGCGCATGCAGAACAAAAAGGGGAAGGGATGATTTACACATGAAAAAAGGTAAAAAATTTAGTTTTATGACACTCTCGCTTGCCATGACGGTCTTTTTGGCTGCATGCGGCACCGGTAACAATGCACCTGCCGAAACTGAACCAGCACCAGGGGCAGAGACACCACCTGCTGAATTAGAGGAGCTTCTTCCTGAAGAAGGCGCTGAGCTTACCGTATGGGATGGCGGCGATCAGAAAGGATTTATTGAAGAAGTGGCCAAAGCATTTGAAGAGAAACATGGGGTCAAAGTCACCTTCACTGAGCTTGGAGCTGACAAGGCAATGAGCCAGATGGTAACGGACGGACCTGCCGGTGTAGGCGCTGACGTATTCGCAGGCGTGCATGACCAGATCGGTCAAGGCGTTACTGCAGGGGTTATTATGCCAAATGACTGGTTTGAAGAAGATACCAAAGCAAGAAACAGTGAAGTGGCTGTTAATGCTCTGACATATGATGGAATTCTATACGGTTATCCAAAATCGGTTGAAACAACGGCTGTGTTCTACAACAAAGATTTGATTGATGCAGTTCCTGCTGACTGGGATGGTGTGAAGGAGTTTGCAAGCACCTTCAATGATACGAAGAGCAATAAGTTCGCAATTATGTGGGATGTAGGTAATGGTTATAACGCGTTCCCGTTCTTTGGTGGATATGGTTCTTATGTATTTGGAAGTGATGGCACAGATCCTACAGATATCGGCTTGAACAATGAGCAAGGAATTGAAGCAGCGACTTTCCTGCAAAGTCTGAAAGAGATTCTGCCGCTCAATTCCTCCAACATTAATGGTGACATTCGTAAATCCTTGTTCACTGAAGGCAAGCTGGCGATGAACGTATCGGGTCCTTGGGATGTGGGTTCTCTGAAGGAAGGCGTAGCTAATCTCGGAGTTGGCGTATATCCTAACCTTCCTAATGGTGAGCCAATGAAGCCGTTCTCTGGCGTGAAGAGCTATTTTGTAAATGCAAATACGAAGTACCCGAATGCAGCTAAGCTGTTCGCTGACTTTATTACAAATGCAGAGAACCAAACGAAGAACTTTGAAATGACAGGTGCGCTTCCTGCAAATACAGAAGCTGCAGCAAGTGAAGCGGTGAAGAACGATGAGATTGCTTCTGCTTTCCTTGCACAATTCGAGAATTCCATTCCGATGCCTTCCATTCCGGCTATGGCCCAATTCTGGTCTCCAATGGAAGCAGCTCTGTCCGAGCTGTGGAATAACAACAAAGATCCTAAAGCAGCGATGGACAGCATGGTAGAGCAAATGAAGAGCAACATTCAAACAGGTTCTTAATACGTAGATTAATATGTAGAAAAAGACAAGAGGCCATCGCGTGAGACTTCAGTAACATGAGTTTCTCGCGGTGGCTCCATACCATCTATCGGAAGGAAGGGCTGGGACCATACATGAGTAGAGGACAATCACCGGCAATGATGTCAACCGGGAAGCCGCAGTCGGCTTCGGGGAGCCATGCCCGCACAGGCGCTATTTTATCAGCTGTATTCATGGGGCTTGGGCAATGGTATCACAGACAATGGGTAAAAGGCGCAATCTTTTTTCTAGTCGAAGTCATTAGTTTATATTTGATCATTACACAGCTGGGGGCCAATCTATGGGGGCTCGTAACACTGGGAGATTCACCTGCCAGAATGGAGAAGGTAGGACGTCTATATCAAAATGTGCCGGGTGATCATTCCATATTCATGATGATATATGGGCTCGTAGCATTGATATACTTCGTGCTTCTTATTGCTTTTTACATTGGAAATATCAAGGATGCTCATCGTATCGGACAGCTCCGTGATCAAGGGAAGCAGGCACCATCCTTCCGCGAAACGGTAAAGCAGCTGCTGGACAAAGGTTTCCCATATCTGCTGCTATCGCTCCCGACCATCGGTGTGCTCTTTTTTACTATATTACCAATCTTGTTTATGGTCCTGATGGCCTTCACGAATTATTCCGCCCCCGACCATATCCCGCCGAAGAATCTTGTGGATTGGGTCGGCTTCGATACTTTTAAGAATCTCTTTACGCTGACGGCTTGGAGTAATACCTTCTTTGGCGTATTGATCTGGACCATTATCTGGGCGATCGTGGCTACGGTAACGACGTATTTTGGAGGTATCCTGGTCGCTTTGCTCATTCAGCAGCATGGGATTCGCTTCAAAACAATGTGGCGTACGATTTTTATTATCCCTTATGCAATTCCACAGTTTATCTCGCTGCTGATTATGAAGAACCTGTTCAATTCACAATTTGGACCGATCAATCAATATCTAGGCATGCTGGGACTTGGCGGGCTGCCGTGGCTGAATGATCCATTCATGGCCAAAGTGACGGTTATACTCGTCAATATGTGGATTGGTATTCCGGTATCCATGATTCTTGTGCTTGGTGTGCTTACAGCGATTCCGAAGGATTTGTATGAAGCGGCCGAGGTAGACGGAGCATCCGCATTCCAGAAATTCCGCAACATTACAATGCCCTTTGTACTATTCCAGACTGCGCCGATTCTGATCATGCAGTTTGCGGGCAACATCAATAACTTTAACGTCATCTTCCTGTTGACCGGAGGTGCTCCGGCGAACGGTGACTATGCATTTGCGGGTAGTACAGACCTTCTCGTAACGTGGCTTTACAAGCTGACGCTGGATAATCAAAGGTACAACTTTGCATCTGCGATCGGTATTCTCATATTCTTAATCATCGCCTCGTTCTCGATCTATAACTATCGCAGAAGTCGTTCGTTTAAAGAGGAGGATATGATTCAATGAAGAGAAAAAAACGGATTAAGCTCACCTTCAGTTATATTTTGCTGATTCTGATCGCCATCGTATGTATATATCCTGCTCTATGGATTATCATGTCATCCCTTAAAGTGGGGGATTCTCTGTACAGTGAGACGATCATACCTGAACAATTTACACTTCAGCACTATAAAGATCTGTTTATGCCGCAGGCTGACAAGGATATTCCTTTTCTCCAGTGGTACTGGAATACGCTGAAGATTGCGGTCACCAGTATGGTGCTCGGAACGATAATTCAAGTGCTTACTGCCTATGCGATGTCTCGGTTCCGGTTTAAGGGACGTCAGACGGCTATGTCTGTTATTTTGATTCTTGGGATGTTCCCAGGCTTCATGAGTATGATTGCTGTATACGTAATGCTCCTGCAAATGAATCTGCTGGATTCAGCTTGGGCTCTTATTCTGGTGTACACGTCGGGTGCAGCACTCGGTATGTTTGTAGCGAAGGGCTTCTTCGATACCATTCCACGTGCGCTTGAAGAATCGGCATTGCTCGATGGGGCGAGTCATATGAGAATTTTTGTTTCTATTATACTGCCGTTATCCAAACCGATTATTACGTACATTTCTTTGATGACATTCAGCGGCGCATGGGTTGACTTTATATTTGCCAGACTGATCCTGCGCTCACGTGAAAACTGGACATTGGCCGTTGGCTTGTATGAGCTGGTGAACAGCTACACGAGTACCGAATTTACGCTGTTTGCGGCGGGATCTGTTCTCGTAGCCCTGCCGATTACACTCCTATACATGTTCCTGCAGCGCTTCCTGGTGGATGGCTTGACTGCGGGAGCAACGAAAGGGTGAGGTTCTATGGCGCCGCGCCATCTGCTTGGGCTAAACAAACGATTTGGTTATCCCGCCATTGTTCTCTTAATGGCTTGCATGCTGGCTGCGTGCAGTAGTGAAGGAGCAGAACAGCCATCGCAGCAAGGAGAAGACTCTGCTGCAATAAATACCGAGGCTGGGCAGAAGAGCTCTGATGGGAATCATTCCGCCGAGGAATCAGAAGCAGGGGGCCAAGGTAACGCTGAGCTCGTAATCGATGAACAGCCGTCAACCGTTTATTATGAGATCTTTGTTCGTTCCTTCTATGATTCCGATGGGGATGGGATCGGGGATCTGAACGGAATTACGGAGAAGCTGGACTACTTAAATGATGGTCAGCCTGGTGGAGATGATCTTGGGGTGGGAGGCATCTGGCTGATGCCAATCAATCCCTCTCCAAGCTATCACGGATATGATGTGACAGATTATTATGATGTCCATCCCGATTACGGAACGAAGGATGACTTGAAGCACCTGCTGGATGAAGCGCATGAACGGGGCATCAAGGTCATTATGGATCTGGTCGTCAATCATACGAGCACAGAGCATCCATGGTTTAAGGAATCGAGTGCATCCTTGGATAGTGCATATCGTGATTGGTACAGCTGGGCAGAGGACACAGGCGAGAATACAACAGGCATGAGTGCCGCAGGCAGTGGACCGGCTTGGCACGAGCTGGGCGGCAAGCATTATTTGGGTACCTTCTGGAGTGGAATGCCTGACCTCAACTTTGATAATGAAGAAGTTCAATCTGAGATGCTGGCGATCGGTCAGCACTGGCTGGAGTTTGGCTTTGACGGATTCCGGCTTGATGCAGCAAAGCATATTTACGAGGATGTGCAGAGCGACCGCAGCGCAGAAACAACGGAGAAGAATGTAGCTTGGTGGCAGGAGTTTAGAACGGCCATGAATCAGGTTAAGGAAGATGCTTATATTGTCGGAGAGGTGTGGGAGAACTCCCCTGTCTCTGTAGCACCTTATTTGGACAACGCGTTTGACTCGGGCTTTAACTTCGGACTGGCAGATCAAATCATTCGTACGGTGACCAATGAGACGAATGGAGGGTTCATCGTGCAGCTAACCCGGAATTATGAGCTGTTCAATGAGAAGTCCGAAGGAGCCTTTGTTGATGCCGTCTTTCTGGCCAATCACGATCAGAATCGCGTGATGAGTCAGCTGGGCGGATCGGCAGATCATGCACATATGGCGGCATCCATTCTATTAACCCTTCCCGGTAATCCCTTCATCTATTATGGTGAAGAAATCGGAATGGAAGGTGCTAAGCCGGATGAGCAGATTCGCGAGCCTATGTTATGGTATCAAGCGGAGGCTGGAGCTGGACAGACAACGTGGCAGACACCGAAGCATAATCTCGGAGAGGATGCGGTGAGCGTGGAGGATCAGCTGCAGGACAGCTCATCCCTTCTGTCTCATTATCGTGAACTGATCGATTGGAGAAATGGAAGCAGAGCCCTTACAGATGGGACTATTGCCGATTATGATCTGGATGACGATCAATTGCTAGGGTATGTCAGGGCAGCAGAGGGTGAGCGGGTGCTCGTCCTTCATAACCTCTCTAATGAGGAGAAGGAAGTTGCTCTGGACGATTCAGAAGTGAAGTATAGCGAGCTTCTACATGCCACAAACGCAGAAGTACAATGGGCAGATCAGACATTGACGCTGCCGCCCTATACTTCCGTGATTATAAAATAATTCAGCCATATTATAATGAAGAAAGACCCTCTCTCAAACGCTGAGTCAATTTCCTTGACCAGGGCCATGTAGGAGAGGGTCTTTCTCGTTTTTAAGACGAATGACAGGCAGAAGCAGAGGAACAGGCAGCTATCTGATTAATAACACTGCACATATAGTATTTGCCAAGTTGGAATAGTCTGAATTATCGGGAAGGGCTGCGTCTGCAGCAGTACGGTTACACCGGGATTGGTGAAGAGAACAATACCAAGACGAACCGTTAAATTAAAAGGATTCGGCCCCGTGATCAAGACGGCCCAGCGATACGTACAATAAGGCAGCATCCAAGGGAATCGGGCACTGCGATACTCGGTATACTCTGACTCCGTATCCTCTGAGTAAACAGGTGCATCCTCTGGTCTTGGCCCGCCTAAGCCGGGAAGAAGATTGCCTAGAATTCCTCCAGGAGAACCGCTTCCGCTTGGTACGCCAATGCCTCCAATGGAAGAAGAACCTATTCCACCTGAAGGGATCTGCCAGGCTGAGCCGCCTGGTCCTGTCTGCTGACTGGATTGTGCGACTAAGCTTTGTGCCTGTGCCGGATTTGAAGTTAACAGCTGATACTGCTGAATGGCTTGAAGTGGAGGACTTGGTAATGAGGTAAGTATATTGGAAGGAATGGCTTGAGTAGCATTCGGTGTAGCAGCTAAGCTTCCTACATTAATCGACCCGAGCAAACTTTGAAGCGGTATAGCTCCGCCTCCTGCCCCTGCTGGGGGAAGTATCGGTATGAATGACAATTGAATCAGCTCCCATACAGTAACTTGGTGCATACGCCCATGCTCTTATATATATGGGTTAGGGAGCTTCTGGGTTCCTGTATTCATGGCTGAGGAAGGACCAAAATTGTTGACCTGCCGGTGTCAGCTCGTTCATTTTAGATAATGTGATGTGTATTAAGACATCTTCCTTCGATAGGCCGGGGATTGGTAGCTTTATGACTCCTCGATTAGCCGATGTTACTGCGCTTTCAGGAAAAAAAGTAATTGCTTTGCCTGCCGCAACCATGTTTACAGCTGCTTCGGGTGTCGCTGCAAACACTCTCTCCCACAAATGGGCGCCTGTTATCTGTGTAAAGCGCCCCATTCGCTCAGATATCCATCCGCAGCTCTCATAATTAACAAACATATATTTGCTTAGTTCTCCAGGATGCAAATTTGACTCGTGCGCAAAGGGATGGTTCTCGGGGACGAGAAGAATCAGTTCATCTGTCCGAATCAGCACCTTGTCAGAAGACTCCTCTAATGGGCTGCCCAGCTTGTCCAGCCTGGCCGCAATAAAGTTCTCCTCACTGCCTGGATCTGATACCTCATCAAACAAACGATTTGAAATCCGGATGCCAGGATATTGATCTGCGAATTGAGCGATAAGACTGGATAGATAATAGGTAGAGACAATGGGATCCGATTTGATCTGAAGGCTTCCTTGATTCAGTTCACTGAACAACTGTGCGGTCCGCCGTGCCGTCTGATCCAGATTGATCATTTGCTTGGCATAAGGCAGGATGGCTTTTCCCGCCTCTGTAAGCAGAATTCTTCCCCGTGTTGAGATGAATAGAGCGGTCCCCATATCCTTCTCAAGGCTCTTCATATGAAAAGAAACTGTTGGCTGCTTCATCTCAAGCTCCTTGGCGACATCCGTAACCTTATTCCACTTATCTATCAAAACAAGAATTTGAAATTTAATTAAATTCATTGCGTTGTTCCTCCTGGGTTGAAGCACTGACATTTGTAAACGAACATTTAACATCAACATATAGTGATATTGTAAAAATAGACGCTATATTTGGGATATAAGCTCATAAATTAGCTCATTATAAGAGGGATTGCAGGTAAAAAGGCGTGCTTCTTTATATCTATTATAGATTTATTATATGTTTTAATAGATTTCATGTATACATATTTAATACACATTTAACAAAGGATAAATTTTAAGATGATGCACTACCACTAGAATGAGTAATGTAAGTGGTGAACACAAATAAGACCACACACAAATTGGGGGAGGACAACCTAACATGTTCAAAAGAGTTAAGAAATTACCTTTGATGATGACTACACTAGCGATGACCGTCGTACTCGCAGCCTGCGGATCAGGTACGGATACGAGCGGATCTGGAAATACAGACCCAGCAGGAAGTTCGAATGGCAGCGGCGGAGAAGCAACACAGCTTAGCGGTTCCGTACTTGCAGTAGGATCTACAGCGCTTCAGCCGCTTGTTGACCAAGCTGCACAAGACTTCATGATGATAGAAGGCAATGAGAACATTACAGTTCAAGTTCAAGGCGGCGGTAGCGGTACAGGTCTTACACAAGTCGCTGATAAGCAAGCAGATATCGGTAACTCTGACGTATTCGCTGAAGAGAAGCTTGAAGCGGATCAAGCAGAACAACTCGTTGACCACCAAGTAGCTGTTGTTGGTATGGCAGCAGTAGTTAATAAAGAAGTAGGCGTGACGGATCTGACTAAACAACAGCTGTCCGATATCTTCAACGGTAAAGTAAAGAACTGGAGTGAAGTTGGTGGAGCCGATCAAGAGATCGTAATCATCAACCGTCCAGCAAGCTCTGGTACTCGTGCTACTTTCGAGAAATATGCACTTGGCGGAGCAGCTCCTGACCTTGAAGGTTCTATTCAAGAAGAATCCTCTGGTAACGTTAAGAAGCTCGTAACTGAAACTCCTGGTGCAATCGGCTACCTGGCATTGTCCTACTTGGATGATACGCTGACTGCAGTGAAATATGAAGGTATTGAAGCAACTGTAGAAAACATTGAATCTGGTGAATATCCAGTGTGGGCTTACCAGCATATGTACACAAACGGCGAGCCGAATGAAGTAACAAAAGCATTTCTTGACTACATGGTTTCTGACGATATCCAGAACACTTATGTTGTAGAGCTTGGTTACATCCCGGTTAGCGGTATGCAAGTTGAGCGTGACGTAGAAGGTAACATCACTGAAAAATAATGCTGAATACGAATTAAGCGGTATGAAATCTAGATTCTAAGTAATGATTTCATACATGACCTAATGAGAAGAGGCGGGCAAATTTGCCCGACCTCTTTCGTTCGGTTAACGAGATGATATACAAATTATACTAAAATGATTCAAAAGGATGGTTTAGATGAGCCTAACGAAGAGGGAGCCGGCGCTTGAATCCGGCGAACAGTCTCGTCCCAAGCGGGAGAAGCATTTCTACGAGGATTGGATCGGTAAAATATATACTTCCATCTGTGTAGTTTTCCTTATCGTCGTCATAGTATCAATTGTTTATTTTGTAGCCTCCAAAGGGCTTGCTACCTTCTTTGTTGACGGCGTAAGCGTCAAAGAGTTTTTCACATCAGCAACATGGAGTCCGACATCTGATCCGGCTTCTTACGGGGCTCTGCCATTCATTGTCGGCTCCTTCGCTGTTACAATTCTGGCAGCACTAATTGCAAGTCCCTTGGCGCTCTGCGCCGCACTGTTTATGACCGAGATTGTACCTGGTAAGGGTAAGCGAATTCTACAGCCGGCCATTGAGCTTCTGTCCGGTATTCCTTCAGTTGTTTATGGTTTTGTTGGTCTGAGTGTTATCGTTCCGTTACTGCGTTCGATCTTCGGAGGTACAGGGGTTGGTATTCTTGCAGGATGCCTAGTCTTATCCGTCATGATTCTTCCTACCATTACAAGTATTATGGCAGATGCGATTACGTCTCTTCCTGGAGGGCTCCGTGAATCCTCTTATGCACTCGGAGCTACTCGCTGGCAAACCATTGCCCGTGTTGTTATTCCGACGATGCTTCCTGCGCTCCTGACGGGTGTCGTGCTGGGTATGGCACGTGCGTTTGGTGAAGCGCTGGCGGTACAGATGGTCATCGGTAACGCTCCATTTGTTCCAACTTCATTACTGGAGTCAGCATCAACATTAACGAGTGTAATTACGCTTAGCATGGGTAACACGGCAATGGGTTCAGTGCACAACAATGCGTTGTGGAGTATGGCGCTTGTCCTGCTGATTATGACCTTCTTGTTCGTCCTGCTGGTGCGTTTGCTTGAAAGGAGAAACCGGGTATGATGAAACCAAAAACAGCCGATAAATTAGCTACTGGCATCATCATCGCTTTCGCTGTATTTATTATTGCGATCTTGGTGGGTTTGATCGGTTATATTATATTCCGCGGCGTCAGCCATATCAGCTGGGACTTCCTTACCAGCCGGCCGCAAAACCTTCGCGGAGGAGGCGGTATTGGGCCGCAGCTCTTTAACTCCGTGTTCCTGCTTGTCTTGACCCTGATCATCACCATTCCGCTCGGCTGGGGAGCCGGTATTTATATGGCGGAATATGCGAAACCCGGCAAAATTACAAACTTTATTCGATTGGTTGTTGAAGTACTGTCTTCTTTCCCTTCCATCGTTATCGGTTTGTTCGGTTTGTTATTACTTGTTAACACCTTCGGGTTTGGCTTCTCGCTCTTGTCCGGTGCGCTCGCGCTCGCGGTATTTAATCTGCCGCTGATGGTGCGTACAACAGAGCAGGCCTTCCGTTCTGTTCCGACGGCACAGAAGGAGGCGGGCCTTGCACTCGGCTTGTCCAAGTGGAAGATCATTACTTCCATTCTGCTTCCTGTTGCGCTGCCTAGCATGATTACAGGTACGATTCTTGCTGCAGGACGGATCTTCGGTGAAGCGGCAGCCCTGATGTATACAGCCGGTATGAGTAGTCCGCCGCTTGACTTTACGGACTGGAATCCGTTCAGCGAAAGATCACCGCTGAATCCGATGCGTCCGGCAGAAACACTTGCCGTGCATATCTGGAAAGTAAATAGTGAGCAGCTTGCGCCTGATGCGGTTGAGATTGCGGCAGGAGCTTCAGCTGTGCTCGTTATCCTCGTTCTCATCTTTAACCTGCTTGCGCGCTGGCTTGGACGCGTTGTATATCGTAAAATGACAGCAGCTAAGCGTATGAACTAGTAGAATCGGCTTTTTGTATATAGGGAGGTACTTTGAATAATGCCACAACAACCTTTTAGCACAGAGGATCTGAGTGTTTTTTACGGGGAGAAAGAAGCAGTGAAGGGAATCAGTATGGAGTTCCCGAAGAATACGGTAACTGCCTTGATCGGTCCTTCTGGATGTGGTAAATCCACGTTCCTGAGATCTTTGAACCGAATGAATGATGAGATCGCCGGGGCTCGCGTAACAGGTCATATCTGGATGGACGGCAAAGACTTGAATGCGCCAGGCACAGATGTTATCAAGCTTCGACAGAACATCGGAATGGTGTGGCAGAAGCCAAACCCGTTCCACAAATCGATCTATAACAATATTGCATTTGGTCCGAAATACCGTGGTATGAAGAAGAAGAAGGATCTGGACGAAATTGTGGAAAAAAGCCTGCGTCGCGCCGCTCTGTGGGACGAGGTCAAGGATCGGCTTAACGATTCTGCCTTGGCTCTGTCGGGTGGACAACAGCAGCGTCTATGCATCGCTCGCGCACTGTCGGTCGAGCCGCAAATATTGCTGCTGGATGAGCCGGCATCTGCACTAGACCCGGTATCCACAGGAAAGATTGAAGAGCTGATTACAGAGCTCAAAAAAGATCTGCGTATCGTTATTGTTACTCATAACATGCAGCAGGCAGCACGGATTTCCGATTTTACAGCGTACCTCTTCCTGGGCAATCTCATGGAGCGCGATGTAACCGAGAAAATCTTCTCCAATCCGGAGAACCAATCGACTCAAGAATATATTATGGGACGTTTCGGCTGATCCAAAATCATCGAGCATTCATAATAGTCAGAAGAGCACAGCATACTTACGGCTTAACGAGCCGAGGCTGTGCTCTTTTTGCATAGTAGTCCGTTGAGTCAGGTTATTAGAGAGAGGGTTTGAATGGATAAATATAGAAAAAGTATAAATAAGCTTCTTCAATCCAATGCTAACCTGAAAGGGACTATTTATGGAGCAATCATTCGCCAATTGGCGTCGAAAAGGCTTGCTGCTTGGAAGTATCGGGATCTCCAGGATTGGAGATTTTGTCTATCTCATTGCGATTAACGTGTTGATTCTGAATATGACGGGTTCTCCTGCAGCCGTTGCAGGATTATGGATCATTGCACCAGCAGCCTCACTACTGACGAAATTCTGGGCTGGAAGCTTGGTGGATCGATACAATCAGCGGCAGATTATGATCATTACTGATTTGATCCGGACTGTATTTGTAGCTGCTCTCCCGCTGCTGCCCGAGCTGTGGATGATTTATGCCTGCCTGATGATTAACAGTATGGCCTCTTCTATTTTTCAACCGGCTTCGATGACCTATATCGTTAGACTTGTACCAGCAGCAGAACGCAAGCAGTTTAATGCTTTTCAGGGTTTAACGACCTCGGGGGCTTTTCTGGTGGGTCCGGCCATTGCCGGGGTGCTGCTCATATATATGAAGCCTGATATTGCGATCTATATTAACGCAGCATCCTTCTTGATATCAGCCTTCTTGTTATCGCTGCTCCCCAAGCTACCTATAGAGGTGCAAGAGGGAGAAGCGGCAGGACAGAGGATAACTTATCGCATGATAGCAGCTGATTGGAGCGGTGTAATGAAGTTCAGTAGATCTAACGCATATGTCATATTTGTCTACAGTCTGTTTCATTTTATTTTACTGCTAGGTATGGCGCTGGACTCACAGGAGGTTGTATTTATTCGCAGTACCCTTAAGATGTCTGAGCTGGAATACGGATTGATTGTCAGTCTGACAGGAGCAGGAAGTGTCGCCGGAGCATTTCTGAATTCGATATTAGCAAAATGGATTCCAGTCAAACATATGCTGGGAGGGGGAATGCTGCTTGTATCTGCAGGGTATCTGATCTTCTCCATCTCGAATTCATTCGTATGGGCTGCAGCTGGTTTCATCCTACTGGGCTTTTTCTCGTCTTTCTCCAATACGGGTCTGGCGACCTTTTATCAAAATAATGTTCCTGCAGCCATGATGGGCAGGGTAACAAGCATATTCGGCCTGATGGTTAGTCTGCTTCAGATAGCTGCTATTATAACGTTTGGTGTTATTGCCGAGCTCGTGTCGCTGCGTTACGTCTATTTTACAGTATCGATCGTGCTAGTCCTTCTATCGTTGTTGCTCTGGTTAATTAGTCTTCAGCGTTCGAGAGGCGGCTATTTCGATGAAGACAAGTCACAGATTAGATTGTAGGACAGACTAACATCAACGTATGCAATGGCATTAACAGGGGTAGAAGTATAAGCAAATATAAAAGATTATGCATAATATATTATAGAAGCAATAGTGAATCCATCAGAATTTAAATATCAATGCGTTAGAAAATATAACACAAACCAGTTTTATACAAGGTGTCATCGTTACTTTTGTTGACATGAGGTCGGCTTATCGATTAATCTGTTTATAGTGAATTTGAAGCTTTGAATAAATACAAAAGAATAGGACTGCGGATGAAGATCAATGGGAGAGATCGCGTGGGGAAACCACGGGACACCGAAGGAGCAAGCTGATAAGCACCCGGCTTATACAGCAGAATCTCTCAGGTAGAAGAACCTTGATTCGACGCAACTCTGGAGAGAGCCGATGCGCCGCCAAAGGGGTAAGTGAGAGTGAGGGCGATTGCTGTACGCCGGCCACTTCTGACGAAACTTTCAGGTACCAGGACAGAGAGAGGGGATGTACACCCTTACTCTGTCCTTTTTTGCGTGGAAGAACGGATAATTCTGCACACAATAAGCTAGAACCTAAAACAATGAGAAATGGGGAGTTATGATGACAAGGTTCAAGGATGTATTCTCAATTATCGGGCCGGCAATGACGGGACCGTCCAGCTCCCATACTGCAGGGGCTGTTAGACTTGGGCGTATTGCCCGGCAGTGGCTTGGAACGAGACCGGAGAAAGCGAAGATGATATTATACGGCTCTTTTGCCGACACTTATACAGGACATGGAACAGATCTGGCGCTGATCAGTGGACTGATGAATATGGCTACCGATGATGAGCGGATACCGAATGCAGAAGAGTGGGCTGAGCAGCTGGGAATGGAATATGAGTTTGTCACGAGCGGTCTTCCGGCGGCACATCCGAATACCGTCAAGTTTGAGCTGTCTGCAGGAGATCGGGCTTGTACGATGGTGGGAGCTTCGATTGGTGGAGGGAACGTTACCGTCTCTTTATTGGATGATTTTCGGGTACAGCTGACAGGTGATTTTCCTGCGGTGGTGCTGAGGCACTCGGATAAAGCCGGGGTCATCGCTTCAGTAACATCTGCGATAAGTGAGTCCGGTGTTAATATTGGCTTCATGCAGGTCGATCGTAAGGGCCGGGATGGAGAAGCGCTGACAGCAATGGAGACAGATACGATACCGGCTTCGGATGTGCTTAACAGACTGAAGTCTCTGCCTCATATTTATGATATTAAGGTCATTGATTTGAAGAAGGGGGACGATACCGATGCGGTTTAAGCACTTGAAGGATTTGAATGCAATTTGTACGGCAGAAGGCAAGACGCTGGCTGAGCTGATGGTTGAAGAACAGGTGAAGGAGACCGGAACACCAGAGGCTGAGGTTGTGAGGCAGATGTCGGATTACTATCAGGTCATGAAGCAGGCTGTGCATAAAGGGATGAACGAGGATACAACCTCGCGCAGTGGACTGACGGGTGGAGACGGCCAGCGGGTCCGCCATTATTTGCAGAACAATCAGAGCTGCTCGGGTGACGCCTCTACACTTGCTATGGCCTATGCGCTTGGTGTGTCGGAAGTGAATGCTTCCATGGGAAGAATTGTGGCAACGCCTACGGCGGGTTCGGCAGGCATCATTCCCGGTGTTTTCGTAAGTGCGCAGGAGCGTTTTGGCTGGGAAGATGAGCATATGGTGAATGGCTTATTCTCTGCTGGGGCCATAGGTTATGTCATTGCCAACAATTCCTTCATCTCGGGTGCCGAGGGCGGATGTCAGGCAGAAGTCGGATCAGCGATCGGGATGGCAGCCGGGGCGATGGTTGAGCTTCGCGGCGGAACACCGGAACAGGTTGTACATGCGGTCGGCTTAGCTCTGAAAAATACACTCGGATTGATCTGCGATCCGGTGGCAGGGCTGGTTGAGATTCCGTGTATTGTAAGGAACGGATTAGGGGCAGTTACGGCGCTTGCAGCTGCAGATATGGCGCTGGCAGGGGTACGGAGCGCGATTCCTTCTGACGAAGTCATCGACGTCATGCTTGAGGTGGGAAGCGCAATGCCGAGCCGTCATCGGGAGACGGCCCAGGGCGGACTCGCGCAGACGCCAACGGGTAAGAAGCTGACGAAACAGCTGGCAGATACGAAGAAGGAAAAAACCAAGCCTAAGAAAGCGGCAGATGAAGCAGAAATGTAGTGGATGTTGGAGCATGGTGTAGTGGATTCAAGAGTCCGAAAATATGGAACGTGTCTTAGCCACGGAATTTATTGAGCTCCATAGTGGGTTATCCCTTATGTAACAACACCAAAAAAAGCCAAGACGATTGTATAGGTTTTCAAATGAGGTCCCTGCTCGTCTTGGCTTTTTATATTCGCGTTATTAAGCTTGGTTAAATATTTCACTGAGCAGCTTAATCGAATGTAATCTTGCCTGATGATCATAGATCGGGCTGGTTACAATGAACTCGTTAGCGCCGGTTTGCTTCAGCATTTGATTCAATTGATCACGGACACTGTCCTTATCTCCCATGACAGAATAGCGGAGCTGCCCTTTCACAATGGCTTTCTCCTGCATATTCCAGTCCAGCTCGTCAACCGGAGGCTGCATCAGACCGAAGCGTCCACGGATCATATTGAGGAATTGCTTCTGATGTGAAGTTGCAAGCTTATGGGCTTCTGCATCTGTCTCTGCCACAAAAGCGTTTAGAGCGACCATGGCATAAGGCTCCTCCAGCACTTCGGAAGGCTGGAAGTTGTTATAGTAGTAATCCAGTGCAGGCAGCAGATAGTCTGGAGCGAAATGGCTGGCAAAAGAAAACGGCAGACCTTTGCGAGCTGCAAGCTCGGCGCTGAAGCCGCTTGATCCGAGCAGCCAGATCGGGATGTCGAGTCCACGTCCTGGATATGCATGCACCTGCATTGATGAGGTCGACGTCGGTTTGAAATAATGCTGCAGCTCCTCTAGGCGCTGCGGGAAATCCTGACCGTCACTTCCTGGTCCGCGGCGAAGCGCGCGAGATGTCAGCTGGTCAGAACCCGGAGCACGTCCGAGACCCAGATCGATGCGTCCAGGATACAGAGATTCGAGTGTACCAAACTGCTCTGCAATAACGAGAGGGGCATGGTTTGGCAACATAATACCGCCAGAGCCGACGCGAATACGCTTCGTCCCGCCTGCAATATGACCGATAACGACAGAAGTTGCTGAGCTTGCAATCCCCGGCATGTTATGATGCTCGGCCAGCCAGAAGCGGTTATAGCCAAGCTCGTCTGCATGCTGAGCCAGCTCAAGGGAGTTCTTCAGCGCATTGCCGATGTTGGAGCCTTCTGTTACTGTGGCCAGATCCAGAATGGAGAAGGGAATCTCCTCTAATTTCTTATGAGTTGTAGATTCAGTAGTCATTGATGTGTAGTAAGCCTCCTTGTGGTTAGTTTGTATCGTTAATCTTTCGAGATAGGGCATAAAAAGAATAGCATTTTCATTATATCATAAATTATAGATATGTGGATCTTGCCTGAATTCATATTAGTTATGTGTAAGTTAGGGCTGTGGCATGCATGTAAAAAAAGCCGGCTCCATATAGCGGAGCCGGCTTGTCTATCACAAATAGAATTCAGTTCACCAAGAAGAGTTAAACGATAGTGTATCCGCCGTCAATCGGTACCATAGCACCGTTCATGAATTTGGCCTCATCAGAAGCGAGGAATACAGCTAGATCAGCAACTTCTTGGGCTTGACCGAAGCGATCCAATGGAATCTTGTCGGTAGGGCGAGTCTTGAGCATCTCTTCTGTCATTGGAGTAGAGATTGTACCCGGGCAAATCGCATTGATCTTAATATTGTACCTGCCATACACTGCCGCGAGGTGCTTCGTATAACCAATCACTCCATGCTTGGATGCAGTATAGGCTGCGCCTCCCATCTGGGCAACGAGTCCAGCAATAGAAGCAATATTCACGATGGTTCCTTGTTTACGCTCGATCATATGAGGCAGTACTAGATTGGAAATACGGAAGATGGCTTTGAGATTAATATCGAACATTAAGTCCCATTGTTCTTCAGTCGTTTCCAGACTGTTCGTATACTTGTCAAAGATCCCGGCGTTGTTAACAACGATGTCAATCTGACCGAAGGTATTCTTCGTATATTCAACCATATTCGAGAGATCTTCCAGCACAGTGACGTTCACTTTGACAGCTGCGGCTTGGCCGCCGTTCTCTTTAATTTGCGCTGCGACTTGCTCTGCACCTTCGAGGTTCATATCGGCTACGATGACTTTAGCGCCTTCTCTAGCAAATGCAAGCGCTTCCGCTTTACCCATACCGGAGGCTGATCCGGTAATGATTGCGACTTTATTTTGTAATCTCATTATAATTACCCCCTGTAAAGTGGATGAATGTAACTAACTCTTACAGGTTTAATTATAGACTTCTCTTATATAATATCTAATACATATTTAGACATAATTCTATAACCTTAAAGTTATAAAAAAGATTTCGAGTAATTCTAGGTTTGATGGTAATACGTAGAGACGATGTTGCGAAAAAAATCAACCGTAAACTGCCGAAATTCCACGGCCGCTTTGGTAAGATAATGTTCCTTGTTCCAGGCAATACCGATGGTACGCTTACAGTTCGGGTTACTGATCCGAAGCTGGACCGTATTAGGACCCCACTTGTTCAGTAGAGATAATTGAGGCGTAAAAGAGATACCTGCACCGAGCTCTACCAATCGCAGGATCGCCCCTGCCTCCTCCAGTTCAATTGAAGTGTTCGCTGTAAATCCAGCCTGACTGCAGAAGTGATCACATAGATCCCGAAATTCATATCCAATAAAACGATTAATAAAAATCTCATCCTTGACTTCCTCGAGAGAAATGCTGTCGCGATCTGCAAAGGGGTGGTTGCTCGGAACGGAGAGGAAAATCTCCTCTTCAAGCAGTGGCATCCATTCGATATGACCTCCAAATATAGGGCTGGAGGAAATGCATATGTCCATACTGCCTTGTTCAAGCGGGCCCCTCATATCTTTTGAATGAATTTGATATTGCTTGATTTCGACCTTGGGGTGGAGCTTCAAGAAATCAGTCAGCAGAAAGGGCAAAATATGCGGCAACGAAGTGCCAACCGATATGATGCCATTATCGAGACCGGACATATCGCGAATTTGGCGCTGACCTTCTTCAATCTCTTGAAAGATACGATCGACTCGTACAAGAAACGAACTCCCGAAATTATTGAGTCTGATTTGTCTGCCTTCCCGATGGAAGAGTGGTGCTCCGAGTCCTTCTTCAAGGCGGGCAATGGTTTTGCTTAGTGCAGGCTGAGAAACATTGAGTTCCTGAGCTGCCTTCGTCATGTGTTCACAGCGGGCGGTAACTTGAAAGTAGCGAAGCTGCTGAAGTTCCATATTGTTGTAACCTGCTTTCTATAATTGATAACCTCGATGGAATGATTTTATTAATAAATATGTATTATACATTGTTATTATATTCTTATAAGATAGTGGAAGAAAGAGCGATGTCACAATTCCGTCAATTTTATGATGTGTATATAGAGACAATTTAATGAATCAAGAAGTCATGACCAATGACCCTACAGGGGATTTCTTATTGTAATAGTTGCTTCTATAAGTTGTGACGCCTCTTTGAGTAAACGCTTTCAAAAAATGAGTTGAAAAAAGAGAAAGGGGATGTTATGCATGTCATCTCAACCCAAACAGTTTAACCGATGGGCTGTTTTTGCAGCAGCTTGGATTATTATTTTCTGTGTATCCTCTGTAGCCATCTACAGTGTGTTTTCGGATCCGATGACCAAAGCTCATGGATGGGCCACATCAGATTACAACTTGGCTTATTCCTTGTACACCTTGATTTTTGCTTTGATTGCTATTTATGCGGGAAGAATAACCGATAAATATGGGGCGAGAGTGTTAATGTATGTAGGGGGTGTACTATTCGGGCTTGGTTGGTTTCTTACCGGTTATGTCCAAAGTATTCCGATGTTCTATGTAACCTTTAGCTTGATTGCCGGTGGAGGAGCAGGACTGATGTACAACTCCGCCCTTGTTACAGCAGTCCGTTGGTTCCCGGATAAGGGTGGGAAAATTTCCGGGCTATTATTGTCCAGTGCGGCAATTGGTCCGTTTATTCTGTCACCGGTTTCTGCGACGTTGATCGAACGGATGGGGGTTGTTTCATCTTATCAGATCCTGGGGATATTCTATACCATTGCGATTCTCCTTACGGGGTGGTTGTTAGTCTCTCCGCCTGCGGATTACAGACCTAAGGGCTGGAATCCGGATCAATCCACCTCCGGCAGCACTTCAACGGGCACGGTGATGAATTATAACTGGAAGGAGATGCTGAAATCGCCGCTGTTCTATCTGCTCTTCTTAACGCTGGTCAGCGCAAGTACAGCAGGTACCATGATGGTCAGCTCGGCTTCCATTATAGCTCAGGACCAGATTGGATTAACAGCTGCAGCAGGCGCAATCATTGTCAGCATCAGCACGCTTGCCAACTTTGTTGGTAGACTCAGCTTTGGTGTTATTTACGATAAATTTGGTGACTACGCTGCATTGCTTGTAAGTCTACTCATGACCATTGCTGCACTTCTATTGATGACGGTAGCTAAGGATTATACATTCTTTGCAATCTGTATCATATTGCTTGGTTTTTCCTTTGGGGGTTTACTAGTTGTGTTCCCTCCACTGACGAGCAAGTCGTTCGGACCTAAGAATCTGGGTATCAATTATGCGATCGTGTTTGTTGGTTATTCCGGCGGTTCATTTGTGGGCCCTCGGATCGCCTCCTACTATAAAGAAACGACAGGAGCATTTACAAGTGCATACGTATCGGCTGCAGTGCTCACCGCTATCGGAATTATGCTCGTCGGTGTCATTATGTATATGAATAAAAAAAGACTGGAGAAATCAGCGATTTAAAGACGTCTCCGAACTCCAGATCGGGGATATAGCAAAGGGAGCAGCTCTCGTGGTATCAACCATGAGTGCTGCTCCTCTTGTTAATTTAAAATTTAGATGAATAAATTAATCCCGGATTGATCGGCTTGTCCCAGATAGTATCCAACTCCGCCGATCTTCACCCCATCGATCAGCTCTTCTTGCTTGATGCCCATGACATCCATCGACATTTGGCAAGCGACAAGCTCAACACCCTGAGAAACTGCGGTGTCCATCAGCTCTTCCAGCGAGGAGATGTTGCTTCGCTTCATCACTCCGCGAATCATCCTGGAGCCTGCACCCAGCATGTTCATACGAGAGAGGCCAAGCTTCCGGCTTCCTCTTGGCATCATCATGCCGAACATGCGCCCCATGAAGTTCTTCTTCACATCCACCGGCTCGGTTTTCCGAAGAATATTCAGTCCCCAGAAGGTGAAGAACAGGGTAACCTTCTTGCCGCTTGCTGCAGCACCGTTTGCAATAATGAAGGAAGCGATCGCTTTATCCAGATCGCCGCTGAATACGACCATCGTAGTTCCTTCCGGTCTTGGGGCGGCCTGAGGCTCGGCTTGCTGTGAAAGCGCAGCAGGTTGTTGCTTAACCCCATCCTTTTTCAGATGTGCGCTTATTTCTCCGTCCGGCTGTTTACTTACGGACAGCACTTCATGACCCGACATACGGGCAAAGGATTGTACATCTTCGTAAAATCCAGGGTCAGTAGCGGTAATGTGCAGGATCTGTCCTGATTGGATACCATCCATCGCTTGCTTTGCTTGGACAAGAGGTCCAGGACAGGACAAGCCGCATGCATCGAGCTTCATATCTGCATGGATGCGGGTGCCTTCTAGCT
Organism: Paenibacillus urinalis; assembly: GCF_028747985.1. Classification (NCBI taxonomy): domain Bacteria; kingdom Bacillati; phylum Bacillota; class Bacilli; order Caryophanales; family Paenibacillaceae; genus Paenibacillus; species Paenibacillus urinalis. The sequence goes on from NZ_CP118108.1 coordinate 397,797, forward strand.
TGAGGCTTACCTTCTCGGCAGCCGAATCGGATGGAGGAGATCCGGTCACAGCCGAGCTCAACGCCAGTCCTGATCCTGCTTCTTCTCCATTAGCTGCAGGATCAGGCCTCTGTCCGGTTTCGGTGAATGCTTCCTTTTCCTGAACACCCTTGGCTACCGGCCTTTTCGGCTCAAACTTGTCCATCATATACGTTTTGTATCCTCCTGTCAGGTTGCGGACCTGATATCCGTGCTGCTCGAGAATACGGGCTGATGTGTATCCACGAAGTCCTACTTGGCAATACACCCAGATTTCTTTGTTTCGATCCAGCTCAGATAATCGAGCTCTCAACTCATCGACCGGAATATTAACGGAGTCAGGGATGTGGCCGTTCTGATGCTCGAGCTCTGATCTGACATCGACGAGCAGTGTGGTCTCCGGATTTCGGTTCTGCAAATCTGCACTCACATACACCGACGTCTTCCCGGTTACCACATTCTCGGCGACATATCCGAGCATATTGACGGGATCCTTGGCAGATGAGAAGGGCGGAGCGTAAGCGAGATCCAGCTCGGTCAGATCGGTGACAGTCCCTCCAAAATGCAGTACAGCTGCAATATCATCGATCCGTTTATCTACACCCGTACGCCCGACAGCTGAAGCCCCCAGAATCTTGCCCTGAGAATCAAAGAGCAGCTTCATCGTAAGGGGAGTTGCGCCAGGGTAATATGCAGCATGAGCATTTGGATGAATATAAACAGCTTGATATTCCAGCCCAATTAATTTCAATGTTTTCTCGCTCAGTCCGGTTTGGGCCCCTGTCACATCAAACACCTTAATAATAGAAGTTCCTTGAGATACGCTGTATGTGGTGCTTAGACCTGCGATGCGGTCAGCCGCAATTCTGCCTTGTTTATTCGCCGGTCCGGCAAGAGGGATAGCCGTCTTCCCGTTGCCCGCATGAATCTCGACAGCATCTCCTACGGCGTAAACACCTTCTACATTAGTCTCGAGTGCTTCGTTTACCTGGATATGTCCTCTCTCGCCCAGCTTGATGCTGCTTCCTGCCAGGAATCCTGTATCCGGTGCAACGCCTACGGCAAGAATGACAATATCGCTATGCAGCGTCTGTCCACTCTCCAGTACTGCTTCAACTTGAGCGCCATGCTCCTTAAATGACCGCACCTTATCATTAACAATGAGCTGCACACCTTGCTCTTCCATTTCCTTTGCCAGTACCCCTGCCATCTCCGGGTCAAAGGAATTCATGATCTGTGGTCCAGATTGCACGAGTGTCACTTCAAGTCCAGCCAGCTTTAGGTTCTCAGCCATTTCCACACCGATATATCCTCCACCTATAACCACCGCAGAGCGGGTGTCCGGAGAGATGACCTGCTGCTTAATCCGATCGGTATCTGGAATGTTGCGTACTGAATAGATGTGGGGAAGATCTATCCCTGGCAGCTCCGGACGAATGGGTCTGGCCCCTGGTGAGAGCACAAGTGCATCATAGCTCTCCTCATAGATTCCACGCTCTAAGCTTCTAACCGTTACCTTTTTGGCGCTGGGATCAATGGAGATGACTTCACTTCGAGTCCGAATATCGAGATTAAAACGCTTCGTCATCGCTTCCGGTGTTTGAACAATCAGTTTGGAGCGGTCCTGAATCGTATTTCCGATGTAGTAGGGGAGTCCGCAATTGGCAAATGAGATGTACTCGTCCCGTTCGAACATGATGATATGTGCTGTTTCATCCAGACGCCGCAGCCTTGCAGCAGCAGAAGCGCCGCCAGCAACGCCGCCGACAATAATTACCTTTTTACTCATTTCTCTTCCTCCTGAAAAAATACTTCAATAATCCCTTTAACTCGGGGATCTTTTACGGAATAAGTCACTTCGAGTCCATGCCGTTCAGCCTCGACAATGCCCAGGCTCCGCAGCTTCTGCAGATGCTGGGATACGGTCGATTGAGGAAGCTCCAGACATTCCTGCATGTAGCTGACGTTACAGCTGCCCTTCTGAAGCAGTCCTCTTACAATACATAGCCGAACCGGATGGGCCAGCGCCTTCAGACACTCGGCCATTTCGTTATATATTTTGATATTATTATTCACGGATAACAGCCTCCTCTTAAGAACTTCAAGGTGATGGGTAATAAACGAATCGTTATGAATACTCAAATTTATGATTCATTTACGATTTATAAATCAATATATTGTAATATTACGATATAGTGATATATAAATCAACCCTAAGCCCAATTTGCATAAAAAAGCCAGATGATGCTTCCCAGGGAAATTAAAATCACAAGGAAGGATAACATCCGGCTGTGTGTAACTATACAGATTTCAGAACCGCATAACCGAATGGAGGCAGCTCCATTTGCAGCTTACCGTCTGTAACCGGCCATTCATTGCCGGACAGGAGATCGAGGTAAGAGTCTCCATCCACCTCCACAGCGAAGGATTCTGGATCCTCGGAAGTGCTGGTCAATATAACGATGGTTTCATTCTCGTCTGTCCGTGCGTAGGCCAGCTTCGTACCGTCCTGCTCGGCTTCCAGGAAGTGAACACTGCCTGTACGAAGGGCAGGATGTGATTTGCGCAGTTCAATCAGATGCTGATAGTAAGTGAACAGCTCGCGGTCCTGTTTGGACTCATCCCATTCCATACATTTGCGGCAGCCCGGGTCATGATCGCCATCCATCCCGATCTCATCTCCATAGTATATACAAGGAGTGCCGATATAAGTGAATTGGAAGAGGGCAGCCAGCTTCATTTTGCGTTTGTCTCCCTTGCTCAAAGTGAGCAGACGGGGCGTATCGTGACTGTCCAGCAGGTTGAAGGCCACCTCTGTCGCTTGAAGCGAGTAGCGGGATAGCTGCCGTCCGATCGAGTTGGCAAAATGATAGGCGTCAATTTCGTCCTTGATAAAAAAGTCAACGACCGCATTCGTGAACGGATAGTTCATTGCCGCATCAAATTGATCCCCTTGCAGCCATGGGGAAGCATCATTCCACACTTCTCCAAGGATATAGGCATCCGGGTTTACCTTTTTGACCGTGTGACGGAATTCTCTCCAAAATTCATGATCTACCTCATTCGCTACATCTAGACGCCAGCCGTCGACTCCGATCTCCTTAATCCAGTACTCCGCCACATTGAGAAGATACTCCTTGACCTCAGGATTCTCGGTGTTCAGCTTCGGCATGAGCGGCTCAAAGGAGAACGTTTCATAGCTCGGAATGCCGTCAACCACTTCAATCGGGAAGCTGCGAATATAGAACCAATCCTTATATTTGGACTGCTCACCATTCTTCTGCAGATCGACGAAGGGCTTGAATGTACGGCCGGAGTGGTTAAACACGGCATCAAGGAGCACTTTGATACCACGCTTATGGCACTGCTTCACCAGCTTCTTCAATGTGTCAGCATCTCCAAAGTGCGGATCAATCCGCATATAATCCTCGGTATCATACTTGTGGTTGGTAGTTGCTTCAAAGATCGGAGTAAAATAAATGGCTGTAATCCCGAGCTCGCTCAAATAATCCAGGTGATCCATGACCCCTTGAAGATCTCCACCAAAGAAGTTATCACGCTCAGGCTTCCCACCCCAAGGCAGTACACTCTCTGGATCATTGCTCTTGTCACCATTGGCAAAACGTTCCGGGAAGATCTGATAAAATATGGCGTCCTTAACCCAAGCAGGCGGGGTAAATACATCAACTCCGTTAATATAAGGGAATTCAAACATTCGGTCCGGATTGTCCGGCTCTTCTTCGAGAAAGTTATTCTCATCCATCCAGATGCTCTCTTCCCCATCCTCCAGCAGGAAGGCGTAGCGCAGGCGACGGTAAGGCGGCTGTACTTCACAGCTGTAATAGTCGTACATGGAATCGGAGGTCATCTTGCTAAGAGGTATGTACTTTTTAGTTCGCTCCCAGTCGTATTTATCTCCCGTTAAGATGGAGACCTTATGAACATCATCTCTTTTGGTGCGAATTCGAATAATAATGGTATCCTTGTCATAAGCGCAGGACCACTGCTGTTTCGGATGATGATAAATGGCTTCTAATAGCATAGTATTGTTCCTCCCTTGTATATATTGCATAGAAAAAACAAAAGGCACAACCAAAGAGAGATAATGTTCTCCGAGGTTGTACCTGTACATGATTCATCACAGATAACATGGCCTTTTAATTGTGAGTTAAAATGCAGGAAGTTATACTGAATTGTAGAACTTTGCAGCAGATTTGCTTCATTTTGTAATATACCATGCAGATCCTGGTTTCTGCAATGAAGCGCGTACATATTTTATAAACGAGGTGTTACTGGAATGACAACACTGCTCTATATTGAGGATGATATCGAAATCGGGAATCTGGTAAGGGCGGATCTTGAGGACCGGGGTTATGATGTGCTCTGGTTAAAGAGCGGAGAGAAGGCTGTCTCCATGGCACATGGGACGCATCTGGCCATTCTGGATGTTATGCTGCCCGGACTTGATGGCTTCACTGTTGGCCAGCGGCTTAAGAAAGAGCTTCCGGAGCTGCCGATCTTGATGCTCTCTGCACGAACGTCCATTGATGACAAGCTGCAGGGACTCGAATTTGCCGATGATTATTTGACCAAGCCCTTTCATCCGGATGAGCTTGCGGCCAGAGTAGAGGTGCTGCTTCGGCGAAATGGACAGGCACTGCCCCGTTCTGAGCACATCGTGCTAGATCATTTGAATGTTTATATGGACGAACAGCGAATCATCGATACATCAGTGAATGAAGAAATTGTGCTTACCGGCAAGCAGTTTCATATTTTTAATTATTTACTGAGACATTTGGGGCAGATCAAAACAAAAGAGCAGATCTATGAAGCCGTATGGGGTGAGCCATATATGGAAGGTGACAAGACGCTTATGGTCCATATTCGTCACTTGCGAGAGAAATTGGAGCAGGATCCGGCTGAACCCAAAATTATTGAGACGATCAGGGGTGTAGGCTACCGGGTGAAGGCATGAGCTACAGGATGAGACAAGACCTTAGAGAAGGCGAGAAGAACGAACGAGGGCTTCGCCAACGCAATGGGAGGATTCATTTTAAAAATTCACTGATGTCGCGATATCTGCTGATCGTCATCGTTGCGATGGTGTTCCTGCCGATCGCCTTTATGTCGACAGGGCTTCTCTTCGGCATTCTGTATCCATTTGTCAACTCGGCAAATAACGATAATCTGCCTTACGGCAATTCCATTCAGATCGAAACGGACTGGCATGAAGAAGCGAAGAAGCTCAGCGGATTGCCGGAGGACAGCGTTAAGTTGAGGCTGGCAGAGCTTGGCGAGCATTATAAGGAATCGACGATTCTCTGGGTGGATGATACGGGTATGACCAGCTTCAAGAAGCCGGACACCCTGCAGATTCAATCCCGCTGGGAGCCTTCTGATGCTGTGGAATATATGAAGAATGCACAAAATAACACGGAGGTCTATACTGTCGTAGCCTTTATCGGAGGCGGGCAGGAGGATCTGGGTGAAGGATTTATATCCCTCGCGCTGCCAAGGGAGGTGCTGAGCCGCTCTTCTGACACGGGAGGCTGGGCGATCTATAACACACTCGCTATGATCATCATTTTAGGGCTGTTTATGCTCATCTCCTGGTCATTCTTCCGGCGCATCAGCAAGCGGCTGACAAGGCTAGAGAACGCAGTGTCCACGCCTGGCGCTGACGGTATTCCGCTGCCGGTGGAGGTCAGACAGCCGGACGAAATTGGACAGCTGGAGAAGTCATTCAATGGGATGGTACATCAGCTTAGAGACAGCAGAGGGAGACAGCAGGAGGAGGAGCAGCTGCGTAAAAATTTGATCGCTGACCTGTCACATGATCTGAGAACGCCGCTGACTGTCGTACGCGGACATCTGCATGCGCTTCATAAAGAGCCGCTCACAGCGAATGGACAGGAATCTCTTCACCGAATAGAGGGGAAGATTGACGACCTTGGGGGATTAATCGACAACCTGCTGTCCTATAATTTACTGTCGAGCGGAAAGTATACGATGAAGCTGCAGCAAGCGGATGTGGTCCGGATTGTAAGAGAGAGCACAGCGGCTTGGTATCCGTTATGGGAATCTGCTGGGTTTACCATTGATATTGAGCTCAGCGAGCAGCCGTTGATATGGAATGTCGATATTCAAGGCTTCCGCCGCGTACTGGACAACCTGTTTCAGAATATTATGCGTCATGCCAATTCAGGCAGGTATGTGAGAGTGGCAACAGCACAGCATCTTGGCAAGGCATGCATTGTGATCGAGGATCATGGACCTGGCATAAGCAGAGATTCTGCGTCAGCCGGTGCAGGGATCGGCCTGCGAATCGTGGATTTGCTGCTTGAAGGAATGGAGCTCGAACGGGAAACAGAAAGCTCTGAACAGGGGACAAGCATCATGATTGGGCCGCGCTCTAGTGATAGCCGTGATTAGTATAATTTAAACAAAACTTAAACTTCGTACCTACTTCACCTTAAACCGGGAGCGTTATGATAGTTCCCGAGGTGATAAACAAATGAATGAATGGATGATTGAAACAGCTGATGTGTGGAAGACATACCGCGGCAAGGCAGCGGTCAAAGAGCTCAGCTTGCAAATAAAGAAAGGTGAAATTTACGGCTTCCTGGGACCGAACGGCGCTGGAAAAACAACGATGATTCGGATGCTGCTCGGTCTTATTAAACCGACGAAGGGATATATCCGTATCTTCGGCAAGGATATCCGGAACCACCGGATGGAAATTCTCCGGAAGGTGGGTTCCCTGGTCGAGTATCCATCCTACTATGGCCATTTGAATGCTATTCAAAATTTGGAGACGAGCCGTCTTTTGCTGGATGTCCCAAAATCGAGAATCGACGAAGTACTGCGTATTGTGGATCTGACGAAGGATGCCAATCGTCCGGTGAAGGGGTATTCTCTCGGAATGAAGCAGAGGCTCGGTATTGCAAATGCGCTGCTTGGTAATCCCGAGCTGCTCATCCTGGATGAGCCGACAAATGGGCTTGATCCTTCAGGAATTCAGGAGATTCGTGAGCTTATCAAACGAATGCCGCAGGAGTACGGTATCACCGTGCTGGTCTCCAGCCACTTGCTCAGCGAAGTGGAGCAGATGGCAAGCACTGTTGGTATTATTCGCGAAGGACAGCTTGTATTTCAAAATACGATTGAGCGGCTGCACCAAGAGGCTGGAAGCACGATCCGTCTCACCGTATCTGATGCAGAAGCTGCTCTGCACATTGCAAGAGAGCTTGGACAATGGGGACAGGTCGAAGGAGCAAGGCTGACGTTCAACCATATGGACGATCATCTCATTGCCGCGCTGGTCCGCCGATTGGTGGAGCAGGATCACAGCATATACCGGGTTGAGGAGCATAGACAGTCGCTGGAGGACTTCTTCCTCGAAGTAGTTGGAGGGGTCGTTAAATGATGATGCGGCTGTTGAATAGTGATCTTCTCAAGATACGAAAAAAAGGCTTATGGTTTCTCGTCTTTCTAGCTCCCATCGGGCTGGTTGCAATGAATGCCCTCAATTTTGGACTTCGTCTGGATTATTTGCAGGGATTGTACGGTGAAGAGGGAATGTGGGATGGATTACTCTACAATTTCGAACCTTTTGTCCCCCTGGCCATTCTTCTTGGCGCTACCATTCTGAGCTCCATGCTGGCAGGGGTAGAGTATCAGCAGGGCTCCTGGAAGCAGCTGCTTGCTCTTCCCGTATCCAGATGGAAGGTGTATTTATCCAAGTTTTCTGTCATTTTGCTGCTGCTGCTGTGCTCATGTGTATTGCTGTACATTGGCGTTATTCTTCTTGGACTGGCCCTTGGATTCAATATGCATATTCCCTGGCTTGATCTGCTGAAGCTATGCTTTCTTCCGCTTGCAGCATCTTCGCCGATGATTGCACTCTTGTTTATGCTGACGATGACGTATGAGAATCAGGCCTTGTCTGTGACCATCGGGATTACACTTGCGATCATGGGCTTGTTCAGCGCCCAGCTTCCCGAATTTGTGCCGCTCTCCTGGCCGATGTTCAGCATTATGCTGCCGGATGGAGAGAAGCTGGCTTTATTCGGTCTTGGTCTTGGCGTAGTACTGCTTCTGGCCGGAATGTCGGTATTCGGTAAAAAGGAGGTGGCCTGACCATGCGTGCATACTTGCGTCTCCTATCTGCGGAAAGACTAAAAATCATGAAATCGTGGGTCTGGCTGCTGGTGCTCGTCAGTCCAGCCATTGCTCTGCTGTTAGGATTTATTGCGGAGCCAGCCGGTTATTGGGATCTGGTAGCTTCCCAGTCTACTTTTCATGCGATGCTGTTTCTTCCGATCTTCACTGGAATATTCGCTTCTTTTATCTGCAGGTTTGAGCATGCGGCGGGTGGCTGGAAGCAGGTATTAGTACTCCCGGTGAGCCGGTCCACTTTCTATGCAGCCAAGCTGACGGTCATCATGGTGTTAATTCTGGTCATCCAGCTGCTGCTCTTGCTCAGTTTGCTTGCGGCAGGTGCTTATCACGGGCTGAACAATGAAATTCCATGGGGGATGCTCCTGCAAAGTGTAGGTGCGGGGTGGCTGGCTGTACTGCCTCTTGCAGCACTGCAGCTGCTCGTATCCTTGATGTGGAGCAGCTTTGGTGCGCCGCTCGGCATTAATTTTATGCTGACGATCCCGAACCTGCTGATCGTGAACTCCAGCGACATTGCCCCGTATTATCCGTGGGCGCAGCCCTTCCTGCTCATGATGCCGAGAGAAGAATATAGTTTTGGTGCATTTATGGTGCCAATGTCAACCATATTGCCTGTCGTATTGGGCAGTGCACTGTTCTTTATACTCCTTGGGGTCGTGTATTTCAGACGGAAGGAAATTTGACGATACTGTGGAATCGGTGAGCGAAGCGCTGCTGGAATTCATAGAGGGGATTTAACTGGTAGAGTTATAATCAAAACAGGGCTGCTATTCGCTAACCAGCGTAATAAGCAGCCCTGTAATTTATTCTGCACAGCTTCCAATCAAGTATTTTAGCGCATTGCGATATCGTCGATCGTTAAGTTGTTGATGTTGTTTCTAAGAACTTGGCAAGAGTGCTTGAACTTGACCATTTCTTCCGAGCTCAGGTTTAATTCAAGCAGCTCCTTAATTCCGTCGCTGCCGATAATAGCCGGAACCCCGATGCACATGTCCGTCTCGCCGTACTCACCGTCCAGAATCGCGGACACCGCTATGATCTTATGATCATCCGTTAGAATGGAACGGGTAATAAAAGCGATGGCGCTGCCAATGCCAAATTGGGTGGAGCCTTTGCGGGTGAAGATCTCCCAGCCTGCATCTCGGGTCTTGCGTGCAATATCCTCAAGATCCAGTGTTTTGAATCTCTCTTTATGCTGGTCAAGAATATGCAGAATTGGCTTACCTCCAATTGTGACATGAGACCAGGCGACAAATTGGGATTCTCCATGCTCGCCAAGAGCATAGCCGTGAACGCTGCGCGGGTCGATCGAGAACACTTCGGACAGGATCGTCTTAAGCCTCGATGAGTCAATGGATGTGCCTGTGCCAATGACCTGATTCCGCGGCAGTCCGGACAGCTTCCACACCAGATACGTAATAATGTCCACAGGATTCGCCGCAACGACAAATACACCGTTAAAGCCGCTTTCCATAATAGGCTGAACGATATCCTTCGTTATAATCTCAGCTTCTTCCAGAATATCAAGCCGGGTCTGACCAGGTTTGATATTAGCTCCTGCCGTCAGGACAATGACATCCATATCCTTGCAATCCGCATAAGTTCCAGCATGGACCTTGGTGCGCTGATACGTAAAATCCATGCTGTGGGACAAGTCGAGCGCTTGCCCAAACGCCTTCTCATAAGTGCGGCCAATGAGCATAATTTCTCCTGCGATCGCCTGATTAATCATGGAATAAGCTGCGCTTGATCCGACAAGACCCGCTCCAACAATCGCCACTTTTCCTGTTCGATTTCGCATAATCTGCCTGCCCCCTGTCTCCATATCGTTATCATCCTATCATCTATAATTGTATTTTATGCATATACCTATTCAACGTTACATAAGATAACATAATTTTCTCCTGAACAGCAATGGAAATTTAGGTTATAGGGCAAATCAAGTGAACATTTATTACAAATAGGTGACGTGGACTGAAAATTCTGCTTCATATTCCTTTGTAAATTTATAGAATGTGTCGAAAGAACGTAGGGTAACGTCGTAATTCCACCCTGACAAAACTTCTTACGATACCACATTCTTAGAAGAAATATGCCAAAGGGATTGAAGGGTAGAAAGGCGAATTGCTTATCTCACAGACAACTATTTCGCTGTGTCCGCCCTGATCAAGCGGAAGAAATAGTGCTGTTTCTTAAACAGGTAGTATGAAGTTTGATTACTGTCGGCATACGTTAATGATTTATTAGACCCTAAAAAATTCGGGAGGGAATGATAATGAATATGCATTTGAATATGAATGAAGCAGGAGCTACGACGGAAACGGCTAAGGAACTGGGGATCGGCGCAAGCACACTCCGCAAATATGCGGCTGCGCTGGAGGAGCATGGACATCGTTTTGAACGGGCTGCGAATAAATCGAGACTGTTCGGAACGCTTGAAATAGAGCGGATTAAGGAAATGATGAATTTGATGAGAGAGCAAAACCTGCCGCTGAATGATGCAGCTGTACTCGTTATGGAGCTGAATCATGAGATGGCTGCAGCGGCCAAGGATGGCTCGGATATAGAACAGACAAGTGCACACTCACCCCTCATTGAGCAGGAGAAGGTTCTCCAGAAGGCCGGAGTCGAGCAGGAGCAAGTTAAGCAGCTCAATTCGGAGTGGCAAATTCTGCAGGAACGCATGGCTGAGCTTGAACGTGAGCAAACGAAGCTGATGAAGCAGAATGAACAGCTGCAGGAGCAGGTAGAAGAACAGCGCTTATGGATCAAGGAGAAGCTGGATGAGGATCGAGACCGTCAGCTGATCACGAATTTGCGAAGCTATCAGGGGCGTAATCAGAAGCCAAAGCCCAAGCAGAGGGGACATTCACTGAGGATGTTGTTCGGATTGCTCCCAAAGAGTAGGAGGGAGGCGTGATGATGATGCGAATATTCATCCACTCCACCCTGCATCAAAAAGTGACGAATCAAGATACAGGACCGCCTAAAGCATAGGAATTTGTTTTTATTTTTACAGTATTAGAGTTACAATAGAAAGGAGTGATTGATACTAGCGACAAGGAGAGCCATAAATGATTATTTTGAAGAGCAAAGATGAAATACAGTACATGAAGAAGGCTGGCGAGATTCTCGCTGCTTGCCATAGAGAGATTGCCGGGCTCATTCGCCCTGGCATTCAGACCCAAGAGATTGATGCATTTGCAGAGAGCTTCATGAAGAAGCATGGAGCGACTCCGGAGCAGAAGGGCTACAACGGTTATCCGTATGCGACCTGCGCTTCGGTTAATGATGTAATCTGCCATGGGTTCCCTGGAAAATACGCGCTGAAGGACGGGGATATCGTAACGGTGGATATGGTCGTTAATCTAGACGGCTGGCTGGCGGATTCCGCTTGGTCTTATGCGGTAGGTAACGTATCCGAGCAGGCGCAGAAGCTGCTGGATGTGACCAAAGAATCCCTGTACAAGGGTATTGAAAAAGCCGTTCTTGGCAACCGGATCGGGGATATTTCCAACGCGATCCAGGTATATGCCGAGGGCGAAGGATTCTCGGTCGTTCGGGAATTCATTGGGCATGGGATCGGTCAGGATATGCATGAAGAGCCCCAAGTGCCTCATTATGGACCCGCCGGACGCGGACCGCGTCTGAAGGAAGGCATGGTCATTACGATTGAGCCGATGCTGAATGTCGGCACCTTCCGCAGCAAGCTGGACAGTGACGGATGGACAGCCCGTACACAGGACGGCGAATTGTCTGCACAGTACGAGCATACGATTGCCATTACAGCAGACGGCCCGGTTATTCTAACCGAGCAATAAGAAGAATGACCTGCAGCAGGGAAGCTTGCTGCCCCCAAGATCATTCAAGGCCATACGGCCGCATAAATAGAGAGCAGCGTTCCTTCTATCCTCCATATGAAGGGATGCTGCTCTTTATTATTTGGAAGGAGTATCTCTCTAATACAAAAGCTCAGCACAAGCAGGAGAAAATTCATCCTTTGTACTGAGCTTTTTGAAATGAAATGAATCATAGTTGATCGAATGAGCCTGTTACCTCACGATGAATACATACATCGTTACTGCTTAGCTGAAGGTTCAAAGGACGAACCGAAGGTTTCGTTGTAATGCTTCAGCATATACAGTCTCCAGTGGAGCAGCATGCCGAAGGCTAGAATGAAGAAGACGGCTCCTGTCTGCACAACGGATATATACTGATAAACGACTTCATGCAGCACAAGTCTGACGATCAGAAGACCGACCAGAATGAACATGAAGCTCTTCGAGCTGGTAACAAAGACCGCTCCGTCTCTAACTTCAAACTTGGTGCTCTTGATCAGCGGATACGAGAAGATAAACCAGCCGACCAGAAACGCAATGAGTGCCCACAGCCATGGAATATGCGTGTCCGGCACAACAAACATAAGAAATCCCGTGCTCATGCCGAGCGGCGGAATAATGATTCTTTTCTTGTTAATTGGCCGATTGGCGGCCTTCATACGGATAAAGATAGCGCTCACAGCAATAAAGATCATACCGACTGTTGCTGCGATCTGGAGAAATGAGGAGTTTATAGCCACGTACAGGACCTCTCTCTAATTGGAAATCATTTTTCATTAGTATATCATAATTCCCTAGAAATACTGTAAGTATATCCCGTGAAATATAAGAGTTATATAGAACGAGATCTAATCGAGAATACGTTGTTGTAGGAATTTGTAGAAAATTATCGAATGATCAAGAACTTTTCTTCCAATTTGCGGAAACAGGTCATATACTAGGAGAGTACTTCTATATTTTGATGAAGCAGGCCTCTACGTATATATACTTTCTATTAAAGGGGGAAAAGAGAAGTGAGACCAAGGGAATGGAAGCTCAAAGCAGGACTTGCGATTTTGGTTGGTGTATTGCTGCTTCTCACTTTCCCCTGGATTCAATGGAGAGCGGCCCCGAGCCGGGTTATTGATGTTGTGATTGTAGATAAGACCGTTCCGGACATTACATACCGTGAGCATAAAGGCTTGACCTGGCTGCTCAATCAGCAGAAGGTTGTGGATCATAACGGAGCGGGATACGCATATGATGAATCTTATTATGGATACCATCCTCACAAAGTCGGAGATGAACGAATGAGGCGTTTGCCTGCTACACTTCGCGGAACCGATCTGATCTATCTTGCAGACTCCTATGGCATCTATGAATCTGTACGTTCGCAGGAAGAAAGGGAGGAGCAAATCGAGCAGCTGGTGTACGGCGGCATGAATTTGACAGATGTCCAAAAAATTCAGGCTGCTGCTATGACAGGAACAACAATTATTGCTGAACACAGTATACTGGCAGCCCCAACAGCAGAATCTGTCAGCAGGCAGCTGCAGAAGATGCTGGGTGTGGAATGGAAGGGCTGGGCAGGGAAATTTTATGAGAATTTATCAACAGAAGTGCCCCTCCATATCATGGAGAATTATACAGGACAGACAGGCAAGGAATGGTCCTACAGCGGCACAGGGATGGTACTCGTTCATCATGAAGGGGAGGTCATTGTGCTCGATAGACAAGATCTAAGGGAGCCGGGCATGTCCATCTCCTTCTCCAAAGAAAACAGTGATAAATACAATGTTGAAAGATCAGCCCGCTATCATCAATGGTTTGAGGTTGTTACTCCCAAGCCAGGCACGGAGACTGTAGCGGATTATAAGCTCGAATTAACAAGCTCCGGTTCGGAGAAGCTGAGAACAGCGGGAGTCCCTGCGCAGTTTCCGGCCATTATTCATAAGGAGCAGAAATCGCATCAATCTTATTATTTTGCGGGTGATTTTGCAGAGCGAACAGTCTCTCCCTTCATGGTTCAATATAAAGGCTGGGATCAGTTTGTGGGCCTCTTTGTGCCTAATTCCAGCCCGAATGCTTTTTATTGGAATATCTATATTCCGTTGATGAAGACGATTTTGTCTGATATTGAGAGTAACCGGGTTTGATCGATATGAAATTTGACAAAGAAGAGTCTATACAGATCCATAAGAATCTGTGGACTCTTTTTATTTGTAAGTATTGGATTGGATGTAAACTTGACAAACAAAACTGTTATCAATAGAATAACAGTTGCTGGGAAGTGCGTTTATCTTAACTTATGATATATACGAAGGATGAGTCCGAGATTTATAGACGATTTCAGGGCATAACTAAATGATAAAGAAACGGGAGACAGGAAGCTTTGAGCGCTAATACAGGAGGTCAGGGTAATGAACAGTGAGTTCACGATTGCAGTGCATTGCCTGTTGTTTTTGGGTATCCGTGAAGGACGCATAGCAAATAGCGAGGACATTGCAGAGAGTGTATCGACGCATCCTGCCAGAGTACGCAAAGTGCTTAGTGTGCTGCGCAAGCATCAGTATGTAATGACAAAGGAAGGGGCTCACGGCGGTTATATGCTGAACAGCAAGCCGGATGAAGTGAGACTTGGTGATTTGTATCGCTTGTTTGCGTTAGGATCCTTTGGGCCTCATTGGCGTTCGGGGGATGAGGACTCCAGCTGCATGGTATCCTCTAATATCAAGGATGTCATGGGTACCATATATCATGACGGAGAGCACGTGGTGGAGCAATATCTGGACAGCATTACCCTTGCGGAAGTGAAGCATCGCTTGGAGGATAGATGGAAGAATAGAGATTTAACCTAAGCCTATGGTTTATGAAAGATCCGGTCGGGTACCGGGTCTTTTTTTATTTTCCATTAATAGTACTCAGAAGGATTATTTTACCTTAAAATGGATTTTAATATACAATGAAAGCAGCTGCTATTCCGCATTCTTAAAATAGAGGAAGTGACCTATGAGATCAGACATGGACTTATACCTACAGATGGAGGATTCCGAATTGTCGATTGCCGCATGCCAGGGTGATATTGAAGCGTATGAGGAGTTAGTTCGGCGTCATGGCAAGGAGCTCTATGCGTGGTCTTATATATACAGCAGAGAAGAACAGGTTAGGAGACGTTTACTCATAGAATCAATCTCGAAGAGCTGGTGTCAGCGTAATAAACTTAAGGATGAGGCTCAGCTTGTAAAGCTCCTGTTTCGAACGATGTATATTACTGCAAGAAAGCAATATAGAGCTACGGCTTGGAATAAGATATCTTACTCTCCATCAACGGTGCAAGACGAGACTACCTCTCAAATGACAAGGGATACCGACCGTTTGCTGTCACAAAAAATGAATAGTCTGCCGTTTGAAGAACGTACGATGTTACAAGCTTCATACATATTAGCCAAAATGCCTGCCGAGTTCGGAAAGTTTACGGGAATAGGAGAGATGAGGGCTGCCGCCAGTTTACAGCAAGCCAAGCAGATGATGAAAGAATCATCGCCATCTCTTAATACTTTTTTCGAGAAGGATCGCATGACTGTTTATGCACACGAGCATGAAAATTTGGAAGACGCACTTCAACAAGGTTTAACCGATGCCAGGGCTGGCAGATTCTCCAAGCGGCTAAGGAGAACATGGGGTGCAGCAGGCGTTGTGGTGATCGGTATCGCCATAATACTGGTAGTTGGTCTAGATTCCTGGGGAGGAAAGGGGATTCACGACCCCCTTAATAGGGCAGGAACCCGAGTCGTACCGGATGACAGCTACTGGCTGAGCACCGTAAGCTCGGATCGTGTTGCGGAGAGAAGGCTGCAGGAAGGGGATGCTCAATATTTGGGCTATGTGGCTGAACAGGGCGGGCTGAAGCTGATTATTGATGGAATGATGACACAAGGCGATTCAACCCTGATCTGGTATACCTTAACTGCGAAGAATGGGCAAGTAATGCCGGATAAGCTAAGTGGCTATATGTATGGAAGCCATAGCTTTAATTTGAGCGATACGTTGCGAACTCGATCGGGAAATGAAATTGTGCAGACAGAGAACCCCTCTACAATACAAGGGATGATGATATTCGATAGCCTGCATGATATCGTTCATCAGACAGTCCCGGAGGAATGGGTAGTCATCTTTAATGCGGCAGATGCGGAACGTCCGGAGTCAGTAATCTCACTAAGCCTAACGGTTCCATCCGTGCCATCACAGGCGCATGAGCTTATCACGGTCAACCAGGAATTTGAGCTGAATCATCGTTCTTTTATGATCAAGCAGGCTGAACTTACCGAAAATTATACCAAGATTGTGATTGAACCAGAATCAAGGCAGGAGGAGGATGCGGCACTGCTACGCAGCTTAAGGCTGAGGCTTGGTTCTAATGATCAGAGTTATTTGGGCCTGAACGGGCAGTCAATGAACTACGAGACTGACGAAGAAGGGCGAACGACACTGATATATCCTCCGGTGTATTATCTTGATTACAGTGGACTGTCACTGGTGAAGGATGCTGGACTTGTAACCATAACCGAAGAGTTTAAAGTAGATCTGGATGAGGGGAAATTAGTTGGTTATCCAGATCATTTCAATGGAGATTTTAAAATGAAGCGTTCAGGTGATGGTTCTGAGATGAAGCTGTACTTTAAGGATGCGGGATACATCAACGAAGAGGTTTTGTCCTCTTTAGAGGGTGTACCAAATGGACAGCTGGTATTTGACTTTTATGATGCGGAGGGCAATTATTATGCTTCCAGCGGAACAGGTTATGAGGGAGAATGGCGCACGTACTACATTCAGGATGGGGATTATCCTCAGCCGATTACGATTCCTGTAGTTTACGAAAAATTAGACGAGGAGACATTAAATATTCCTCTCTTATGAATCAATTTCATAAAACATTAAAATTGATTCTATTAAACAATAATTGAAAAGAGTTGGGGCTATGAGAACTTATACTGACCTTAATGATTCCGAATTGTCGATTACCGCATGCCAGGGTGATGTTGAAGCGTATGAGGAGGTAGTTCGGCGTCATGGCAAAAAGATATACATACTCGCATACATCACATCGCGGGATAACACGGCAGCACAGCAGTTAATGACCCGTTCCATATCAAAGACCTGGCATCATAGAAGTAAAATAAAGGCTAAAGATAAAATGCTGAACCTCCTGCTTAAGGAGATATGGGGATCTGCAGTGAGCAGTAATTTAAACGGTGCTGACAGAGCTGGCAAACCCGATAGACCGGATATAGCTGTAACCGACGTACAAGAGATTCTGCAGAATACTCCAGGTCAAATGCTGAACCATCGTGCTCTCGTGGTAGAAGAAGCATTGTCTCGTATGGGAGCCGAGGAGAGGACTGTATTCCTGCTCAGTTACGCCGCAAGGTTAGATATTCAAGAAATGATATCGTATGGATTTACTTCAGAGTCACAGGTTGAGCGAAAACGAAGTGAGGCTCTTCAGAGAATCAACATACATGCAGAGAAGCAGAAGGAGACGATCAGCGAAGCATTCTTGAAGCAGCATTTTAGGAAGGACCATGAAGCTCTGCTGTCCATATCTGAGATCGAGCTGGAGAGAGGGGTTCAGCAAGGTCTGGATGAGGCCAAGACTGGCAAAATGGCAAAGCGCAGCATAAGCAACAGGTTGATCTGGAGCGTGGCAGCAGGGCTTGTGGGCTTGTTTCTTCTTGGCAGTATATATCAAGCAGCTCCAGAGAAGCCCCAAGAAATGGAGACCTTCGATCAGAGCTACTGGGAAAGGACGCTTAAGGAAGATCCCATATCGCAGCAAAGGCTGGCTGAAGGAGATTTCGTCAAGATAGGAAAAGTGCTGCCTGAGCAGAATGGTCTTCGCCTGTATGTGGACGGTGCGATGCAGACGAGTGACGGACTGATGCTGTGGTACAGGCTCGAGAATACGGAGGGTGCAGCAGCTCCAATCCCAGATCGAGTCATTCTTTGGAGTGACGTGTATCGAGAGGTTGGTTCTGAATTCGACCGGGACAACATGCGAATGTGGGGAGACGGAAATCGAACATTTGGGAAAATTCTGTTGTCTAAACACCAGATGTCCAGCGGCACTTCTTTGTCCAGTGAGCATACCATTGTATTTCCTGCCAATGTGCAGGAGGACGATACCGATACATATCGATGGGCTTCCTTCGAAGTGCCTGTTCCTGATTTCGAGGAAAAGCCTGTTAAGCATATTGAGATAAACCAAACCTTCGAGATTCAAGACCGCAGCATTCATATTGATGAACTGCGCCTGACGACCGATGCGACAATTGTTCAGTTGGGGGCAGATTCTTCAACTATCATAACTATGGATCAATTAAACTTACCCCTTCTATCAGTGATAGAAAAGAGCTTGATGAGTATGACGGGTGAAGGGAAGGACTGGATTGAAGGATTCGGGAATGAAACCGAATGGTATTTTGATTCGATGTATTATGATGATTATTCTGAGATCAGACTCAGCTTTCATAGTATAAGTGGAATGGGGGAGCAGGCTAATCCGGTTATCGAGGTAAACACAGACACCGGCGAGATTGTAGAAGCACCGGAAGTGTACGATGGAGAAATTGAGATTACGGATGTTGCCAGTGATGCTTTCTTCTACATTTTCTTTCCTTCGTCAGAGGAGTCGAGCTATACACTCGACTATCAATATTCGGATGCGGAGGGTGTGTCCTACTTTGCACAAGGCATCGATCAAGTGGGCGGAAGACTGGCGTATAAAGTGACTGATTATGACTATGCGCAGCCTTTGACCTTTCAGATCGAGAAGTTAGTGTCCGGCGATGAGAATGCTTATATAGACAACGGTGATGCCATTAACTTAACCTTGGTAAAAAAATAAGGGCAGACCCCCAGACTGTGATCGGATGAGGAAAAAGAGGTGATACGGTGCAAAGTTTTGATAAGATGAACGATCGGGATTTAGAGAAAATGGCGTTTAGTGGGGGTTTCGATGCTTATGAGCACCTGTTGAAGCGTCATGCGGCAAGTCTGTTTGTCACAGCCTATGCGATATCCCGAAGCAGGAGCACCGCGGATGCACTTGTATCGGCCACGGTGTCCATCACCTGGCATCAGGTCAAAGCAGGGAAGCGGCGAGAGGATCTCGTGACTGCCTTGTTTCGTAACATGCTGCTCTATGCTAAGCGGTTAAGAAGAGCAGATGGAGCTGATGCTGCAATAGAACCATCCACGGCAGTGGGTGAATCTGATGAGCTTACACCTAGCTCTAATAAGCTGGGTGACCCGGCTGTAGCGGGTGAGCATGTTCAAGTGATGCGCAGCAACCGAGCCGAATTGATGGAGACACTCATGAGCCAGATGAGCTTTGAACACAGTGTCGTATTCCTGCTGACTTATATTGCAGAACAGCCCATAGCGGAGATAGCAAAATACATATCAAGATCGGAGAAGACAACTTCTAGACGGCTTGATGAGATGCTGAATGCTGTGGCCAAAGAGATGGGGGAAAGCGAAGTCGCAGCGGTCACGTCTTTTATCCGCAAGCACTTTTCCAAGGAAAAAGAATACTTGAGCTCGGTAGAGGTGAGTAATGATGCAGAGGCAGCAGTACAGAAGGGACTACTCCAGGCTGGGCAGGGTGTTCTCCCGAGGCACAGGAACAAGAAGGTATGGGCTTGGACGCTTGGTGTATCGCTTGGTGTAGTTGTCCTTGCTATCCTTGTGCTTAATCCTTTCCGCGAGAAGGAGATTCACGCGTCTCTTAATTTTTCCGGCACAAGAGTCGTCCCGGATGAGAGCTTAATCAATACTACTGCGAGCAGCGATGGGTATCTCAGATCACGGGTTGCGGATGGGGATTACGAGAAGCTCGGTTATGCAATGAAATTAGATGATGGATCCCGGCTGATCATTGACGGAGCGATTGATTATGGAAGAGAAACATTATTAATGTATACGCTGGAAAAGAAAGAGCCCGAGGTCTCTGCTTCGATCGTGGACGGATCTATTCTGGAGCGATCGACTTTGCTGCTGTTAGGTTATTTGCAGAATCAGATGGTTCTTGAAGAGACAGAGCAGGCTGAGAAAGGTTTTGTTACGTTTGTTCGAACCAATCCCACGGTTTCTTCGGAAGGTGCCTTGCTCCAATTCGAAGTTGAGGTTCAGGGGGATGAGACGCATACCGTCATGTTAGAAACAGACTATCCTCATGAGGTCGAGCAGCCGGCCAAAGAGATCGCGATGGATGAGAGCTTCACAATTGAAGGCCAGACCTACCATATTAACGGCATGACGATCAGCTCGGACTACACGCGGGTGAAGATGAGGCCTGATATTCTCAATGAGAGAGGGATAGAGAGTCTGAAGAATGTTCGTCTGGACCGGGTAAGAGAGAATTCGAGATCCGGAAGCAGAGTAGTGGAGATTGCAGGGGATGATCTGATCTTTCCATCCATCTATTATGAGGATTCATATGAAGAACTCCAACTTACCTTAGTTGAGGAGCTGTTCAGCTTGGAGACTCCTTTTGTTATTGATCTAAATAATCCTGCGCTTGTCCAGTATCCAGCGGGGATGGAGCCTGAATCCTACGGGGTCACCTATGCTGGGCATACAGATGGTCCATATCATACGATCTACTTTCCTGCTTGGGAAGGAATTCAATATGAGATTTCGGATTATTATACGGATGCGGCAGGTCAGGTGTATCCAGCGATAGATAACATATTTGAAGTGGATAAAGTCAGAATGAACATTCCAGACCTAGAGTATGAACAGCCGCTTACTTTTTACTTCTCAATACTCGACCAGGATCAACGGAGTGCGGACAATAACCTAGCGAATTATGATCCGCTGGAAGGTCGTATTTCAGTTCCCCTCATTATAAATCCACAGAATTAGTCGCTATGAAGCTACCGCGATTAGACACTGGATCTTTCAACTAATTCAAAAGGAATGACGGTCTTGGAACTAGGCGCATTGTCCTTCACTTCCACATTCCTGCTGTTATAGAACGTGCGAAAGGCTTCTCTTCCGATCTCCTGAAGATGCTGGTCAATGGACGTGAGACCAAGTGCCTCGGAGATCGGGAGATTGTCGAAGCCGATAATGGCAAGATCCTGGGGAATGCGAAGCCCGAGGGCTTGAGCTCTCAGGATGACTCCGGCTGCCGCTTCATCGCCAGTAACGAGCAGAGCGGTGGGGCGTTCCTTCATCTTCATGAGGGTATCAATGACACGGATACCGTCTTTAATCTCTGTGCAATCGGTGAAGATCCATTCCGGATGCAAGACTTCTCCCTGCTCATGAAGCAGGGTCTTATAAGCAAGATACCTGGCTTGGCTGCTTGCACTGTCAGGCCGCCCCACACAATAACCGATGGCCCTATGACCGTGCTGAATCAGGTACTGTATTCCCTTTAGAAAGGCTTCATAATGATCGGTATAGACAGCCGCAATTTGCTCATTCTCTGTATACTCACAAGTAACGATGGGACCATACTTGGCGTAAGCAGCAATAGCTTCAAGCTCAAGTGCACGGGAGCAGAAGATGAGACCGTCAATCTGCTTGGTAGATAGCAGCTGAAGTGCTTTAAGCTCTTCTTGTGTCTCGTACCGAGATTGGTATAGCAGCGTTCCATAGCCGGACTTGGCAGCTTCATCCATAATGCCTGACAATATCGTTTGAAAATAGGGATGGCTGTTCGGGACGATGACCCCGACACGATCGGTTTGACCCTTAATCAAATGCACCGCGCTTGAATTCGGCTTATATCCTTCCTTCTCCATAATGTGCTGTACTTTCTGGCGAGTTGCTTCATTGACGTATGGATGATTGTTCAGCACGCGGGACACGGTAGTTACAGATACACCGGCCAGCTTGGCAATGGATTTAATATTGGCCATCTATATGTTTCACCTCCTGATCTAACGATATTATACCCTTGGATACGGTTTATCGCGAAATCCACAAACACAAAAGCCCCTCGAAAGGGGCTTAATAGAAGCAAAGTTATTGTAGTACATTCAGTTCCAGTTCGAGGTAAACCCAGAATATCCTGTTGACTGTAAAATTAGATGTTTTCTCCGTTCGTCTTAATAACATCCTGGTACCAGAAGTAGCTGTCTTTCTTGATACGGCGAAGATCCTTGCCGCCCTCCTCATCCTGGTTGACGTAGACGAAGCCATATCTCTTCTGATAGCCGTTCAGCCAGCTGAGCAGATCCGTGAAGGACCAGCTGCAATAGCCAATCAGCTCCACCCCGTCAGCAATCGCCTGCTTGCACTGATGAAGATGGGACTTAAGGTAGGCGATCCGGTATTCATCATGAACCTGGTCTCCGGACTCCAGCTTGTCGAACTCGCCAAGACCGTTCTCCGTAATAAAGATGGGGAGATCATAGCGGCTCGTAATCCTGCGCATACCGATACGAAGACCGATGGGATCGATATTCCAGTCCCAGTTCGATTTTTCAATATGAGGATTGTTCGCTGTCTTATATAGACCTGGAATTCCGGTTGATTCATTGCTGCCCTTCTTGCCGGTATTGTTCATTTTGCCTGAAGAAACTCCGCCATGCAGCGGATTATGCTCGTACGTAATGGTCTGATAATAATTGACACCGACAAAATCAGGCATCCCCAGCTTCAGCAGCTCCTGATCTCCTTCCTCAAACACAGGAGCGAGTCCCTGCTGTTTCAAGTGGCGGTAAGGAATGCTGGGATATTCACCCCGGCAATAGACATCAAGCCACCAATAGCTTGTGAACTCCTCTGCATTCTCATATGCCAGCATGTCTTCTGGTGAACTCGAAGCCGGATAGGAAGGAGTATACGCAAAGCTGGGTCCGATCTTGCCGTCCGGTACATGCTTGCGGAAGGAGGTGATGGCCTGCGCATTCGCAAGGAACATGATGTGGTTGGCTTCATAGAAGCGTTTGCGATCCTTGACCGCGGGTGGATGCATGCCAAGCATGTACGCATGATTGGTATTATGATTCTGTTCATTGAGAGACACCCAGTATTTGACCCGGTCTCCGAATCTTTTGTACAAGGTGATGCAGTACTGGTTGAAATCTTCGATAATTTCCCGTGATTCCCAGCCGCCGTAACGGTCTTGAAGTGCCTGCGGCACATCCCAATGATATAGGGTCAGCACGGGTTCAATGCTGTGGGCGACCAGCTCATCAATCAGGCTGTCGTAGAATGCGAGTCCGGCTTCGTTGACTTCACCTGTGCCATGCGGATAAATTCTTGGCCAGCTGACCGAGAATCGGTACGATTTAAGACCCATCTCAGCCATGAGCTGTACGTCTTCCTTGTATCTGTGATAGTGATCTACAGCGATATCCCCGCTCGTATCCTTGTAGGTGGTGCCTGGAATTTTGGTATATAGATCCCATACGGAAGGTCCCTTGCCGTCTTCATTCCAAGCGCCTTCAATCTGATAGGCAGCAGAAGCAGAGCCCCAGAGAAAGTCCGCCGGGAAGGAAGGTGATTTTTCATGTATCATATTTTATGTCCTCCTTGCAAGTTATGTCTATGATTACAGCTGACCATAGCTTTTACATAAGCATCTTAAGTTATGAAATGCATTTCAGAGCAATAGTCTATTCGTGAAATTTTTGTAAACCGCCTTGTTTTTGAAGGGATGGAAGTCATTTGTGGTTAATAGATTAATATCAATTCCAGTAGTCTATCCAGTGATGATATGAATATAAGGAGCGATCGATGATGAACCCACAAGCGAAGAAATCAGACGAGGTTTGTTTCTATACGGGGACTTATTCTGCGGCAGCAGACCCTGGCATTTATTTGGTGGCCGTGAACAAGGATAGTGGAGAGATGCGAATTGTGAACCAGGCATCGGGAATCGAGCGTCCCTCCTTCCTTGCGCTGCATCCGAATGGTGAAGTATTGTATGCGGTGAGCGAGAC
This sequence comes from Paenibacillus urinalis, assembly GCF_028747985.1. Classification (NCBI taxonomy): domain Bacteria; kingdom Bacillati; phylum Bacillota; class Bacilli; order Caryophanales; family Paenibacillaceae; genus Paenibacillus; species Paenibacillus urinalis. The sequence goes on from NZ_CP118108.1 coordinate 421,774, forward strand.
AGGTGAAGGGGAACTGTTTACTTATAAAATAGATCCGTCGACGAGTGAGCTGCAGCTTCTGGACCGTAAACCGACCGAAGGTGCTGACCCTTGCTATGTTTCGGTAGATCAGAGCGGCAGCTATGTGCTTGTAGCTAACTACTCAAGTGGAAGTGTCAATGTATATAAGCTGGATGAATCCTCCATTCCTGTGGAGATGTCTGCGAAGATTGAGCATGTAGGCAAGGGCTTCCGTGAAGATCGGCAGGAGGGACCGCATGCACATTCCATCGTACCGGATCCGGCAGGTGAGTATGCTATCGTGTGTGATCTTGGGCTGGATCAGATCATTGTGTACCGTATGCAGGAGGGTAAGCTGTCAACCCATTATGAGCTGAAGCTGCCTGCCGGTTCAGGTCCGAGACATTTGGTGATCCATCCCAATGAGAAATTTGCTTATGTCGTTAATGAGCTGAACAATACGGTTACGGCACTAACCTTCAACAAGAATCGTGGAGAATTCCAGATCACGCATCATATCTCAACACGGGATGAAACGGAACAGTCAGAAAATACAGGTGCGGATATACGCATATCCTCCTGCGGTCGTTTCCTCTATGTATCCAACCGTGGTGATGATTCAATCGCGCTGTTTCATATTAATGAGGAGAGCGGTGAGCTTACCGCAGTAGAGTGTACAGGTACAGAAGGCAAGACGCCAAGAAACTTCAATCTGCTGGAGGGCGGCTTGCTGATCGCGGCCAATCAGGACAGTGACAACCTTATTTCCTTCAAAATAGACAGTGAAAACGGGCGACTTACGCCAACTGGGTACGAGCTTGAAATCCCTGCTCCTGTTTGCATTGAACCCTGTAAGAAGGGGTAACATTTATTGGTTGAATCAATTTCATAACTCATTAAAGGGATGATGAAATTGATTCCCTATATAAATATGAAATGCCATGAATTATATGGTCCTTGTGAGGCATGATCCAGATCTGGATTATGCCTTTTTTGCTGTTTTCATAATTAATCTGCATAGTACAAAGTCATAAACAATATATTGTATGGGGATTTATGCTATTTTTGGGGGTGGACAGCGCAAGATGCCTTTTATATTAAGGTTTAATACAACAATGAACGGAGCTATGACTTTTACAGGCAATACACTGGGGCTAAACAAGGTAACCAATCAGAATAATCAGGGAAATACAGGCTCAATTGGAGCATTCAGCACGTTGAATACTTCGGTCCGGGTCGGTAATTTCCCGCTGGGAACAACGCTGGATTATACCCAGAATGCATCAACTGCTATTTTGGATTTGCCTAGCGGTTCGACGGTTCTGTATGCCGAATTGATCTGGGCAGCCAGCTACAATACGGGGGGGAATAACGTCATTGGGCAGATCGGCAACCCTGTGTTATTCACTACACCGGCAGGAACCTTCTCCGTTGCTCCTGATCCGGCGACAGCGCGGAATACCGCACCGACAGCGAATGATTATGTCAATTCGGCAAATGTAACGGCTCTTGTCCAGCAAGGGGGAGCCGGTACTTATATAACGGGGGCGGTGCCAGGGACGGTCACAGCATCGAATAACAATGATAACTTCGCCGGATGGACGCTGGCTGTCGTGTATGAGAATCCGTTCCTCCCGTCAAGGAACATGAGCGTGTTTGTCGGTGCAGAGGTCGTGAACCAGGCGCTTGGTGCGGCGACCGCTACGATTACCGGGTTCGCTACACCTGTTACTGGTGTCGTGAGCGGAAGGCTGATGGTCAGCGCAGGAGAGGGTGATCCTCAGCTGCTAGGTGATCAGCTGAGGTTTGGACCAACAACAGCAACGCTTGTAGCCATATCAGGTCCGAACAATCCGGTCAGTAATTTTTTTGGTTCGCAGATCAACAACAATCTGGGGCTCTTGGATACAAGGGGAACGTTTGGCAGTCTAAATAGTACGCCAGGTAATGCGGTCATTGGTGCCAGACAAGGGTGGGATATAACCAATGTTGACGTATCCTCCAGACTTGTCAATTCGCAGACTTCTGCTGTCATTCAGGCCACATCCCAGGGGGATGCTTATCTTGTAAATGGTCTCGGACTTCAAGTGGACGTGAATGCGCCATTTTTTGTATTTAATAAGAGCTCCAATGTGAGCAGTGCACTGGTTGGAGATGTGGTTCAGTATACACTCACCGCAGGCAATACAGGTACGGCCTCTGCCAATTTGGTGCTGCTGCAGGATACATTTTCTGCTTCCGGCGTATTCGTTCCGGGCTCCTTCTCCGTGAATGGTGTAGCACAGCCAGGTGCAGATCCAACGGTTGGGGTCAATCTGGGTACTGTGGCTCCAGGGCAGACGCTGACGATTATCTACTCGGTTCAAATTGTGTCTAGGCCGCCAGGATCAACACAGTCGAATGTAGCAAATCTCACCTACAATTTTCAAAGTCTTCCGGGCGGACCGACTTTCCAAGGGATGTCTCAATCGAACGGAAACAGCATTTCAATCGGCAATCGGCCGCCAACGACACAGAACTATTCCCTTGTCACCAATGAGAATATTCCCGCCGGGGGTCAGGTTACAGGTACGGATCCGGACGGAGATGCGCTGACCTTCTCACTGAATTCGGTGCCGACAAGCGGAACAGCAATCGTCAATCCCGATGGCACGTATCAATACACCCCTAACACAGGCTTCGTTGGGAACGACTCCTTTACCGTATTGGTCAGCGATGGCTTCGGCGGAACAGCAGTTTCAACGATTGCAGTAACGGTGCTTAATCAGCCGCCTATTGCTAATAACCTGGATGTGTCCACGACCAAGAACGTTCCTGCAACAGGTCAAGTCACAGCGACGGATCCAAATGGAGATGTGCTCACGTTCAGTCTGAATTCATTACCGTCAAACGGTACGGTTGTATTCAATCCAGACGGAACCTTCCAGTATAATCCGAACCCTGGCTTTGCGGGCAACGATTCGTTCACCTATCTCGTCACCGATCCGAATGGAGGCACAGCCATTGGAATCGTCACGGTTCACGTTCTCAATCAGCCGCCCGTGGCACAGAACCTAAATCTGATAACGCCAGAGAATCTGTTTATTACAGGTCAGGTGATTGCGACCGATCCGGATGGGGATACAGTGACGTTTACATTAAATGCTCCGCCAGTAAATGGAACGGTAGTGGTGAATGCAGACGGAACGTTCCAGTACAATCCGAATCCTGGATTCATCGGTACAGATACCTTCACGGTGCTGGTCACTGATCCGAGCGGGGGCACTGCCATCTCTACCGTGACGATAGAGGTAATCAATCTGCCGCCGGTAACAAGTAATCTGAGTGTAGCGACAACATTAGGTGTGCCTGCAGGAGGTCAGGTTACAGCAACCGATCCGAACGGGGATCCGCTGACCTTCACACTGCAGTCTGCTCCATCCAATGGTACAGCCGTGGTCAACCCGGATGGTACGTTCACGTACACTCCGAATCCTGGCTTCCTTGGAGTAGATAACTTTAACGTGCTGGTAAGCGACCCGAATGGCGGGACGGCGGTTTCCGTTGTCACCGTTACGGTCACGAATCAGCCGCCAATCGTTCAGAATTTATCGTTGTCTACGTTAGGGAACACACCAGCCGGAGGTCAGGTCATTGCGACCGATCCGGATGGAAATCCACTGACATTCAGCTTGAATTCACTGCCAATGAACGGATCTGTAATTGTGAATCCGGATGGTACGTTCACGTATACGCCGAATCCTGGATTTGCTGGAGTGGATTCCTTCACCGTTCTCGTATCCGATGGCTTTGGCGGCACAGCAATTGGCACGGTAACGGTCAGTGTGCAGAATCTGCCGCCGGTAACCAGCGATGTTTCTCTATCTACACTGCAGAATCTGCCCGCCGGGGGCCAAGTCGTAGCGACCGATCCGAATGGCGATCCGCTGACCTTTTCACAGTTGTCTGCACCAGCTAATGGAACTGTGGTAGTGAATCCGGACGGAACGTTTACCTATACGCCGAATACGGGGTATGTGGGTCCAGACAGCTTCACTGTTCTTGTATCGGATGGGCTCGGCGGCACGGCCATATCCACGGTGTTCATCACGGTGATCGATCAGCCGCCGATCGGGCAGACACAAAATTTCAGCACACTGCAAAATACACCGCTGCCAGGACAGCTGCTTGCAACCGATCCGGATGGCGATGCGCTGACCTTTACGCTCCTGTCTCCTCCGGCGAATGGAACAGCGGTCGTCAATCCTGATGGTACTTTCACGTATACTCCGGCTGCAGGATTTGTGGGTACCGATTCGTTCACAGCCCTGATCAGCGATGGCAAAGGCGGCACCGCTGTCGGTACAGCCATTATCACGGTCATCGATCAGCCGCCGGTTGCACAGGATTTGACACTCACGACAAACGTCAATACACCGGTAGCAGGGCAAATTCCAGCGACCGATCCAGATGGCGATGCGCTGACCTATACCGTATCCGTTCCACCAGCAAACGGGACAGTGGTACTAAATCCGGACGGCAGCTTCACGTATACTCCTAATTTTAATTTTGTAGGGACAGATACATTCTCGGTGCTCGTCAGTGATGGTAAGGGAGGAACTGCGACTTCCACGGTTACGATCGGTGTGCCTGTTGATGCGCCGGTAACTTCAGATGTTACTTTAAATACGACCACGGATGTCCCGGTTGGGGGTCAAGTCATTGCCACCGATCCGCAAGGCCAAACGCTGACCTATGCTGTGCTGGTTCCGCCAGCGAATGGTACGGTGTTGCTGAATCCTGCAGATGGGACGTTTACCTATACACCAAATGCAGGCTTTATCGGGACAGATACCTTCACGGTCCGAGTTACGAATACAAGCGGCGTATTCTCAGATTCACTGGTTACGGTCAACGTCAGCAACGTTCCACCGATTGCAGGCAACCTGACGCTGGATACGTTCCAGAACATTCCGGTTGCAGGCCAGATTCCAGCGAGCGACCCTGACGGCAATCCGCTGAACTACACCTTGTCTGTACCGCCTGCACTGGGTACCGTATTGCTAAACCCGGCGGATGGTACGTTTACGTATACACCGAATGCAGGTGTCGTTGGTGTAGATACGTTCTCTGTGCTTGTCGATGACGGACGGGGTGGGACGGCGACTTCCGTCGTTACGGTGAATATTATTGATCGTCCGCCTGTAACTCAGGATGTAAGTCTAAGTACACCGAACAGCATACCAGTGGCTGGCGCTGTGACCGCCACCGATCCGGACGGGGATCCGCTTACCTTCAGTCTCAATGCTGCCCCGGTCTTTGGAACAGCTGTGGTCAACCCGGACGGTACATTCACCTATACACCCAATGCAGGTTATGTAGGACCAGACAGCTTCACCGTTCTGGTGGATGACGGGAAAGGCGGCACCGCCATCTCTACGGTGAGTATTACAGTGACCAATGCTCCACCTGTAGCGACAGGGACGAGTGTGACGACGCCGCAGAATACACCAGCCAATGGTGCGGTCACTGCCGTCGATCCAGAAGGTAATCCCCTGACCTTCTCACTGCTCAGTTCACCGGTGAATGGAACAGCGGTTGTTAATGCTGACGGTACATTTAGTTATTTCCCGAATACCGGTTATGTAGGGCCGGACAGCTTCACGGTCCTTGTCAGTGATGGATTGGGAGGTACAGCTATTGCCTCGGTTGAAGTTACCGTCACAGACAATCCGCCGGTGACATCAGATCTGAGTCTGACAACGAATATTAACACGCCGGTAGCCGGGCAAGTGACAGCGGCAGACCCAGATGGCGATCCACTAACCTTCGGCATTCTGTCACTTGCAGCAAATGGTATTGCCGAGGTGAATCCGGATGGAACGTTTATCTATACGCCGAACACGGGTTACAGCGGCCCTGACAGCTTCACCGTGCTGGTGAGCGATGGGAAGGGCGGAACGGCAGTATCCACCGTCACGGTCCAAGTCGTCAATCGTCCGCCGGTTGTATCCAATACAACATACGGTACGGTACAGTCAGTACCCGTCTCAGGTATTGTCACGGCAAGTGACCCGGATGGCGATCCGCTGAGCTATGTGATAGATACACCTCCAGCGAGTGGAACGGTATTGCTTAACCCGGATGGTACCTTCACTTACACACCCATTCCGACCTTCTTCGGTACCGATTTCTTCACTGTAGCGGTCAGTGATGGACGGGGTGGGATCACCTTTGGGGTTATCACAATTGATGTTGCTATTAATCCACCGGTTGTGCAGGACCTGAGCGTAAGTACAGGAGGCAATACACCTGTATCTTCGCAGGTAGTGGTAACAGATCCGAACGGATTACCGATAACGGTGGCGCTGCTCTCGCCTCCTCTCAGTGGAACGGTAGTGGTGAATCCAGATGGAACGTTCACTTATACGCCGGATCCCGGGTTTATAGGTACCGATAGCTTCACGGTTCAGGCGGTGAATTCAGCAGGCGGATCGGGTGTGGGTACCGTGACGGTGACCGTGTCCAACGTGCCTCCGACCGCAGATGGTGCAAGCTTAACAACAATCCAGAATACGTCTGTGTCAGGAGCGGTGACAGCTAGTGATCCGGACGGTAATCCACTAACGTTCACCTTGAATTCGACACCTTCAAGCGGAACGGTGATCTTGAATGCGGACGGTTCATTTACGTACACACCAAACACCGGCTTTGTCGGTGCAGATTCCTTCACCGTTCTGGTCAGTGACGGACTCGGAGGTACGGCGATTGCGCTGGTGACGATTACCGTCACAGGTCGTCCGCCGATTACGCAGGATCAATCCATTGAAACGGGACCAAACACAAGTGTAGACGGACAGATTATTGCGTCAGATCCGGATGGCGATCCGCTGACTTATGTTATTGGATCTCTCCCGACGAATGGCACCGTCGTACTGAATGCCGACGGCAGCTTCATCTATACCCCGAATACCGGCTTTGTAGGTACCGATTCATTTACGGTATGGGTACTGGATGGAACAGGAGGGTCTGCCGTATCCACAGTCAGTATTACGATACCGAACCTGCCGCCCATTGTATCTGACTTTGCAACAAGCACACTTGTCGGCACACCTGTAACGTCACAGATTCCAGCCGTGGATCCGGAGGGTAATCCGCTCACTTATGCGCTAGGAACGGCGCCATTGAGCGGTACGGTCGTAGTCAATCCAGATGGGACGTTTACGTATACTCCGGATGTCGCCTTTATCGGAACAGATACCTTCACAGTAGTTGTAACTGACCCATTTGGAGCTTCAACCACCGGAAGGGTGACGATTACCGTGTTCTCTGCTCCACCGGTGGCACCTGATATTTTCTTGACCACCCCGATTAATACGCCGGTAAGCGGAGTAGTGATTGCATCCGATCCGCAAGCAAGCACCTTGATCTACACTCAATATGTACCTCTGCCGAGCAACGGTACGGTGGTGGTCAATCCGGACGGTACGTTTACGTATACACCAAACCCGGGCTTTACGGGGGTTGATACCTTCCCGATCATAGTATCTGATTTGTTTGGGGAGAACGCGATTTCTCGAGTGACCATCGTGGTAGGTGAGGATGTACCGATTGCCACTCCGGTGAATGTGGGGACTGCAGCGGGGCAGCCGGTTACCGGGTTTATACCGGCAGAGGATCCCGCCGGGTTGCCGCTGATCTTCACACTCGGGAATCCGCCGACGAACGGGACGGCTGTCGTGAGCCCGGATGGTACGTTTACGTATACACCGAATCCTGGTTTTACCGGTACAGATACGTTTAGTGTGATCGTGACGAACAGTGCAGGAATATCGGCGGTTGCACCGGTTACGGTCATTGTAGGCGGCGACTCGCCAGTTGCATCTCCGGTAAATGTAAGAACGACAGAGGGTCAGCCGGTTAGTGGTACAGTCATCGCGAACGATCCGAATGGACTCGCGCTGACGTTCTCGCTGGGCATTCCTCCATCAAATGGCACGGTGGTCGTCAATCCAGACGGTACGTTTACGTACACGCCTGATCCGGGCTTTGTCGGAACCGATTCCTTTACTGTCATTGTGACCAACAGTGCAGGACTGTTTACAGTGGCTTTTGCTATGGTAACGGTGCTTCAGGAAAGTCCTCCTTTTACAGCGGGACCGATTACGACTGATATCGGCATAGGAACAAATCAGGGGCAGCCGGTCACCGGACAGATTCTGGCCAGCAGTCCAGCAGGGCTTACATTAACATATACAGTCCTGCAATCGCCGGCTAACGGATCACTGGAGCTGAACCCGGATGGAAGCTTTATCTATACACCGAATCCAGGCTTTAGTGGTACGGATACTTTTTCGGTCACAGTAACAGACAGTCAGGGCCGTACTGCCGTATCCACCGTTACCGTCGTTGTTTATCCTCCGGCAAATACGGGAGGAGAGACGACCATTCGAGTTCAACTGACAACACCTCAAGGCAGGCCGGTAAGCGGAGCGGCAGATGGCGGACCGGGGGCCGTATACCAGGTGTATAGCCAGCCTGCGAATGGAAATCTAAGACTTCGTCCAGACGGCACGTTTACGTATACGCCAAATCCAGGCTTTATCGGCAGCGATACGTTTACCATCCGATATATCGATTCCAGAGGAGCTGTCTATCTATATGTAGTGACCGTGAATGTAGTGGCGTTATCCAACACGGTGCTGATTGATCTAAGAACAGAGGAGAATACTTCTGTATCCGGCGATCTGAACGCTTTTGGACGATTGACAACAGCACAGCTCGTGGATCCGCCGAATAACGGAAGGGTTACACTAAATGCCAATGGAACCTTCACTTATATACCGGATCTCGATTATATCGGGCCTGATCAGATTACGTTCATCGTTACGCTTGCTTCGGGCGAGACCTATACGGTCATCGTCAATATCAGGGTCGTTCCGGGTGGAGATGAATAAGGCAGAATAGTAATGAAAAAGCACAAATGAAAGGCCCGGGGGAATCAATTCCTTTTCCCGGGCTTCTTTTTGTTTATCTTTGACTTGTTTTTGGCAGATGGCTCCTGTGATCTGCTGTGTCTGGAAACGCGAGATGGATTTGCCTTCGTTCTTCTGCCGGACCCATAGTAAGGATGCTTGGTATCCGGAGGAGGGATATCAGAAGTAGGCTTCGGAGCGGCCAAATGAGGATTATCAGCGGATGGTGCGGTGCTTGCTTCAAGGGAAGGATGTAACTGATCCGCGTCCAATATTGCAGAGAGATGCTCAGTCTGTACCCATCGATCTCCATAACGGAGATTTCGGAATGCCGCTCTCTGTTCCTTAACGTACAGCGGCTCTTCCAGCTCGCAGGATCTCCACATTTCAAGATCTGGTGTTGATACGGGTTCCTTGATAACAAGAAAATGATACATAATTTGATAGGCCACATTTAATTGGCTCTGCCGAAGCAGCACGAGCTCCAGATCATCGTACGCTCCGTATTCGGGGAAATAAAAAAACTCCATTCGGATCAGTCTCAAATCGATGGGAGCAGCTCCCGGGACAGGTTCAGCGAGGGACCATGCGGGCGGCCAGGAGAAGGAATGCTCCTCATCACCAATGAGCTTGTGATTATCCTGTGTCCAGTAGCGCGGAGAATGCTCGTTGAACTGCTGCTTATACAGCGGATTCACCATATTGGCCGTTACGTGGGCGTAAGGAGCCACGATACATACAATGGCTTTATGCTTACATACCCGGTAAATCTCATGCAGGACGTTGTTCAAATTATGAACATACTGGAGGCTGTGTGAAGCAATAAGAAATTCAGCGCTGTCGTCATCAAACGGAAGAGGATCATTTAAATTATGGACCAGATCGACCCCATCATAAGGAATCAAGTCGATACCGATACATCCGGGAAATTTCTGCTGTCCACAGCCTAGATCGATTCTCAAGAAAATCCCCTCTTTTCTAACAGGCCTGTATTGTCACAGGTCTTTGTCGGCTCTTCTTTAGTTGTATGCCGGGGGAGTTGATCTCGTATAAGCGTTCATCCCCTAAGGGCTAAACTTGTATCCTTCAATGGGCGAATCCATCTCTCTGCTCAAAAAGAAGTCGGATTTTTAAATATCAATTATGCTAAAGGACCTATTTATGGGATTCATTGTATAAAATATAATTCTACTCACAATATGAAGCGCTTACAAACATGTGTATCCAAAGCAGGTAGTTACCTAATTAAAGGAGGCTATATCATGTTAAGCAAAAAACGAAGCTGGCGAACTGCGGGGCTGGCGATGCTCAGTGCAGCGATGATTGGGGGTTGCATTGGTGTTTCCCCAGGCGAGGCGGGGGCGGCGAATCCAAGGCAAATGGAGTATCTGGACCGCGGAGTGGTGGCTGTAAAAACAGGTACAGGTGTATTCGTCAGCTGGCGGCTTCTCGGAACTGAAGGCTCTAACGTCGGATTCAATGTATATCGCGATGGAACCAAGGTGAATGCTTCTCCCATAACGAATAGTACGAATCTGCAGGACAATGCCGGTACAGCGAGCTCGAAGTATACAGTAAGAGCTGTCGTGAATGGTGCGGAACAGGCTGCTTCTCCGGCAGCAAGCGTGTGGGGGACAAATCATTTGAATGTACCTCTGATGAAGCCTGCTGGCGGGACAACCCCTGACGGTGTAGCTTATACGTACAGTGCCAATGATGCGAGCGCAGGGGATCTCGATGGCGACGGGAAATATGAGCTGATCGTAAAATGGGACCCGTCGAACTCCAAAGACAATTCGCAGAGCGGCTATACGGGGGAAGTATTTATTGATGCATACAAGCTTGATGGAACAAGACTCTGGCGGATCAGTCTCGGCAAAAATATTCGTGCAGGCGCGCATTATACTCAGTTTATGGTCTACGATCTGGATGGCGACGGCAAGGCCGAAGTTGCAATGAAAACGGCTGACGGTACCAAAGACGCTGCAGGCACGGTCATCGGTGATGGAAGCAAGGATTATCGGAACAGCAGCGGCTATATATTATCGGGGCCGGAGTATCTGACCGTATTTAACGGCCAGACGGGCCGAGTGCTTACTACAGTGAATTACGAGCCGCCGCGCGGCACCGTAAGCAATTGGGGAGATAATTATGGCAATCGGGTTGATCGCTTCCTTGCAGGTATCGCCTATCTTGATGGAGAAAGACCGAGTCTGGTCATGGCGAGAGGATATTACACCCGGTCTGTTCTAGTAGCCTATGATTATAGAAATGGTCAGCTCACCAAGCGATGGACCTTTGATTCCAATTCGTCCGGGAATTCGGGTTATGCCGGTCAAGGGAATCATAATTTAAGTGTTGGCGACGTGGATAACGATGGAAGAGATGAAATTATATATGGCGCAATGGCGGTTGATGATAATGGTCAGGGCTTGTATACGACAGGACTTGGCCACGGCGATGCGATGCACCTGAGCGATCTGGATCCGGATCGGGCTGGACTTGAGGTATTCCAGGTTCATGAGGTTCCTTCGAATGCAGGTATCGAATTCAGAGATGCTGATTCCGGGTCCTTAATCTGGGGAGTTCCAACGACCAAGGATATAGGCAGGGGCATGGCCTCAGATATTGATCCTCGGTATAAAGGCGCTGAGGTCTGGGCCAATGGAGTACTGTACACAGCGAAGGGACAGGTTATTGTTAACAAGGTACCGTCTACGAATTTCGGCATCTGGTGGGACGGAGATCTGAGCAGAGAGCTGCTGGATAATAATCGGATCGATAAATGGAATCATCAGACATCCACAACAACGAATCTGCTGACGGCGACAGGAGCAGCGAGCAACAACGGAACGAAGGCAACTCCAAACCTTCAGGCTGACCTGCTGGGAGACTGGCGGGAGGAAGCCGTGTGGCGGACAGATGACAGCACAGCCCTTCGGATCTATACAACGACTGCAATTACAGATCAGCGGATCTACACCTTGATGCATGACCCCATCTATCGTCTTGGCATCGCATGGCAAAATGTGGCCTACAATCAGCCGCCGCATACCAGCTTCTACTTGGGCACAGGGATGAGCACACCGCCTGCACCGAGCATCCGACTGGTCGGAGGACCCTAATGAAGAACTAAATAATCAGAATATCAGGGACCGCGTTTTTAATGCGGTTCTTTTTCTGTTTATCCAATAGAATAGAGGAGGTTGAGAGGTGATTTGGAAAAAAGAGAGCACGTATCTTTTCCTATCTATAATTGTTAAAAAATGTTTGACAGCGCTGGTCTGCGTTATTAAAATGTAACATAACATACTAAACAGGTAGGAATAAACGATTTATTATCAGCCTACCGCAGGGCAGCGGATGAGCAGCGGCAGCATAGAACAGCAGACACGGAAGATAACCGGTTTGACCCTTCTATCGCGAGCCAGGCTCCTCCGTTTTTACTATTCAATGATGGGCGGCTTCTATAAAAGAAAGGATGTCTACTATATGAAAAAGGGTGTTCGTAACCGTCTGAAAATAGGGGTTGGGGTATTGCTTGCGGCTTCACTTGCTGCATCGCTTACCGCTTGCGGAAGTGGAAATGCCGATAATGGTTCTCTGAAGCTGCTGAACGTGTCCTATGATCCTACTCGTGAGCTGTATGAACAGTACAATGCGGCGTTTGCTGCCTATTGGGAGAAGGAGAAGGGGCAGAAGGTCACAATTAACGAGTCACACGGCGGATCAGGGAAACAAAGCCGTTCAGTGATCGACGGATTGAAAGCCGATGTAGTTACACTGGCTCTTGGCTATGATATTGATGCCATTGAAGCAGCTGGACTTATTGATGCAGGCTGGCAGGATGAATATGAGCTTAACAGCTCACCTTATACATCAACCATTGTGTTTCTTGTGAGAAAAGGGAATCCGAAGGATATTCAGGATTGGGATGATCTCATTAAAGAAGGTGTGGAGGTCATAACCCCGAATCCACAGACATCGGGAGGAGCCCGCTGGAATTATTTGGCCGCATGGGGTTACGCACTGAAGCAGAATAACAATGATGAGGCCAAGGCAAAGGAATTTATTACAGAGCTGTTCAAGCATACGCCTGTACTTGATACAGGAGCCCGCGGCTCCACGACGACCTTTGTAGAACGGGGAATAGGCGATGTTCTGCTCGCATGGGAGAACGAGGCCCTGCTGTCGATCAAGGAACAAGGTGCAGATAAATTCGATATTGTCTACCCATCGATCAGTATTTTGGCTGAGCCGCCTGTAGCTGTAGTAGACAAGAATGTAGATAAAAATGGAACACGTGAAGCAGCAGAGGCTTATCTGGAATACTTGTACAGTGAAGAAGGGCAGAAGATTGCTGCCGAGAACTTCTACCGTCCGACTCTTCCTGCTGTTGCTGAACAGTATAAAGAGAATTTTCCAGAGCTTGCGCTGTTCACACTGAACGATGTATTTGGTACATGGAAAGAAACACAAGAGAAGCATTTCAGCGAGAACGGAATATTCTCTCAAATCTATGTGCCAAGCAATTAAGCAATGAATTTACATTTTAAATTACTATTCATATGAACTCGACATTATTGCAGCCATACAAGACTAGAGATGCCGACCGGAGACGGCCGGAGGCATGAAGGGATGAGTAAGCATGAGCAGGGCAGGAACAGCCCGGGTCAGAGTACTTCCGGGTTTTGGGATAAATATGGGATTTACGGTGCTGTATTTAAGTTTGGTTGTCTTGATTCCACTAGCAGCACTGCTGTTCAATTCAACAGGTCTGACATGGGCCAAGTTTGCAGATATGGCTACGGATCCGCGAATTCTCGCGTCCTTCCGCGTCAGCTTTACGACTGCGGGCTTTGCTGCATTCGCCAACCTGTTTCTAGGGCTGCTGCTAGCCTGGGTGCTGGTCCGGTACGAGTTCCCTGGCAAGAAAATATTTGATGCCATCATCGATCTGCCCTTTGCACTTCCAACCGCAGTTGCGGGGGTTGCGCTCACGGCGCTCTATGCACCGAACGGGTGGATTGGCTCCATTGTTGAACCGCTGGGAATTCAGATCGCATTCTCGCAGCTTGGGATTACGCTTGCCCTGATGTTCATCGGTATTCCATTTGTGGTACGTACAGTCCAGCCGGTACTGGCTGAACTGGAGAAGGATGTAGAAGAAGCGGCAGCTACTCTGGGAGCTGGACGCTGGCTTACTTTTCGCAAGGTCGTTCTGCCAGAGCTTATTCCTCCTTTGCTTACCGGATTTGCTCTTGCATTCGCGAGAGGAATCGGTGAATACGGCTCGGTTGTGTTCATTTCAGGCAACATGCCGATGAAGACGGAGATTGCTCCGCTCCTCATCATGACCCAGCTTGAGCGGTTTGATTATGCAGGGGCAACAGCGGTTGCGCTGCTGCTGCTTATCGTCTCCTTTGTCCTGTTGTTTCTTATTAATACATTACAGCGCTGGAGCCGGAAGACATCCCGCAAATAGGAGGAATGCATTATGGCAGGAACCGTACCTGTAGGAGCAAATACACGGACGAATGCAAAACAGTCCCGGGCGACGACAGAAGCGCCTTGGGTGAAGTGGGTGCTCATCGGAGCGGCCATACTCGTTATGGGCTGGCTGCTGATTTTGCCGCTGGTTATTGTTATTGCTGAAGCGTTGAAGCAAGGGGCGGGGGTGTTCTTTGCTGCACTCTCGGATCCGGATGCGCTGTCTGCGCTTAGACTTACACTGCTGGTCGCTGTGATTACTGTACCGCTGAATACGGTGTTCGGCATCGCGGCCGCTTGGGTTATTACGAAGTTTCAATTTCGCGGGAAGGGTCTGCTCATTACCTTGATCGATCTGCCCTTCTCCATTTCGCCGGTTGTTGCCGGCTTGATGCTTGTTCTTGTCTTTGGATCTCACGGCTGGCTCGGACCTTTATTAGAGTCATGGAATATGAGCATCATTTTTGCGGTTCCAGGTATTGTGCTTGCCACTTTGTTTATCACGTTCCCATTTGTAGCACGCGAGCTGATTCCGCTGATGGAGGATCAGGGAACACAGGAGGAAGAAGCCGCTGTGATGCTGGGAGCCAAGGGCTGGCGAGTGTTCTTCCAAGTGACGCTTCCTAACATTAAATGGGGTCTGCTGTATGGTGTCATCTTGTGTAATGCCAGAGCGATGGGGGAATTCGGAGCGGTGTCTGTCGTATCGGGTCACATTCGCGGACTGACAAATACACTGCCGCTCCACGTGGAGATTTTGTATAACGAGTATCAGTTTGCCGCTTCATTTGCGGTTGCATCCCTGCTGCTCGTGCTTGCCCTGATTACACTTATACTCAAGAGCTGGTTTACTAGGAAGGGTACGCATTAGAGCTTTCTGAAGTCAGGGTGTGTTCCTGCAGATTCGAGCTATGTGTTTGAATAAGTAAGCAGGGTACGCTAATAGGCCCGATTTAATAGGAGGCGTTAATAATGACTAAACCGCTGAAAGTCGATGAAGTGTGGATGGATCGTATCGCCAGTTTGTTGAATGAAATGGAATTTGGCTCGTTGTCCATCATCGTCCATGAAGGGCAGATTGTACAGATGGAGCGGACCGAGCGCAAACGTTATGAGAACACATCATCCAATACCTCTAAATCGGGCAAATCTCGCAGTGCGGCGTCAGGAGCCGCTGATTCCAGATCGAGTGGTCCACGTGCACTTCGCAAATCCGGGTCTTCATAAACATTCATAGCTTATACCCTTGATTGAAAGCAGCTAAAGGTATTATGAATGGATTCGCTTGTATGTCAAAATGAAAATAAGCAGTTCCTCTGTCTTCTATTAGAAGCGTGAGGAGCTGCTTATTTAGGCTTTGCTAACGATAGAGCTGTGATTCTTGCTTATCCATGGCTGCGAATTGTCCGGCATAAGGCCGTTCTTTGCGGGAAGGCGGTTTGCTCCATTTGAATCCGAGCAGGAACAGAATCAGCTGTCCTCCCAGAACATAAGGTGCAGCAGCGAGCCCGATCAGATGAAACAGTGCTGCCAGAATAATGGCTAAGGACAGCAGATTGGTTATTAATCCGGCGGCCGTACGCGGCCTCATCAAGATGAGGATGTAAACGTATGCGATGGATATCATGCCGGATACGAGTCTTGCGCTCAGTAACACCCATTCCCATGCAGTGCTTCCCTCAGTGATATCTCTTGCTCCTGTCATGAATTGGTACAACAGGACCGCGATACCTACCGCTGCAAGAGGAGCAAACATAGGCTGGATAATCTGCCATAGTGCTTGTCCCCATCTTGGGGAGTGCACGGACGAGAACAATCGGTCTCGTTCGGCAGCCAGCCGGGTCATTTCCCGCTCCAGCGAACGTGAGAGTAATTGGAGCCCTGCTTCGTCACCTTCTGCCAGGCAGGCCTGAATCTGTTCTCTTAGATGCGGCGTAAGGCAGGGTGCGGATTTGCTCTCCTGAAGCGCGAGGATGAGTGCTCCGTGCAGAGGCTCCCCAGGAAGACCGTCTTTCTTCAGCCCCAGGGTCAAATGTCCTGCAAGCTTGGAATAGGTGTAGAGGGTGTCCTGAAGATCATCCATTCGTCGGTACTTGCCCTGTCGCAAGCTGGATGCATGATATATGTAGAGCCACAGCAGCAGCACGATCATGAAGGCGGCAATAGCAATCACCTGTGCGGACAGCGAGATGCCGTCAATTTGTACAATAGAGCTCAGGCTTCTCCCTCCTTTACACGAATAGCGGCGATATCTTCTCTCACTATTGCATACGAATCGGGGGTTTTCAAGTCGAAAAGGGGACGAAGCTAAAATTAAACCGGAGGAGCATGCAGGACTGGAACATGTGTTTTCTTTATTTCTATAAATATCGTAAAATAGTTCTAGGAATGGGGATCAAGTAAAGCTGCATTTCGACATAATTAATCCTTGATTGGGCAAATCTAGAAAGGAAGAATCGGTGGATCATTCAAAAAAACATACGGGGTGACTATAGACATGGAAATTACATATCAAATTCCTTCGCCGCAGGACTATTTGGACCTTCGCATAGCTGCAGGGCTGTCCTTGATGAGTCTTGACGGAGCTCAGAAAGGGCTGCCGAACACGTTGTTCGCAGTCAGTCTAATGGAAGAGGGCAAGCTCATCGGCATGGGCAGAGTTGTCGGTGATGGAGGCTTACAGTTTTTTGTGACGGATATTGCTGTTCATCCCGATTACCAGGGCGAAGGATATGGAAAGACCCTTATGGGAGAGATTCGAAAATACCTCGATAATCATGTCCCTGCGAAGGGCCTCGTGTCACTTCTGGCAGATATCCCGGCTGATCGGTTATATGAGCAGTATGGCTTTACGCATTCAGCGCCGGAATCTCAAGGCATGCATTGGAAACAAAAATAGAAATTATTGGAAAATAATCAATTGGTCGAATTGACAAATAAGTTTCACTATGAAAAGATGATAGATATACATTTAGATGCGAATGCTTGCAAATGGCCCCTGGTATTCTGAGATGGTTCAGAAGGAATAAGGAGGCCATTTTTTGGGTCATGGCAGCATTTTGCTGCATTAAGATATCGCTGGGTCCTCACTCTGAAACAGAAGGGTGAACTCTTATTTACAGTCATAGCATCAATCTTTTTCACATCACTTAGGTCGTTATAAAGTGAGGAGATGTATGTTCATATGGGACAGTACAGCTATTTGAGTCATTTGGAATGTCCAAAGTGCGGACTGATTTATCATACAACAGGCGTTCAACAGCTGTGCACTTGCGGATCTCCGTTAAACGCCCGATACGATCTGGATAGTCTTAAGAAGGAATGGAATCCTGAAGCCATACAAGGCAGGGAGATGAACCTGTGGAGATATCATGAACTGCTTCCTGTGAGGGAACCGGAGCATGTGATCACTCTGGGCGAAGGGATGACACCGCTGCTTCGTATGCCAAGTCTCGGAATGGATATGGCGATTCCTCAGCTGTATATGAAGGATGAAGGCTTGACGCCGAGCGGATCATTCAAGTCACGCGGCGCTGCTGTCGGTATATCCAAAGCCAAAGAACTTGGCGTATCCAAATTTGCGATGCCGACGAACGGGAATGCGGGCGCAGCCTGGTCCTTATATGCAGCTCGTGCAGGTATACAGGCAACGATTGTAATGCCTGTTGACGCGCCGCTGATTACGCGCAATGAATGTATTGCCGCAGGTGCGGATTTGTACCTCGTGAACGGACTAATCAGTGATGCAGGGAAGATTGTTGCAGATAAGGTCCGGTCAGAGGGGATCTACGATGCATCCACGCTGAAGGAGCCTTATCGAATTGAGGGTAAGAAGACGATGGGACTGGAGATTGCAGAACAGCTGGGCTGGCAGATGCCGGACGTTATTCTGTATCCGACAGGCGGCGGTGTCGGCTTGATCGGGATCTATAAAGGTCTGCTAGAGCTTCAAGAGCTGGGCTTTGTAACCGGTCGTCTGCCGAAGCTGGTTGCTGTACAGGCTGCAGGCTGTGCCCCGATTGTAAAAGCATGGGAGCAGAATGCGTCTGAATCGGAATTTTGGTCCGACTCGCAGACGATTGCCTTTGGTATTAATGTGCCCAAAGCGATCGGAGATTTTCTTGTACTTGACGCCATATATGAGACGGATGGAGCTGCCATCGCTGTGACAGAAGAGGAAATTTTGTCTGAACAGCGTTTGTCAGCCCGGTTGGAAGGATCGTTCATTTGTCCGGAAGGCGCCGCTGCTTTTGCTGCCGCACGAATACTTCGGGCTAACGGATGGATTCAGGACAACGAGAAGGTGATCGTCCTGAATACGGGCTCTGGCATTAAGTATCCGGAAACGATATCCGGCAATGTTCCACTGCTGAACCCGGGAGATACGATTCCCAAGGCGCTGACATGATCGAACTTATAATACAAATGAATAGCAGGAAGCCATCTCGCTCCAGCCGGGCAAGGTGGCTTTTCTTGTGAATATCGAATAATGTAAGGTGAGCAGGGGATTGTCTCTAACATTATTATGACGTATCTTTTTTGAATGAGAGAAGCATAACTAAGCTACGGAGCTTGAGTTGTAAACAATTGACGTTTTAATAGAGAGCATACCTGATTAATATAAAGTAAGCTTACGCTAGCATAGAACAGAAATGAGGACTGAATAATATGAATATAGCTTTATTTGGAGCAACAGGAACGATTGGACAAGCGATCTTGGAGGAAGCATTGGGCAGAAAAATGACGGTAACTGCCATTGTGCGGAATCGGTTTAAATTTAACGAGAAGCGAGAGGGACTCACCGTTGTTGAGGGTGACATTCTTAAGCCTGAATCGGTTGCTGAAGCCGTAAAGGGACATGATGTGGTCATTAGCGCATACGGTCCTGAATTCGGTAAGGAGGAAGAGCTGGTCGAGGCGGCACGTTCCCTCGTAGAGGGCATTCGAAACAGTGGAGTCCAGCGTCTGCTCGTCGTTGGAGGAGCAGGCAGTCTGCTGACCGATAGCGGAGTTCCGCTGATGGAGACTCCGGAATTCCCGGAAGAGGTTAGACCGCTGGCGCTCGCACATCGGGATGCATTTCATATTTACGAGGAGTCCGACTTGGACTGGACTTATTTGAGTCCGGCAGCAACGATCGAACCTGGACGCCGTACAGGCAATTTCCGAATTGGCACAGATCGTCTGATCCTGGATGAAGCAGGGCAGAGCCGTATATCGGTCGAAGATTATGCAGCGGCTATGGTGGATGAAGCGGATGATCCGTATTTCAGCGGGTCCCGATTTACCGTGGCTTATTAGAAGAGAATTCATCTTAGCGAGCGAGGGATCTATCTCTCGCTCTTTTTGATAGGAGGGGCTGGACAAGATGTATGTTGTAACCGCGAAGCAGATGCGTGAGCTTGATCACATCGTAATTGAGAAGATCGGCGTTCCTTCGGCAAGCCTGATGGAGAATGCAGGCAAGGCGCTCGCCGAAGAAGTGGTGAAGCTGTGCCGTGAAGAGCAGAATGGGCGAATAGAACGAGGAACACCGCGGGACCCGCTGCAGGAAGATGAGAATAACAATCGCAGGGCATTTGAGGAGTGGCGTGGTGTGAGAGGTACGATTCGTGCCGAGGAGACATTACGCATCAAAGACCGAAGCCAGGAACATTGGTTTATACTCATTGGAAAAGGAAATAACGGCGGAGATGGGCTCGTGTGTGCCCGGCATTTGCAAGAGGCGGGTATCAAAGTAACGATTGTTTATGCTGTTCCGCCTTCAGCACTGGAGCAGGATGCTGCACTTCAAAGAGACGCGGCAACGGCATATAGGATTCCGGCAGTCGTATATAGCGAGAAGGAGCCGCTGTCATTTCATGGCATTACCGGTATTGTAGATGCGCTGCTGGGTACTGGAAGCAACGGTGCGCCGCGCAAGGCTTATGCAGCCTTGATCCGTGAGGCTAATGAGAGCGGGCTCCCTATTGTCTCCGCTGATATTCCAAGCGGTTTAAATGCAGATACGGGAGAGCTCTATGAGCCTCATATCCGGGCAGAGATGACGGTGTGCTTCGGGTTGTTAAAACGCGGATTGACTCAGTATCCCGGTGCAGAGGCAGCAGGCCGCGTCAAAGTGCGATCCATTGGAATCCCTCCTAAGCTCGCAGCGGATCAGGGCATATCTGTACAAGTCCTTACAGAAGAAGTGCTGGAAGGGACGCTTGGAATGGATCTGGCGCTCCGAAGATCAGGCGAAGGGCATAAGGGAACCTATGGACATGTGCTGCTTACTGCCGGGACACTTGCCATGAGCGGGGCCGGGCTTCTGAGTGCACGTGCATCGCTCCGGTCAGGCTGCGGTCTTGCCACTTGGGCGCTGCCTTACGAGCTGATGCCGCATGTCATCGGCAAGGTGCCTGAGCTGATGCTCGCCGATGCGGTGAGCGGAAATGACGGGCTGTGGACGGAAGAGTCAGCAGAGCGAGTTATACAGCTCGCGGAGGGCAAGGATGTGCTGGCCATCGGGCCGGGACTTGGGCGCTTTGAAGGAGATACAGGGTGGCTTCGCCGCATTGTTGAAGCATGTGATGTACCTATTGTACTTGATGCTGATGCACTCAATATGGTCGCAGCAGGAGGGGAAGATTTCTTCTTGGGGATGAACCGGACTGCACCGCTCATTCTGACGCCGCATCCGGGGGAGATGGCTCGTTTGATGGGGATATCCACGAAGGACGTCCAGCGAGACCGGATCACCCATGCGGCGGCATATGCAGAGAAGACGGGCGTTATCCTTGTACTCAAGGGCTCGCGCACGGTCATTGCTGCTCCTTCAGGCAGCACCTATATTAACCTGACCGGACATCCCGGTATGGGAACCGGCGGTGCAGGGGACGTGCTGACCGGCATTATAGCGGGTCTATTGGCTCAGGGATGGAGCGCTGAGCAGGCAGCAGCATACGGTGTATATCTGCATGGACTCTCCGGAGAACGTGCTGCATACAAGCGGCATCATCCGGGAGGCATTATTGCCGGCGACATTATTGACGCATTGTAATACAGCGTATTGGCAAGGAGCCGCCGGTAAGGCGTCTGCACACAGATTTACAAGTCAAATTTAAGGACACGCAGAAGCGTGTCCTTTTTACGTTTAGTATTGGAGTAAATCTTGACGACCAGGAACTTAGAAGGAATAATACGTCAGCCCATACTCCATCAAAAAAGAACGAACGAGCAGTCTGGAACTGATAACAGGATGCAGCTCTTCATCCGCGTCCTGCATCATTTGCAGATCTGCGAGTGCTTCCTCGGCTATTCGGGTTCGTTCCATTCCCCATTCCTGTTCATGATCTGCAACGCAGAGCTTGGCCTGCTCCACGGTCAGCTCCTTCAGGATGGCAAACACAGAGATCCATGGAATCAGATCCCCGGGAGCACTCTCCTGTGGCAGCTCAAATTCAGCAAAGCCGTGTGCTGTCCCGCAGGTTATTTTAAACAATCCGCAGTAATGATATTTCTCCTCTGTCAAATAAGGAAGCCGGCGTGAATCATAGCGTATGATTTCCATCGAGCTGATCGCATCCGTTGTATAAGCAGGTACTGAATTATTCCCCATATAGGCGAGTGCCACGAGTATTCATCCTCCATTAATCATCCTCATTATTATGTTGATCATCATATAGCAAATGTCACAGACGAGTAAAATGATCCTTGTTCTAAAAAAACCGGTTTTTCAGCAAATCGGACGAAATGGATGAAAGTAAGCGGTTAATTAAGGGCCAATCTCGACCGATCGGACCTATATCTATCGTTGTCAGCTTCTTGCGCAAAAAGCAAGGAAAGTGGAGTTAGAGAGAGGAACGAAGAGGAAAATAAAGATAACAATCCGCTATGCGAAGTCAATGATTCGAAATTCGTCTTATATGAGGAGCGGACTTTCTTTACAGCACATTCGGTCAGGATTATGATTCTTGGCATAAAAGCTTTCGCCATACAATTTCATACCGCTTAATCCTTTGATGAATGAAAAGGAGCGGGGGAACCAGTGAGGTTTGCTATGCAGGCTTCGAGGGGTGAATCCTGAAGAGCACACCATATGTGCTTAGTACAGGTAGGGCGACTCTCACGCCCGAATCCGACAGCTAACCTCGTCAGCGTATCTAGAGAGACTTTCTTATATCCGAGCTCTTAAGTGGCAGCGGCTTGTTCCCGCCTGCCTACGAATAAGAAGCTGCGCGAGAGAGATTTCTCTTGCTCGGCTTCTTTTTATTGCCGGATGAAGGGAGAAACAGGAGGGGAATGCACAAATGTCCGTTGATGACGATGACGTCATAATTGTTGCAGCTGGGGGTAAGCCGGGCAGATCCTTTATAAAGACCCTGCTCATGAAGGGTTTGCCGTTTGCCATCTTGGTCAGCTCTGAGCATGAGCGTAAAGAAATGCAAAGGCTCTATGTGGAACCGGTCATTCAAGTGGATTCTTTCGAACAGGCACCTGAGCCCCCTGATTTCCACGTAGGTCACGTATTTCTGTTCGAGGAGAGTCTGCCCGTGTGCTGTAAGTACATCCAAGTCTGCCGGTCATGGACCTGTAAGCCAATCTATGTCATTACAGAGCGAAGCAAGCCGCGGCTCATCTACAGAGGGCTTGGTGCAACACATGTCATCTACAGCCGCGGCAGCGACTGCTCTTTCTTACTCTAAACCGGAATCGGGAGGTGCTAAACCAATGCTGGATTTTATCATGATCGTATTGATCAGCTTGTTGACGCTTATTTCAATCGGAGTTATCAAAGGCTCAGACTTAATCACCTCGGAAGGGAGTGAACAAAAATGATGTGGGTGCTGCTTGCTATTGCAGCTGCTGTATTCATTTATTTGGTCTACGCACTGCTTAACCCAGAGAAATTTTGAGACAGAACAAAGAACTAGATTCATTTAACAATGAATAAACGACATTCACTAACAGGAGGCTGATAAGTCGATATGTTAACCGTTATATCCATCTGTGTGACCCTCGCGGTCGTGCTCCTGCTGGCTCGCCCTGCAGGTCTATATATTGCAAGTGCATTCCGTTATGAACCAACCCGGATCGATCCGTGGTTCAAATGGATAGAGAGACCCCTCTATGCTGTCAGCGGCATCAAGGAGACGAATCAAACCTGGAAGCAGTACGCAGCTTCCTTTGTCATCAGTAACACGGTCATGATTGTACTCGTCTATCTGATCTTTCGGATACAGGCCCATCTGCCGCTGAATCCAAGCGGTGTAGCAGGTATGGAGCCGACGCTTGCTTTTAATACGTCGATTAGCTTCATGACCAATACGAATCTGCAGCATTACAGCGGGGAATCTGGTCTCAGCTATTTATCACAGATGATCGCCATTGTGTTCATGATGTTTACTGCTCCGGCCTCGGCCTTTGCGGTGGCGATCGCATTTATTAGAGGACTTACAGGCAAGCCGCTCGGTAACTTCTTCGTAGATGTCGTGCGAAGTATAACAAGGGTATTGCTTCCTGTCGCTATTGTCTCCGCTATTCTGTTTATTGCTGCTGGTGTTCCACAGACGTTAAAAGCAACAGCAGCCGTAACGACGCTTGAGGGTGGTGTTCAGGAAATTGCGAGAGGTCCAGTAGGTTCCTTCCTGTCCATTAAACAGGTGGGGAATAACGGCGGTGGATTTTTCGGAGTAAACTCGGCTCATCCGTTTGAGAATCCTAATGGATTCACGAACCTGCTGCAGATGGTGCTGATGCTTCTGTTCCCGGTCTCCCTGCCCTTCGCATATGGCAAGATGGTGGGGAACAAGAAGCAAGGGCGTGTCCTGTTCGTCTCGATGGCGATCATGTTTCTCGTGCTGATGGGGGTATCACTTGGTGCTGAAACGAACGGTAACCCTGCGATGGAGGCTGTAGGAGTTCAGCAGGAAGGCGGCAGTATGGAGGGGAAGGAAGCCCGCTTCGGTGTGGCCTTGTCATCTCTGTATTCGGTCGTAACGACCGCTTCCGAGACAGGAGCAGTTAACACGATGCATGATACGCTGACACCGCTTGGCGGTCTTGTCACTTTGGCTAATATGATGCTGAACACGGTGTTCGGCGGTATGGGAGCCGGCTTCCTGAATGTGCTCATGTACGCACTCATTGCTGTCTTTTTATCCGGTCTGATGGTGGGACGCACTCCGGAATTTCTCGGCAAGAAGCTGGAAGGCAAAGAGATTAAGCTGATTGCAATCAGCCTGCTGATTCAGCCGCTGCTTATTCTGGCTCCTACAGCTTTGGCACTGTTCACCAATGCGGACACGATATCGAATCCCGGATACCATGGTCTGTCGCAGGTGCTGTATGAGTACACTTCATCGGCTGCCAATAATGGCTCCGGATTTGAAGGCTTAGGAGATGCTACACCGTTCTGGAACATTTCGACCGGAATTGTCATGTACTTGGGCAGATATCTGTCGATTGTACTGCTGCTTGCGGTTGCAGGATCACTGGCTGTGAAGAAGAGCATCCCTGTGAGCTCAGGTACATTTAGGACGGACACCTATTTGTTTGCCGCGGTCTTTGTCGGTACCGTGCTGATTGTAGGGGCACTAACTTATCTCCCGGCGATGGTGCTTGGACCGATCGTAGAGCATTTGACGCTGAGCAGATAGTGTAGGGACGATTTTCATAAAAAAGTTGAAGCTCTTATTTGAATGGAGGAACGATCGTCAATGGGACAAAAGAAATCAATGCTGAACAAGAAGCTCGTGCAGAGAGCGATGCTTGAAGCTGTCTATAAATTGAACCCGAAGTTAATGCTGCAAAATCCGATCATGTTCGTCGTCGAAGTGGGTATGGTGATCACGTTTCTGTTGACCCTGTTTCCGAATCTTCTCGGTACGGATGGCTCACGGGGATTTAATCTGACCGTCACAGTGATCCTGCTGATTACTGTCTGGTTCGCCAATTTTGCGGAGGCGCTTGCTGAGGGCCGGGGGAAGGCACAGGCCGATAGTCTGAAGCAGACCAAGCAGGACATTTCAGCAAACAAGGTGGCTGGCGATCACATCAAGGTGGTCTCCTCCTCAGAGCTCCGTAAAGGCGATGTCGTATTTGTAAGAGAAGGTGAGCTGATACCGGGTGATGGTGAGGTTATTGAAGGACTTGCTTCCGTCGATGAATCGGCGATTACGGGAGAGTCGGCACCGGTCATTAAGGAGGCTGGCGGAGATTTCAGCTCGGTGACAGGCGGCACAAGGGTTGTCAGTGACCAGATCAAGGTCCGGATTACGAGTGACCCGGGAGAGTCGTTCCTTGACCGGATGATCTCCCTGGTGGAAGGTGCCAAGCGGCAGAAGACACCGAATGAAATCGCGTTAAACACCGTACTGATGAGCCTTACGATTATTTTCCTGCTCGTTGTTGTTACGCTTCCGTTTTATGCGGGTTATCTGGAAATCCAGCTGGAAATCCCAATCCTTATCGCTTTGCTGGTTTGTCTGATTCCGACGACCATCGGCGGTCTGCTGTCTGCTATTGGGATTGCAGGTATGGACCGAGTTACTCAGTTTAATGTGCTGGCGATGTCTGGTAAGGCAGTTGAAGCTTCTGGGGATGTGAGCACCATTATATTGGATAAGACGGGGACGATCACTTATGGGAACCGAATGGCAAGTGAATTTGTGCCGGTTGGAGAAGAGACACAGCAATCGCTAGTGTACTGGTCGGCTGTCAGCTCAGTCAAGGATGAGACGCCGGAAGGGCGATCGGTGCTGGAGCTCATGAAGAAGATGTCGATTACGATGGATGAAAATGCGGCCGAAGGGGAGTTCGTACCTTTTAGGGCGGAGACAAGAATGAGTGGGCTGGATCTTCCTGATGGAAGACGGGTACGAAAGGGCGCAGTGGATTCTATTAAAAAATGGGTGAAGGAGCAAGGAGGCAGCATCCCGTCGAACCTTGATACGAACAGTGATGCCATTGCAACAGCCGGTGGGACCCCGCTCGCAGTTGCAGTCGACAGTAAAATCTACGGACTGATCTATCTGAAGGATACGGTCAAGCCGGGGATGAAGGAGCGCTTTGATCAGATGCGTGAGATGGGGATCAAGACCATCATGTGTACAGGTGACAATCCGCTGACCGCAGCAACCATCGCCAGAGAGGCCGGAGTGGATGATTACATTGCGGAAAGTACCCCAGAGGATAAGATTGCGGTGATTCGACGAGAGCAGGCGGAAGGCAAGCTCGTCGCGATGACTGGAGACGGAACGAATGACGCACCGGCCTTGGCCCAAGCGGATGTAGGGATAGCGATGAACAGTGGTACGGTTGCTGCTAAGGAGGCGGCCAATATGGTTGATCTTGATTCTGATCCCTCCAAGATTATTGAGGTGGTCGCGATCGGGAAGCAGCTGCTGATGACACGGGGAGCGCTGACGACGTTCAGTATCGCGAATGATATCGCCAAGTATTTTGCCATTATTCCGGCGATGTTCATGCTGGCTATTCCTCAGCTTGAAGCACTCAACGTCATGAAGCTGGGCTCACCGTCATCTGCCATCCTGTCTGCGCTTATATTTAATGCGATTATCATTCCGCTGCTGATTCCGCTGGCGATGAGGGGGATTCGGTATAAACCCATGAGCACGGCAGGCCTGCTTCGCCAGAATCTGCTGATCTATGGCATCGGCGGCGTAATTGCTCCGTTTATCGGCATCAAAATAATTGACTTGATTGTACACATTTGGGTATAGGAGGAAGATACAGATATGCAAGTATGGACGATATCACTGAGGGTAAGCCTTGCGCTGCTGCTGCTGCTTGGACTGGGCTACAATCTGCTGGTCACCGGCATCGCACAATTCACCATGCCGCATCAGGCGAATGGCAGTCTGATCTACAATGAGCAGCAAGAGCCGATCGGTTCAGAGCTGATTGGGCAGCAGTTTACAGAGCCCGCGTATTTTCATGGAAGAGTATCCAGCATCGAGTATAATGCAGCAGGCTCGGGCTCGGGCAACTATGCTCCTTCAAATCCCGATTTACTTGCTCGTATGGAAGCCTCCATACAAGAGTGGCAGAAGGAGAACCCCGAAGTCCCTATAAGCCAGCTGCCCGCAGATCTTATCACGAATTCAGGCTCGGGGCTTGATCCACATATTAGTCCAGAGGCGGCAAGAGTGCAAATTCCACGAATCCATGCTGAAACCGGCATCTCCGAGGAAGAGCTTATGCAGATGGTTGACCAGCATACCAAGGGCAGACAATTCGGTTTCCTGGGAGAGCCTGTCGTTAGTGTCCTGGAACTTAATCTAGAGCTTCAATCGAAGTTTACAATTCAGTAAAGGCGGCAGGAGGGGAGCTGAATCGATACCTTTCGCAGAAAAACACCGGAAGAAATATTGGCAGTTATTCAGAAGCAGGGCCGAGGCAGGCTGCACATCCTGATTGGTGCAGCGAGTGGAACAGGGAAGACGTATCATATGCTGCTGGAGGGCCGATCGTTAAGTGAGCAGGGAGTCCATGTTGTGATCGGCTCTATGACGGCCTCCGACCGGGTCGAGACATCCCAGCTCATGAACGGGCTGGACCGAGTTCCTGGCATCATCTGGAGCAGAGGCGGGACAGAGACGGAGGATCTGGACGTGGAAGCGATCCTCTGCTGTCGTCCTGAATGGGTTCTGGTCGATGAGCTGGCCCACCGTAATCGTCCAGATGCAGCTGCAAGAACTCGGCTTGAGGAAGTAGAGCGGCTCCTTAAGCATGGCATCAGTGTGGTCACGACCGTGAATGTCTATGAACTGGAAGGGGTTCAGCATACAGCCAGTCAGCTGACAGGCATCAAAGCGGCGGAGGTTCTGCCTGGTCATGTGCTCGAGATGGCGGATGAAGTAAGACTTGTAGATGTGACGCCAGAGAAGCTGCTCAGCAGGGTGGAGCAGCACAAACTCCGGGTTGATCAGCACTCCTCCGTCGTGAAGGAGGGGAATCTCTCGGTCCTGCGTGAGCTTGCCCTGCGGCTGGTGGCAGAAGGCGTTGGCGAATCCTTGATCAAGCTGCGAGAAGAACAGGGATATACAGGGCCTTCCCGCACGGGAGAACGGATCCTTGTCTCGGTGCAGTATCACTTTAACGGCTCTATCTATATCCGTAGAGGGCAGCAAATTGCAAGAAGACTGAATGGGGATCTGCGAATTGTTACGTTTGTTGACCCTGACCGTAAACGGACCAAAGAGGAGGAGGCATTTCGCAAAGCGATGATTCAGCTCGCTGATAAAGTGGGGGCCAAATTCGAAGAGCTGCCGCTTCGGTCAAGACGAATGCTGCCCGATCAGCTCGTTGACTATGCCTTGAGAAATGGAGTGACCCGCATCGTTATGGGTCATTCCAAGCAGAGCTTCATCCAGGAGCTGCGGCAGGGGTCCGTCGTGAAGGAGGTGCTCCGCAAGATCCGTCATGTGGATTTGTTTCTGGTCGCGGATCGGGCTGATCATGATGGGGAACGGATTCTGCCTACGAAATCCTTGAATACTGCCGGGAGCTCCTCCCTGGTAGAGATCAAGGAACGGCATAATCGCAGCATCAGAGGACACTTCAAACTATACATTGGGGCTGCTCCGGGTGTAGGCAAGACGTACACCATGCTGCGGGAAGGTAATGAGCTTCTCAACAGCGGTCTCGATGTCCGGATTGGTCTGCTTGAAACACATGGACGCGAGGAGACAGAGGCACAGACAGGTCAGCTTCCGTTCATCGAACGGAAGAGAATTGCTTATCGGGGGACGGAGCTGACGGAGATGGATACCGAGGCGATACGACGGGAAGCACCGGATGTGGTACTTGTGGATGAGCTTGCTCATACCAATGTCCCGGGCAGCCGGCTGAGAAAAAGGTACGAGGATGTCCTTGAAATTCTTGAGGCTGGCATTTCTGTCATCTCAACCATGAATGTACAGCATCTAGAGAGCCTGAATGATACGGTCGAGCACATCACCGGGGTTAAAGTAAGAGAGACAGTGCCGGATTCCATCCTGCACCTTGCCGACGAGGTGCAGATTGTCGACGTCGCGCCAAGGGCACTGAGAAAGCGGATGCGTGAGGGTAAGATTTACGCTCTGGAAAAGGTCGATCAGGCTTTACAGCATTTTTTCAAAGAGGCCAATCTGATTGCACTGAGAGAGCTTGCACTTCGAGAGCTGGCAGATGATGTGGATGAACGGATGGAAGCCTGGGAGCGAAACCATTCACTCCGCGGTCCATGGCGCAGGGAGGAGGTGATTCATGTCTGTGTAGATGCACACGAAGCAGCAGCTCGTCTCATCAGGCGAGGGTTTCGAATTGCGCACAGGCTCAAAGCGGTCTGGTACGTGAATCATGTACAGTTTACGGATCGGGGCAGCTCCTTGCATAAGGAGTATGAGCACAGACTGGATCAGTTAAAATTAATGACAGAGCGGCTTGGCGGAGTATTCCGTGTGATTCAGGCAGGTGATCGAAGCCAGGTGCCGGAGCTGCTGATTCAATTGGCCAATCAGGATAAGGCCACACAGATCATTGCAGGCCAGTCCAGGCATCACTATCGATTAATGGGATCAAGCAGGAGAAGAGGCGTTGCCCATCATCTGGTACGTAATGCACGTCATATTGATCTACTGATCGTGGCAAAGGACCTGTAAAAGACAGGATGCAGCTTGTTCCCAGGTTGACAGCGGAAAGGGGAATCATGTTACAATATACCAAGAAAATAAGTAGGAATTAACAATAGATAAGCAACACAAATACTTGTCAGAGGTGAATAACGTGGCCAAAATCGCTGTCATTAACGGGAGCCCTTCCCTGACTTCCCGGATCAATGCGGTTATCGAATTTGCAGAAAAGAGTCTTAGAGAAGCAGGTTTTGAAGTTGAACGCATTAACGTTGCTGAGCTCCCGCCAGGAGACCTGATCCATACGAAATTTGAAAGTGAGCCCATCGTGAAGGCTAACGGTATTGTAGCTGAAGCAGATGCGGTTATTATTGCGAGCCCGGTATACAAGGCATCATATACAGGCGTGCTCAAGACGTTCCTGGATCTGATTCCGGAACGGGGACTTGCCGGCAAGACCATTCTCCCGCTCTTTATTGGAGGGAGCCTGGCCCATCTGCTGACGATGGATTATGCACTGAAGCCTGTCCTCTCCGTGCTCGGCGCTCGTCATATTTTGGCGGGTGTTTATACGGTGGATGCACAGGTTGCACGTAATGATCAAGGGGGCCTGGATATTGCTCCAGAGCTGGTAGAGCGTCTGCAAGCCGGACTCCAAGAATTTACCGAGGAAATTCAGCTTCGAGAGAACCAGAAGAATTCGAAATAAGCGGATATGAACAGAGAAGTCCAGTGGATGAACGTCGTCAGCTGGACTTTTTGGTGTAAGTAAGTTCTGTTGGGAGGGAGTCGTATCAGAGGCAGGGTATTGCATGTTCTCCCTACGGATCGAGAAATAAGACGTGGTTAAATATGGTATTATGGGAGTATATCCTATTTAACGGAGGTGAGCCATACTTGAATATCCAAGGTATTAATCATCTTTGTTTTTCTGTATCCAATCTGAGTCAGTCCATCCGGTTTTATGAGACTGTATTTGGAGCCAAGATTCTGCTTGAAGGACGTACACTTGCTTACTTTGATCTAAACGGAATCTGGATTGCACTGAACCAAGAGAATGTCCCGCGCAATTATACGACACCGACCTACACGCATATCGCGTTTACCGTAGATGAACAGGATTTGAATGAGCTGCGGGAACGGCTCGCAGAGGTGAATGCCAAGGTATTGCCAGGCAGAGAACGGGATGCAAGGGATCAACAGTCCATTTATTTTCTCGACCCGGACGGGCATATGTTTGAGTTCCATACAGGGACACTGCAGGACCGCATGAATTACTATAGGGAAGATAAGCCGCATATCAAGTTTTTTTGATGCAGGATTTCACGTGAAAAGAGACTTCTGAACGATCAGAAGTCTCTTTTTTAGTCCTCGTATTGTGCAGCAATTGAATATACTCAGTGAAGCAATTCATATTGGCTTTAGACCGTTTCCACAGGTAAGAGGGGGTAAATCCTCATTTACAACTTCATCACATCCATACTGCGTAATAAACTTAAGAAAAAAGAACAGGGAGCGATGGACAATGAAAAAAATGAGATCACCTCTATATTCCGTTGTATTAACTTTGGTTATTGGATTAACTGTCAATACAGGCGCTGTGTTCGCTGATATAGAGGGAAGTTCAAAGGATCAGACGAATCCTCCCGGGACTGTAGAGCCGCAGGATCTGAACTCCCCAATGCCTAAATAATGAATTCGAGAGGGTCATTTCCTCACTTAAGATACATTCGGTAATCATTATAATCCATACCATCATTACGCTCGCTGAGTGTCAGGAGCTTGTAGCTGGATTCGGCCTCACTGCCTGCATTCAGTCTTTTGAGCAGATCATAGCTCATTCTCAAGAAAAAGTAAGCCTGTTCTGGATTAGCCTGCTCATGGTAGACAGCGCCCATCAGCCTGTACAGGCGCGCGCGCTGTACACCGCTATCGGTTAAATCCAGCAATCGAATGGCTGTTTTGCAGGCCTTTTCTGCTTCCTCTAGATTGCCTTCCTCCAAATAGAGCTTACTCATTTCTTCAAATATCGAAGCTTTCTTATCCGGCATGTTGCGTTCGTCGTAAATGGATGCACATTCATGCAGAAGGGGGAGAGCTTCTTTCTTTTTGTCTGTGTGCAGCATAATGACAGCAAGATTATGGAGGGCAAAGATATACGATTCGCTATTCCCTTGTTTTAAGCAGTCCACAGACTTTTGAGTCCAGTAGAGACTTTCCTGTGAGTGGGGATCTGATTTGAAATAAGCTTTGCCGAGTCCCATGGCAATCTCGCCATATGACTCGGGGTTACCTGCCATCCTGGCTTCATCCTCGGCTTTTAAGTAAGCATCAATCGCTTCCGGAATTTCACCCAGGAACATATGAGAGGTCGCCAAAAAGGTGAGAGCGGTAATATGCTCCTCCTGTAAATGCTTCAGCTTGCTGCTGTAGGTGTAGGCTTGCTGATATTGCTTCTTCGCCTGGATATAGGATTCCATATAGATCGCTGCTTTGCCCATTTCCAGATAGAACTGGGTAATGAGCTTGCGGTCTCCTGAACGGATAAACAAAAATTCGGAGGACTCTCCATGCTCGGCAGCCCTGGAATACTGCTTCATCCGATTGCAGCTTCTGATCATGAGCAGGTAGGCTTCTGCCTGTACAGGCTCAGGCACGGCAAGCGTCAGAAGATGTTCAGCGATTCGGATGCAGGAATCGTCGTCTTCAGCCTTGAAACGCATGTATGCCTTGTCAAGTAAGGCTTCGGATACATCCTCGTGGATCTCATCCTCTGTCACCGAACCTAGGAAATATTCAACAGGCTTGCCCAGACGCTTGGCAATTACTCGCAGCATGCGTGAGGAAGGCACTGCTCTTCCCTTTTCGATCAAGCTGATATAAGCCCTTGTCATTTCCTCGCCGGCAAGCTGTTTTTGAGATAATCCCTTTTGTTCTCTGGTTTCTCTAATTTTTTTTCCCAGCATGGCAGTTGAATAAGCTCCTTTCAACACAAAGTAACTGTCAATTCATTTACATCGGATTAACGACGTTTACCCCCATTTACCGTTTAAAAAGGAAAATTAAGGATGTAGAATGGGCTTATCCCACGAAAGGAGGAAATGAAAAATGGAAATCAAAGCGACACCGATTACACTCGAGCAATTAAAAGCAAAAGAGCAGGAGGTCGAAGCCCGCGAAGCCGCTGCTCGTGCAGCCGCTGCCCGCGCAGTCGAAGCTCGCGCAGTCGAAGCTCGTGCAGTCGAAGCCCGCGCAGTCGAAGCCCGCGCAGTCGAAGCTCGTGCAGTCGAAGCCCGTGCAGTCGAAGCCCGCGCAGTCGAAGCCCGCGCAGTCGAAGCTCGTGCAGTCGAAGCCCGTGCAGTCGAAGCCCGCGCAGTCGAAGCTCGCGCAGCCGCCGCTCGTGCAGTCGAAGCCCGCGCAGTCGAAGCTCGTGCAGTCGCTGCCCGCGCAGCCGCCGCTCGTGCAGCTGAAGCTCGTGCAGCCGCCGCCCGCGCAGCTGAAGCTCGTGCAGCCGCCGCTCGTGCAGCTGCCGCCCGCGCAGTCGCCGCTCGCGCGTAAGCTCCTCACACGGACTAATCATGCTTATCTTTTGAATGGGTAGATGAACAAAGGATGCCATAAGGGATTACATAGCTCACTAATCACTTTCATTCCATCTATCCGCCAGTTCTTTATTGCAGAGGAGGAGAGCGATGTGAATCAGAAGCTCTCCTGATCCTCCGCAATCCATTCAGCCTTATGCTGCCGAGGTGATGACCTATTATGCTTCACTTAAAGAACATTTGGACCTATATTCCGGGCAACACATTAGAAGTCCAGCAGCTTAATACGCATCTAGGATTAAAATCAGCACAGATCAAAGTGCTTGAAAAGATACATGGATTAAAAAAGATTCGTCAGGAGGAGCAAGGAAACTTGTTCAACCTGCTTGGTAATCTGCTCGAGCGAGTAAGCAGTGATCCTGATATCGATAGCTCGAAGATCAAGTACATCATCTACTGTCATACCATTCAGGATGTTTCTCCATACAATATGAAAATAATCCAGAAATTAAAAAAGAAATATCATTTTGAGCATAGCATCGTGTTCTCGTTAACCCAGCAAAACTGTGCAACTGGAATTGTAGCTCTAGATATCGCAGAGCGCCTGCTGCGGGCAATGTCAGATGATGAGTACGTGCTGCTGCTGACGGGGGAGAAGACGTTCAGCCCAATCGTACAGCTCATACCCAATACGACCGTCATGGGAGAAGCATCGACTGCCGTATTGCTTGGCTCGCAAGGCGAGGGAAGCTGCATGGTGTACAGCAAGCATCATACCATTGGCAAGTTCTGCAACGTGCTTACGGGTGAAGAAGAAACATTGAAGGAGTTTCAGGAAATTTATGTCCCCACGTTATGCACCGTTATACAGGATACCTTGAGGGAGGCTGGTATAACACTGCAGGAGATCTCCTGGATTATTCCGCACAATGTCAACATTTCTTCCTGGAAAAAGGTTGCTGCATCACTCGAATATCCTCTTGAACAGATTTACATAGACAATATTTCTGAATTAGGACATTGCTTCTGCTCAGATCCCTTCATTAATCTGCAGAAGGCAATATCCGAAAACAGGCTGAAGCCGGCAAATTATTATTTGCTGGTATCCGTTGGGCTTGGTGCAACATTTAGTGCAGCTGTTATGAAATATGAGAGTAAAGGTGGAAATGCAGATGAGTACAATGTCTCAAGCGTTAACGAACGACTTCTCGGTTAAGCTGAAGCAAGCGTTGACCGGCAGCTCAGAGTCCACTTTCATCTATATCAACAATTTTGAAGTGGAAGAGCAATGGAAGCAGGAGCATACCCTGAAGCTGCCATCTCTCACTGTCGGTTCCTCTGTAGAGCTGGTGAATCGAATGGAGGAATTGGGTGTCTTTCTTGCAGGGAAGGGTGACTATGTGTTGTTAAAAGAAAGTCCTGACCCAGAGATGATGACAGACGCCAAATCACTTGGATTCGGGAATTCACTACTTCTAACAATGCGTAATAACGCACCTAAGCTAAATATAACAGAAAATGTATTGGACTGCGAGTCCACATTAAACCGACTTCGGGAAATCGCCCGGCATAACACTGTATATCTCGTTCCTTTTGGCGTCTCGGCCAAGGAGGAGGAGCTGTCGAAGCTCGTAGGTATACCTCTTGCAGTTCCAAGTGCAGATATTTTTCAGAAAGTAAATGATAAAGGGTATTCGCGCAGGCTGAACAGAGAGCTTGGAATACGTCAGATCAATGGCAGGGAGTGCAGCACGATTGAAGAGCTGAAGCAAGGCTTTGATGAATTGTCTTATTTGCTTGAAGAAGGCGGCACCCTGGTTTTGAAGGACGCACTGGGCGTGTCGGGCAAGGGCATCACGGTCATTGGCGACAGGCAGCGGTTCGATAAAGTGCTCAAAATGCTGGAGCAGCAGTCTCGGAAAAAGGAAACCCGCAGTATCAACTATGTACTTGAAGAGTGGATTGATAAAATCTGTGACCTGAACTACCAATTTCTTATTGATCGCAATGGCCGGGTAGAGTTTCTCTGTGTGAAGGAATCCTTGGTTGAGAACGGCGTGCATCAGGGACATGTGATGCCTTCAAGACTTTCGGAGGCTCAGATCGAAATTCTGCAGGAGGCCGCTCAGTTGATCGGCAAGGCCATGTTTGCAGACGGATATTATGGGATGGTCGGTATTGATGCCATTCTTGATCAGGAAGGAAGACTGTATCCCAATCTTGAGATCAATGCCAGATTCAACATGTCTACGTATCAAACCAATCTGCAGGACCGGCTCATTGGACAAGAGCAGTGCGGTCTTGCGAAGAAATATACCCTTACGCTAAAGGACTATTTCCCATACCCAGAGCTCAAAACACTGCTCTCAGCGTTCATCTACAGCCCGCAGAGCAGGCAAGGGTTCATTATTAATAATTTTGCTACAGTAAATGCCGCTTATAAGGAGCCGGGCAGCCTGTTTACAGGGCGGCTGTATGGTCTGCTTGTGGCAGATTCACGCGAAGCGCTGCTTGAGCTGGATGCATCAATTGATCATAAGCTGAGGGAATGGGAGGCAGGAGTCAAATGAGCCAGGAATATACGATTCAGAACTATGCAATATCCAGTCTGACACGCAAATATGGAACTCCGCTGTATATCTATGACGGAGACATCCTTGAAGAGGTTTACTCGGAGCTTCGCCGAGTGCTCCATCAGGAAGTAGACATTTTTTATTCCCTGAAGGCCAATCCGAACATCTCTATCTATAACTATCTTAAAAACCTCGGAGCCCATGCAGAAGTCTGCTCTCTCGCCGAGCTGATAACAAGTATAAAAGCGGGGACTGATCCGGACAACATTATTTTTCTAGGGCCGGGAAAAAGCGAAGAGGAAATCAAGGCTTGTCTGCACTACAACATTTACGCCATCGTTTGTGAGTCCTTTCAGGAGCTGGAGATCATCAATCGGCTGGCAGAAGAGCTTGATGTTAAAGCGAAGGTTGCACTGCGAATTAATCCTGCCTTTTCGGTTAAGGGCTCTCGTCTGACTATGGGCGGCAAGCCGCGTCAATTCGGCATCGATGAGGCGGCTTTATTCAGCAGCACAGCATGGATGAATGGATATGCTCATATCACGATCAGGGGTATCCATGTCTATATGGGAACACGGATGCTGGACATCGATCCGATTGTTCAGAACACCGGACATATTCTGGATCTCGCTGTAAGGATCGAGGATGCTCTTGGCGTGCAGCTTGATATGGTTGATGTGGGAGGAGGACTGGGTGTTCCCTATTTCGAAGGAGAGTCCTCTCTTGATGTGCATGGCCTTGCTGAGCAGCTGAATCCCTTGTTCGCGGCTTTTAAAGAAACGCATCCTGAGACACGGCTCATTATGGAGCTGGGAAGATATTTGGTCGGGCGGTCAGGATTATTGGTGAGCAAGGCACTGTACGTTAAAGAATCGTATGATGAAACTTTTGTTGTGACAGACGGAGGAACCAATTGCCATATGGCTGCTGTCGGCGTCGGTTCCTATGTTAAACGGAACTTTCCTATCGCTCTGTTAAGCCGCTGTGATGAGCCGGCGGAAGGAGAATACAACATTACCGGACCCTTGTGTACTCCGAACGATGTGGTGGGCAAGAAAGTAGCTCTCCCCAAAGTGCAGCCGGGTGACTTGATTGGCATATTCAACTCCGGAGCCTATGGGCCGACAGCTTCACCTACAAACTTTTTAAGTCATGGGTATCCGGCTGAAGTGCTTGTTGCTAAGGGAGAGGCTCATTTGATCCGAGACCGGGACCAGGTGCAGGATCTGCTGGGCAAGCAGCATTTGGTTGAAGTCAAGCCGATGATTCCGGCTCTATAAATTATATTTCTAAGGAGGAAATAGAGATGACAACAAATATGCTTATTGAAGAAATCAAAGGTGCATTGGAAGAAGTGCTGAACACAAAGGAGGAACGTCCAATTGGGCTGGAGACATCCCTGTTTGAAGAGCTGCATCTTGACTCTACCTCGGTGCTTGAGCTGCTGATGACATTGGAGGATCGGATTGACGGCTTGGAGATTGATCCTGATGAACTGGAGCCGGAAGTGTTCAGTACAGTAGGGTCTCTGGCTGAATATATCGAGAGACAGCTTGTAGCGGTGTAAGCTGATGGCACTCGGAATCCAGCAGTTATTCGTAAAGGAATTCACGCAGAAGAGCCCTCCTTTTGAGCATCCGCAGTTAGAGCGGTTTCATCATGATCTATTATCCGGCTTCGACATGACTCCAGACTATGAATGGCTCGAGAAAGGGAACAACAATTCATACCACAATATGGCTGCAGAAATACTGGATGATGAGCGATGGAAGCAGGAAATATCGAGGACAGATCTATTCATTCTGGCCTACAGCTTTCCGAATATAAGGCCGGATATTTCAATCGTCAATTATATAATGGACCGTTATGGAGCCGGATTTTTGAGCTTTGCCATTAATGATATGGGCTTTGCTGCTCCCTTTATGGCCCTTCATATCATCAATCAGTACTTGAAGGAATCGGGCTTCAGCCGGGCAATGCTGCTGGTGATGGATCAGACCTCTCTGCCGTATAAGACCAAGGAGCTGCAGGAAGTCTCAGGCGTGGACACCGGGGCTCTCCTGCTCATGGACAGGGTACAGGGAAGCTCGGGAAATATTGTAGATATCCGAATGAACTATATGCCATCGCTGAATGCACAGGTGCTGAATGATCAGATGGATGAATGGCTGGTACAGAAGAGGGCCGTACCGCAAAGGCTGCTCATCCTGGCTCACCCTTCGCTGTGCGGCCTGCTTGATCCATCCTATGAGGTCAGGGGCTACGACACCTGCAGGTGGAGTGCAGCTCCCTTCATGGCCTTGTCTTCTCTTCTAAGTGAAGAGCACTCCTATACCCATGTATGCGTGCTTCACTACGAGGAAGAGGAGGAATATCTGTATCAATTGCTGCTGGAAATGTAAGAAGGATGCTTGAAGGGAGAGGGGAGCGATGGGGCTAGGCATTAAGGATATCAGTGTAAGTATTCCGGAACGGATTGAATCTCCCGCCGACCTCCTCGATGGGCTTGGCTACAGTAAGGGAGAGCTGCAGCTTCTGAGTAAATACCATAAGCTCAAAGGGTCACCGGTATGGGACACGGATCAGACATTGGATGACGCTCTGATCCAGTGTATTCAGAAATTGAAGGAGAAGCAGTCGCTGGATGAGGTCGACGTTGTGCTGTACGCCCATTCTGCCCATGTGCAGGTTCCGGGAGATTATGGCTTGCTGCACAAGGTGCTGCGTCCTTTTTCCATGGAGCTCCTTCCGTGCTACGGCATCTCTCAGCTGAACTGCGCTTCATCTATGGCAGCGCTGGATGTGGCAAACCGGATGATTGAACGTGATCCAGAGATTCGCCAAATCCTGCTGCTCTGTGCGGACCAGTTCAACTTTTTGCCAAACTCCTGGCGTTATATTCGCAAGTCTACAATGCTCGGCGATTCAGCGGTAGCTCTGCTGCTCGAAAATGGAGGAACCCGTAACGTGATTCAATCGGTTTATCTATTCAACGATACAAGATTTCATACAGGATATTATGCTACGGAGGAAGAGATGGCAGGGTTTAACCAAACCTATGTAAGCCATATTATCAGCGGCTTAGATAAGTTGTTGAGCTCTTGCCGCATGGAGCTGTCAGATCTGGATTATATCCTGCCGCATAATGTGAACTGGACGACGTGGAAGGAATTTCTGCATCGGACCGGATTCGCCCAAGAGCGGGTATACCTTGATATGATTCCGAGCATTGGTCATACCTTCTCAAGTGATGCGTTCATCAACCTATCGGAAGCGATGGCGAAGGGATGGATGGAGAAAGGGAGTCATTATGTGATGACCAGCATTGGTCTGGGCAGCTTTTTCGGATTTGTGTTAATGAGACATTGAAGGGAGCCAGTAGAATGAACAGAGACGAGGATAATCGAAGTATCGCGACGGCTGACAACGGAATTGCGAGTGCCTCTGCCGATCTGGGAGCCGAGCGTCTTCTGGAGAATTCTTTATTTCAGATCAAGGATAAAATGATTGTTCCAATCAATAGCACCGGCTATATTATGATCTCTCAGCGGCTGCTTCAAGAGCTGGACTGCTTCCTGTATGACGGTCATGAGCTGTTCTCTATCGCCGAGCTGGAGAATATCCATCTGATCCAGGATTCTATTCTGCAGGTGGAGGGTCTTCAATTGCTGCGGCTTCCACAGACACAGGAGAAGCGTGTTCAGGAAGGCAGCCACGAGGATCCGCTCTACAGTGAGCTGCTGGAGAGAATGCTGCTGTACCGGGCAGAACTATGTGCTGCAGGACTTGAGCTTGTAAGACAGCACCTCTCCGGGCGTGAATCCGGAAACGGGCCGACGCTGCAGAATCAGCTGGTTAAAGGCAATATTACGGATATATTGACGATTTTGGAGATGATCAAGAGCACGAGTAGTGAGCATATGGAGTATAGCTGCAGCCCTGTGAATCGGGCGTCGCTGCGAGCTATGCTTCATCAAGAGCTGGACCGTGCTTTTGGTCTCCTTCAAAAGCTGGGCGGGGGACATGGTTACGTGAATGGACCGGTCATGTATAGCTATTACATATCCCAGGCAGTTAAGAACATTTATTACGTGTCCTAAAGGAGGGAGTATGAGCATGATTACCACCGATAAATTACGAGTCTTCGAGCAGGAAATGAAAGAGATCGGCAGCGATTTGAGGGAGGTAGGACAGCTGGTAGATGAGCAGCCCGAGCGCTTGTCCTTATACACCAGCCGTCCTTCTCTGCAGCTTGCCAATCGGATGATGATTCCTCCTGAATATGGCGGCGAACCAATCGTTACGATCGGATCAGAGAAATATTATGGGCTTAGCTGTATCGAACGGGTCACGGCGATCGAGCAGCTGGCCTATGGCGATGCAGGCACATTCTTGGGCTGTCCGGGTCCCTCCATGTCCGGCATTATCATCAATGAGCTTGCAGATTCTCAGCAGAAGGAGCGCTTCTACTCCCGATTTCTGAAGGCGCCCTCCTGGACATTCTTTGCTCTGTCTGAACCCAAGAAGGGCTCTGATGCAACCGGAATCCAGACGAGAGTCCATAGAGCTGTTGATGGAGACATGATTCTAAATGGCGAGAAATATTTTATTGGTAACGGCTGCCGTGCAGACATGGGACTTGTATTTGCCCAGACCAGCCATACGCCGCTCGGAATTCAGGTTCTGCTGATCGACACCTCGGTAGAAGGGTTTAGTGCGGTTCCACTTGATACGATGGGTGTCCGTGCTGTGCAGCTTAGTCATCTTACCTTCAACGGCTGCAGGATTGAGGAGGAACAGGTGCTCGGCAGACATTTGAGCAAATCCAGAAGGGGCTTCTGGGGAGCGCTGCAAACCTTCCATCAGATGCGCCCCGGTGTAGCCGCGCTTGGTCTTGGTGTTGCCCAGGCAGCTTACGATTATCTGCTTGCAGAGCGCAGGCAATATAAGGAGAAGGAGCAGCAGGAGCTTGAGAAGCTGTGGCTTCGGCTGGCAGCAACACGTTCACTGATCCGTTATGCCGCGATGGAGATCGATGCTGACGGACAGAAGGGATACCTTGCTTCACTGGGTAAGATCCGGGCAACTCAGCTTGCAGAGGAAGCCACCCAGCTGGCAGCAGATTATTTGGGTCCTGGATCGCTGTATGAGCATCCGCTATTGAATAAATGGTATCGGGACGCGAGAGCATTTGAGTTCATGGAGGGAACGACCAATATACAGAAGGTCAATGTGTTCCAGGCTTATATTACGGGGAAGATGAGCTATGCATAAGAGATTGAAGATTCCTCCGTTGTTCGTCAACAGTATCAACTGGCTGACTATACCTGATCAGGATTATGTATTGGAGGCATCACCGGAAGACTATCGTGTCCTCTCTCCCTACCTGTATGCGGAGAAGGCATATTTCGGTACTCCCATGGATTCTGTAATCCGCGCATATATTCGAGACGGAAAGCGCGTGACCAGCGGGGACATGGCTTGTAAAGTACTGGAGCCCTTTCAGAAGGACAGCTGCTGGGATTCAATTGTATTAGCACAGTCCTATCCTGACAGGTATGCACTTAATCCTCCTCTGGCCCGGCTGCTGGAGGAGACTCCGCTTCACTTCGCAAACTATCTCGGCTTATCTCATCTGGGTCCGCTTGCCGCAGTAGAATTCATTCCTCTTATGCACTTGACAATCCAGCGTCAGTCACTTGTTGTTTTCTCAGAGCAAAGGATTGTTCAGAAGAAAGAGGTTACTGACTTCCCCGAACAAGGAAACTCCCTCCCACAGAAGGAAGTGGGACCCTATCCTCGAACGGATATGGCAGTTGCGATGGAAGTGAACCCGGCAGGAGGAGCACTTGAGCTTCATTACGAGGGGAAGCAGGAGTGGTCTTCTGCGAATGCAGAGACGATCATAGCATCACTCATTAAGAGATACAGCCCGGACCAGACCTTTATCCAGTCTGCACTCCATTATGGATTTGATTCTGATTCAGCACCCGCTGTTAACAGCAGGGCAGAAGACGCGCTAAGTGGAGATGTCTGGGTACAGCTTGCCGAATGGCTCCGCTTGAACCAGCCTGAAACCGGCACCAGAGTACTGCTCGTGGCAGGGGATCATCATCAGCTGTCGGTCTGCTCTGTCATTGTGCATTCGATGCCTGCACTAAATTTGCTGACGTTTAACGAAGGAGAGATATGTCATGAAGAGCCTGGATTACACGACAGGAAAGATCAGCGGACTGCTGCTCAAGACAGCAGTACCTATGCTTCTAGCCTCTCTCGTTAATATGATCACTCAGATGGCGAATGTGTTCTTTATGGGACATACAGGACAGGATGTGCTGTATGTACTGTCTTTATATATCCCTATTTCATTCCTCTTGATCGCACTCGTCGAAGCGCTCCAGCTGTCTGCACAGGTTACGATATCTCGCCATCGCAGCAAGGAT
Source organism: Paenibacillus urinalis (assembly GCF_028747985.1). Lineage (NCBI taxonomy): Bacteria > Bacillati > Bacillota > Bacilli > Caryophanales > Paenibacillaceae > Paenibacillus > Paenibacillus urinalis. The sequence continues at coordinate 464,393 of NZ_CP118108.1, forward strand.
CAGGCAGAAATCTCAAGTCTGCTGGCTCATTATGCAGCAGGCGGCCTTCTGCTGACGATGACGATCGGTCTGATCGTCATTCTGTGTGTGCCGCTATTCCGCTACTATTATGGGATTGCAGACTCCATTCATCCGCTCTTCTCAGGTTACGTAAGAGGGATGATGATTGCGGCCATCCCAACCGTTCTAGGGGCCATTGCGAGTGCTGCCCTGCGTGGACTCGGCAGGGCACAGCAGGCTTCCCTTATAGCGGTAGGAACAGCGGCAGTGAATGTTCTGCTTGTATATTTACTGGTCCGTGTTATTGGCCTTAGCTTAAGTGGAATCGTCTATGCCAATATGATCAGCGGTCTGCTATCCCTGTCTGCTGCGGTTATTTATCTCATTCGCACGGGTCACTTCAAGCTTCCTCCTCTTCAATGGAGGATGTCACAGTTAATTCTATTGCGGCATGTAGGTGTACCCGTCTTTGTGTCTTACTGTCTTATCTTTCTAAGCACGTTCTTTTATAACCGGATTATCAGTCCCTATGGTGAGAGTGTTATCGCTGGCTTCGGGGTAGGTTATCGAATCCAGACCATGGCCATTCTGCCAGGCATCGTGATCGGTTCCGCCATTGGGATCATCATTAATCAGAACATGGCTGAGAAGAAAGGAGAGAGAGCATATGAAGGCTTCAAGAAAGGAATGCAGCATTCATACGCTGCCTATGCGCTGATTGCAGCCGGCGTATGGCTCTTCAAGGAGCCCATTGTTACCTTTCTCATCGCAGAGGAAGCAGCCCGGCAGGAAGCGGTACAGTATCTGAGCATCGTGGCGCCCTCCTATATACTGATGGGTCCATTAATGACGGCTCTTCTGACGATGGAACAGACAGGTCAGGGGTATCGTGCGCTCCTGCTGAACGCGGTTTATTTTATCCTTATCGTGGCTGCCGGTTTCGGAATGACGACACTCTTAGATCAGCCAGAAGCCTTCTATTGGTGCATATTCTTCGCTAATCTAGCGGGTGCCAGTGTTATTATCCCTACGTTTCGAATGTATAAGAAGCGCTACATCCAAGAAGCTTCGGACTCAGATCACAGAGCTCAAGAAAAAGTATTCTCACCACAAGCCTAAGGAGGTACGTTATGAATCCCTACTATCTGATGCAGCGTCTGGGAGAATCATGGGTTGCGGCAGATGAAGGCTTTACACAATTCTATGAGGTGCAGCCTGACACCTGGAATAAGGATAGAGATACTCCGATGATTCCAGGTGTTCGTCATCCGCTCATTCCCTATTTTAAATTCAGTCCACTGCTGGGTCAGCCGAAGCCAAACTTCTATTTATTAGGTATTCCTTATGCCGGAGGGACAAGCATTCATGATTCATCCGTCGGTTTGTTCGAGGACAGCCTCAGGGCCGAATCGTGGAAAAGAACTGTGTACCCTGCTCTTGTATCACCCTATACTTCCGGTCTATATGACATTGGAACAGACCGGCGTTTGATGCAGGGCGTCATTATGCAGGATTTAGGATCGTGCGAGAAAGAGCTCTTCATTGGTAATGAATTGGGTGTGAGCTCGGCAGCCGTCTCAGAGGCAGTGAAGCTCTCGGTTGCAGAGCAGGCAGGGCTGTACAGTATTGGTGGAGATCATTCGATCACGCATATGCTCTTATCTGCATTTTTGGAGCATATAAACAAGCCGATTATTTTGATAGAGTTTGATGCGCACCATGATTGCGGCATTGACGCGCTGCATCATGATCGAATTCATCATGCCAATTTTGTACGCCATCTGCTGGCACAAGATGAGATTGCAGCGGTCGTACAGCTGGGACTAAGAGGGATCCGATCTGTGGATCAAATGTATACCCATGATAAGCTCATTCAAATTTCTGCAGAACGTTTGGAGCCGCAGACGATCGAGCAAATACTTTCGGATCTGCGGGCTATTCATCCTGAGGCCGTGGCATATCTCTCCTTTGACATGGATTGTCTGGACCCCGGCACCTTCCCTCATGTCGACTTTCCGCTGAGCGGCGGACCTTCCTGGCACGTCGTGCTGCAAGCGATGGAAATGGTGCTTCGTTCCGACCTGTATTTCATTGGCGGCGATTTGGTTGAAGGTCAAGGCGTTCTCGCCTCTGATCGGCTGCCAGGGCAGATGGAGCTGGCCCTGCGGCTGATGGCCCACATGCTCGAGGGTCTGCATCAGAACCGGATGTCTTGCGATTGCAGTCTACATATAGGAGAGATCTGTCATGAATCTTAGAGAATCGTTTGAGCTTCACCGAAATGCAGTACAGCTCGAGCTTGAGCAGCAGAGGGAGGCCGGCATCAAGCTGGGCTACTTCTATGCGCTTATGAATATTGCGAAGGAAATGAACCCGCTTGGAGGGCCGAGAACGGCTGAGGAGACATGGATTGATTATCTGTCCTTCTTGCGGACGGTAGAAGAGCATAAGAAGTCACCGTATTCCTTCTTGGAATGGGATGAGGTTCATGGACGAGAGCACGTGCAGCATACTCTTCAGGAGGGAGGGGCCTTCCTCACCTTTCACTATGGGTTTGTCAGACACAATATGGTGACGATTGGACAAGAAATCCGCAATGGCTATTACCGTGAGGGTCTTCCTTTTTATCTGGTAGCGGAGAGGGATACCGTTATGCAGGAGAAGCAGCTCGATAAGTGGGAGTCCATTCGTAAATATTCAAGAGCGGAGATGCTGAACTCCCAGGATGAGCTGATCGGCATCAAGCTGTATTCCCATTTGAAAAAAGGCGGCTGCTTCAGCTTGTTCGTGGACGGACAGACGGGCTATAACACAGACAATTATCAGCTGCAGCTGCCGTTTCTGACATCGAATATACGAACAAGAAGCGGAATATTCCGAATATTGTCCAAAGCCAAAAAGCCGGTGTGTCTGTACTTCATGACCATGACGGCGGACTACAAGAGCCGGATTGTATTTCTTCCTCCGTTTCAGCCGAGTGAGGATGTTCAGCACATTGCAGAGCAGATCTATGGTCCCTTTCGGGCTCAGCTGCTGCAGCAGCCGGAGCAGTGGCGATTCTGGGATCGTCATCATGAGCAGGTTCTAGCTTGGAAGAGCGAGGAGACGACAGCTCCTTCCTCTCCTATTGGGCCTCCCCGGCTTGACTGGATCAGCCGGCCTGTTGAAGGCTTCGGCCAGCTCGGAATGAATTTGCAGCAAGCGGAGGTATACAACCTAAGCCTAAGTTAAGATTCCTGGACTTTCATATTAGGGAGGTGTCATCATGTCCCATCGTTTCATATCAACGAGTCGAGGCAACGTATCTCTTCATTTAATGCCTACGACCAAGTACTATAACGCTTATTTGACGGTATCCATTATCAATAGCGGAGAAATTAATGAACAGATGTACTCCTTGCTCGGAAGGCTTCTCTGGACAGCAGGAGGCACAGGTCTGAGCGAATCAGCAAAAAGAGAACGGTTATGTATGCTGTACGGAGCAAGCTGTAAGTATCACATCGAGCAGAAGGGGTCCAATCAGATCCTTTCCTATGCTATTAAGGTCCTGCAGCCCGGCGATTCAGAGGCAGAGAGCTCACCCGCTAGGGAGGCGCTCAAGCTCTTATCCGAAATAATGATGAGACCTTCCGGGCCCAATCGCTTTGATTCAGAGCGAATGAGGGAGGAAATGGATGGGCTTAAGTATGCGGTACATCGAGAGGCACATGATCCAAGCTCCTTGTTAAAGAGCCGTTGTCTATCCTATATCGGCTATGCATCACAATCAGCGAATAGCTGTGAAGATGGTGAAGAGGACTCGTGGACCATAGAAGAGCACCATATATATGAGGCTTATGAAAAAGCCATTCGTTTACCTATACACATCCACATTGTTGGTAATGTGTTGCCTGAACATTATACGGATGATGTATTCTCCTGGTTCACACCGCAATCCTCTGCCGTACAAGAGCAAGGGGATCCGATTCTTATCTCATCTGCGAATCAAATAGCTTTGGGGAGCAGCATACCCGCCGGGAAAGAGCCTTCCCTTATGATTGAACACGGTAATTTTAATCAGTGTAAATTAAACATTACTTATAAGACCCATGTATCCTATGGTTCGCCAGCCTATGCAGCGCTTTTTGTATTTCATAATCTGTTTGCCGCCGGCCCCATGTCCCGGCTCAATCGGGAACTGCGAAGACGGAGCCAGCTTGTATATCAAGTGATGAGCGAGCTGGATCGATTCCAAGGACTGATGCATGTTCATACGGGTACGACAGTCGGCAATATGAGTGATATTCTCTCCATTATTGACAGAGAGCTGGAGCAGGTCGCCGATGGGAAGGTGGAAGCGGCCGAGATCACACAGGCGATTGAAGGAGTACTTCATTTCATGAAAGTCGGCATCGATCTGCCCGAACAAGAGATCGATATCCACCTGGATCAATGTCTTACGGGTGCCACAATGGATACAGCAGACTTCTTGGCACAGATCACAGCTGTAACTTCAGATGACATTGTACATATCGCTTCGAACCTTGAAAAAGCTGTAACCTGGGTTCTTTTTCCGAATGAGAATCTGGACAGAAGCGGGAAGGGAGCATAGAAGCATGAAAATAACACTCGATCAGGATGTGATAGAGCACTGTCTGCCGGGAGGCATGCTCATTCGGATTCTCCCAAGGCCGGAGCATGCCCACACGTTCACTTCGCTCAGTGTATCCTACGGAGCTATTCATGATGGACCGGAAGTCTCTGATTCACAGATCAGATCCGCTTCAATACATGCTCCTTATGGGACGGCGCACTTTCTGGAGCACATGATGTTTTGCCAGCCCGGCCCCTCGGTTAATCAGCGTCTACGTAGGCAAGGTGCTTCGACTTCGGCTCTTACCAGGTACGATGTAACAACCTATCAGATGGCTTCTACAGATCAGTATTACAGCAACTTGGCTCTATTTATGGATTTGATCCTCACGCCTTATTTTCCTGAAGAGCGAATTCAATTAGAGAAGTCGATCATCAGGCAGGAATTATCCGGCTATACCGATGAGACCGTATGGTTATGTATGCAGCAGCTTCTCTCCATGCTGTATGGGGAGAATCATCCACTGGCTATGGATGTCGCGGGTACGCCGGATAGCATTGAAGGGATCCATGCATCCGTGCTGCATGAGGTCTATGGGACGTATTATACACAGAACCGGATGGCGCTGGCGGTAGCAGGTCCGGTTAAGGCAGATGCTGTCATTGATTATTTGGAGAGCGTAATCCCCGAACCAGCTGTGATCGCTCCTGCCTCAGGTGAACAGGTGGCTTTATCCAGGAAGCCCTCAATAGATATGTACCGTGAAACACAGAGGTTTCAGCCGATTCCGGTTGTTCAATTTGGCTTTGCAGCCGATCCTGCCTCTATGTCGACGAGAGAGCACGTCATGCTGATGGTTGGACTCGAGGCTCTCTTTGGCGAAGCTTCTCTGTTTTTTCAAGAGGCAGTTCATAACGGCTTGATCAATAAAAATGCAGCATGGGAGCATTATTATCGATCCTCATTTTCATTTTCCATTCTGAGCGGGTTCTCGATTGATCCCAAGCAGCTGTACAACCAGGTCGTCTCTTGTCTCATGGAGCTGCCGTATAAAGGCATCAGCGGGAAGGTACTGCAAATGAGCCGGATGAAGTGTATTGGCAGACATTATGCAGACCTCGATTCGCTCAAGCAGGCCTGCATGTATGTATCAGAATCGGCACTGATGAATCTGGATTATATGAAAATGGGAGAAATGTTCCTCCTGCCTTCAGATGAGGAAATACTGCACGCTTTGTATCAACATGCAGTCCCTGAGAAGCTGCGAATGTCAGTGATGACCTAGCTGCTATAGTAATGGGGGTGAATGTATGAGCTGCACGTTAGAGGTGTGGATTCAGTACACTTCTGCCCAGGGGCAGTGTACACTGGCGCCTGAGCTGCGGAATGCCTTGAACGATAGTGAGGTAAAGAGAATGCTGCGATACCGAACCTTGAAGGACAGGACCCAGTTTGCCGCTTCAAGAGCTTTTTTAAAATACGTGCTCAGTCAGCACCTCGATTGTTCTCCCCAGTCAGTACAGCTGGAGTACCATGCGAATGGGAAGCCCTTCGTCCGCCAAGGGATTGAATTCAATCTGGCCCACACGGATCAATTGACATGCGTTGCCATTGCAGGCAGCTGTCCTGTCGGTGTTGATGTGGAGCGCATGCGGGACATGCTGAGAGCAGAGCGAATCGCTTCCCGGTTTCTGACCCCATCCGAACGAAAATACTGTCTTGCCTCGAGTAATGAACAGGACCGAACAAGAATATTACTACAGATGCTGACGCGCAAGGAGGCGCTCGCCAAAGCGACGGGGCTCGGGATCGGAGGCCGGTGGCTTAAGCTTAATACGCTTGCGGAGGATTATACCTGGATTCGGCATTCACAATTGGAATCAGGGGAGTCCTATACGACTCGTCCGCTCTATCTCTCGAATGATTACATTGGTTCGGTCTGTTATCTCGGCAGAGGCTCGATGAGCCTTAAATATCGAACAATACGTTAGCTTAAGCGCATTCCATATCTTGATCATGAGGGATGTGTAAATTATGATGTAGAGGAAGTGAGCAAACGAATATAAAGGAGGCTTTATCGCAATGATTAACTTTCCTATCCCGGACGTGGCTCAATTTTTCCAAACCAGTGTTATTCGATATTTTACGGTTACCAAGGATGAATCCAGACTATTGTTTAACAGCAACTTGAACGGTCAGCCGAACCTGTGGGCTATGGACCTGCCCGGCGGCTTTCCTTACCCGCTTACATATGAGAATCAGTCAGGCAGCTTTATGAAGACAGACCCGAACGGCGAGTTTATACTCGCTGATTTTGACAAAGACGGTGATGAGAATCTGCATCTGTATGTGCTGAAGCCGAGCGGCGGCAAGCCGGTTAAGATTGTGCCCGGTGAAGCAGACGATAAGTTCTATTTCGTGAAGCTGTCGAAGGATGGGAAAAGAATATACTATGACACCTCCAAGGATAATCCGGTGTATCTGAATTCCAGATGCCTTGACCTTGAATCCGGGCAGGACGAGCTGCTTCATGAAGGAGCAAATAGACCGACTTATCTTGCAGCGATCAGCCCGGATGAGAAGCGCAGAGCCTATCTGAAGATGTTCTCAAATACACATCAGTCCTTGTTCATCCAATCGGATGGAGAGGCTGAGGTAAAGTATGTATTCCCTGAAGAAGAGGTTCAAGTCATTAGAAGCGTTACTTTTGTCGATGACGATACGCTGCTGTTTGTGACCAACCAAGGAAAGGAATTCTCTTATGCAGCTGAATATAACATCTCAAGGGGTGAAGTTAGAACGGTCCAAGCCTTTGATCAGGAAGAGGTTGGAGCCATCGAGTGGCACAAAGAGTCTCAGACTTTGTATATGGTTACGAGTGTGGGAATTGAGAGCCGAATGTATGCTGTCCCTTATGGTGAAGAAGGGTATACGTCCGTTCCTCTGCCCGTTGATTTCGTAGAGCAGATATCGGTGGCTGAATCGGGAAATGTATATATTCTTGGCCGCGGGGCAGTGAAGCCCTTCAACATTTACCGTCATGTGAATGGGGAGTGGGAGCAGCTCACGAATAACGTCGTCGTGGGGCTGACGGAAGAGGATTTGTGTTACCCGGATGTCGTTAGGTATACCTCCTTCGACGGAATGGAGATTGAGGCCTTACTGTTTAAGGCGAAGCCTGAAGCGGCTAACGGTTATACGGTCTTCTGGCCGCACGGGGGACCGCAGGCTTCGGAAGGTAAGTTTTTTAGACCGATGTTCCAGTTCCTTCTAGCCCGGGGTTATAACATCTTCGCGCCTAACTTCCGCGGAAGTGCAGGATATGGGGCGACCTTCATCAAGCTGGTGGAAGGAGACTGGGGTGAAGGCCCTCGACTGGACTGCGTAGCAGGTATCGAATGGCTGTTTGAACAGGGTATAAGCTCACCAGATCGTCTATTTATCGTGGGGGGCAGCTACGGCGGCTATATGACGCTGCTGCTTGCCGGACGTCATCCCGAGCTGTTCCGCGCAGCAGTAGACATCTTCGGACCGTCCAATCTGTTTACCTTCATTGAATCGGTTCCGGATTCATGGAAGCCGATGATGGAGCAGTGGCTGGGAGATCCGGTGAAAGACCGTGAACGACTGATCAAGGATTCACCGATTACTTACCTGAAGCAGATGGTGAAGCCGATGCTTGTCATTCAGGGAGCGAATGATCCGCGCGTAGTACAGGCTGAATCAGATCAGATTGTTACGGCGTTGAAGGAGCAGGGGACAGAAGTCGAATATATCGTTCTGGAAGATGAGGGCCATGGCTTCTCTCGTAAGGCGAATGAAATTCTTGTATATACAGCGATGGCTGATTTCCTCGACAAGCATCAAGCGAGTGTAGAGGTTCATGCCTGACATTCTCGATTGAACTAACTGCACCAAAAAAAGCGATCTTCCCGCCGAGACGGAAGATCGCTTTTTGATATCGTTAATCGTTTATCCGTTAAATGATTTATCGCTTGAAAGAACGCAGCTGATCTTACAGATCGTCGAATCCGTTATCATCACCGACTTTACCGTAGTTACGGGATTTAGCTTCGAAGAAGTCGGTCTTCGTTGCATTCAATGCCTCATCAGAGAACGGCTTGATCCAAGGCATACTGTTGACGTCAACGCCCTCGTATGCTTTGTCCATTCCCATCAGGCGAAGACGCTTGTTCGCTGTGAACTTGATGTAGTCTTCAAGCTCAGGAAGATTGATGCCGCGTACTTTTTCCAGTGTGTAGTGTGCCCAATTGGTTTCGAGCTCTACTGCACGGTTGATTGTACGGTAGACATAGTCATTGTTCTCTTTTGTATTCAGCTCTGGGTAGTCAGCCAGCAGCTGCTTGTAAACTTCAGCGAAGAAGTAGCAATGCTGGTTCTCATCCCGCTGAATGTAAGAGATCATCTGTGCCGTTCCCATCATCTTCTGATCCCGTGCCAGATTGTAGAAGAAAGCAAATGTACTGTAGAAGAAAATACCCTCAAGAATCATATCGGCAACAAGCGCCTCAAAGAACGTTTGCGGCGTAGCTTCGTCACGGAAGTTCTGATAAATATCCGCAATGAATCGATTCCGCTCCAGCAGAACCGGATCATGCTTCCAGTACTCGAAGATTTCCTTCTGCTCATCCCACGATACGAGGGATGAGAGCACATAAGAATAAGATTGATTATGCACGACTTCCTGCTGGGCAATAATAGCGGAGATCGCCTCAAGGGAGGAATCGGTCAAGTATTCTCTAACGTCCCCGACGAACATGGTCTGCATGGAATCGAGCACGGCCAGCAGGCCGATGTTGATCTTGAATGTGCGCTGTTCTTCGGCATCCAGATGCGGGAACTGCTGAGCATCCTTGGACATTGGAATTTCGTCAGCGATCCAGTAATTCAGCAGCAGCACTTTATACAATTTATACATATGAGGCATGCGAATGTCGTTCCAGTTCAGAATCCCGGAGTTCTCGCCGTTAATGATACGGGTGGATTTATTCGGTGCCTCAGTGTTGAAGATCTTTTGCTCATTCATTCGGGTGTTGCCTCCTTAAGATTCACATGATTCACATTCGTTCTCAATCGTCAGCGCACGGCTGCGTACGTAGTAAGTGGACTTGATGCCCGCCTTCCAAGCATGCAGGTGAAGATCAAGGAAATCTTTTGCACGGATATCAGGACGCACATACAGATTAAAGCTCTGTGCCTGGTCAATATGACGCTGACGCGCAGCAGCCATATCAATGGAAGCGTGCTGATCGATATTAAATGCAGTCTTGTAATACCAGATCGTCTTCTCGGACAGATCCGGTGCTGGATTCGCAATCTTGTAAGTGGTCTTCTCTTCATAAGACAAGAGCTCATACAACGGGTCAATACTTGCTGTGGAACCGGCAATGATCGAAGTCGATGCGTTTGGTGCGATCGCCATCATCCATCCGTTACGTACACCATGCTCACTTACTTCTGCTGCAAGCTCATTCCACTGCGCTGTGCTGACAAATTTACCTTCACGGCTTCCGTCCGTGTAGCCGCGGGATGCGAAGTAGTTACCGTTCTCCCAATCTGAACCAGCAAATTTAGGGAATCTTCCTTTTTCTTTTGCCAGCTCCATGCTGGATTTGATGGCAATATAGCTGATCTTCTCATACAGGTTGTCGTTGTAGGTTACTGCTTCTTCGGATTCCCAGCGAATGCCCTCAAGCGCAAGCAGGTGATGAAGACCGAAGGTTCCAAGACCGACAGCGCGGTACTGGCTGTTTGTATATTGTGCTTGAAGTACTTCAATATTATTAATGTCGATGACATTATCGAGCATACGCATTTGAATCGGAACCAGACGATCCAGAACGCCATGTGGTACAGCGCGTGCAAGATGGATCGAGTTCAGGTTGCAGACAACGAAATCGCCCGGCTTCTTCGTAATGATGATACGGGTCTCGCCGTCCTTCGTCACAAGCTCTTCCTGCTCAATCGTTGTAGCAGACTGATTCTGCATAATTTCTGTACACAGGTTGGAGGAGTAGATCATTCCTTTGTGACGGTTCGGGTTCGCACGGTTTACCGTATCGCGGTAGAACATGTACGGTGTGCCTGTTTCCAGCTGAGACTTCATGACACGCTTCATGATATCAATCGCTTGAACCGTGATGCGGGACAGGTCTGGATGATTGGTAGCCTCCTCGTATCTTTCGCGGAAAGTGCCTTTGCCGAATTCTTCATCATAGAAGTCTTCAAGACCCAGAGCACGGCCGTTCTCGTCCTTCCAGCCCATCACTCTCTTCACTTCATGCGGATCGAACAGATTCCATTCGCCGCGGCTCTCTACACGCTCAAGGAACAAGTCCGGCAGGCAGATGCCGTGGAAAATGTCATGAGCACGCATGCGCTCGTCACCATTGTTCAGCTTCAGATCCAGGAATGCCAGAATGTCTTTATGGAAAACATCAAGGTAAACGGCAATCGCACCTTTACGTGTACCGAGCTGGTCTACACTGACAGCCGTATTGTTCAGCTGGCGGATCCAAGGAATAACGCCGGAGCTTGTATTCTTGTGTCCACGGATATCGGAGCCTCTGGAACGTACTTTTCCGAGGTATACGCCGATGCCGCCGCCCATTTTGCTGAGACGTGCTACATCCGTATTGGAATCGAAGATTCCTTCCAGCGAGTCGTCAACCGTATCAATGAAGCAGCTGGACAGCTGACCAGCTACCTTCTTACCTGCGTTGGACATCGTTGGAGTAGCTGCTGTCATATAGAGATTACTCATCGCCCAGTAGGCTTCCTTAACGAGCTCAAGACGTCTGTCTGCAGGCTCTTTGTGCATGAGGTACATTGCGATAACCATGTAGCGTTCCTGCGGAAGCTCCATGACTCTGCCGTCGAAGTCGTTCGCAAGATAACGCTCAGCCAGCGTCAGGAGTCCGATGTAATCGAACAGAAGGTCATTTTTTGCTTCAATCGTGGCACCGAGTTCTTCAATTTGTTCTTTTGTATAGCAATCGAGCAGCTCTTCGCGATAGATGCCTTTTTTCACAAGTGTTGTAATCAGTGGATAGAATGCACCGTACGGCTCTTCCGGATATGCTTTGTAACGGCGGTTGTTAGCCGCTTTTTTGTATAGAGAAGTGAGCAGTGAACGAGCTGCTGCATATTTCCAGTTCGGCTCCTCTTTGGTTACCAGTTCAAGAGCAGACATGGAGAATGCATTGCTGATTTCTTCACTGGATACTTCGTCACGGCGCAATTTAGAGGTTACACCACGAACGAGTTTTTCTTTATCAAGCATAGGCAGATCAGCAAGAATACGGTCTGCGTACACGGAAATACGGATCTCGTCAAAGGCAAGCTGACGATTGTTTGGTTTGTTAACCACTTGTGGCATGAAGAGCCCTCGCTTTCTTATGATAGTGATAAATGGAGTAAAGCATTAAAAAAAGTAAGATCATCCTGCTGTGAATTTCGCCGCATCTACATCGTGGATTTTCGGGCTAGAGAATCGTACTTGAAGTCATCTTACATAGAAAAAGCATTTTCCGGCTTTCTCGCGGCCAGATAAATGCCATTTGCGTCCCCGCTTGCTGGTATAGTTATACTGTACGCCGGGGGTACGCGAGTTAAGGTGTGAATATAGGATTATTGGATAGCCCATATGTACCTGCTCAGTTCGTTGTCCCGTAACATGGAGCTCTTAAATCTCTAGAATTGCCTAATGTGGAGCCGCATAAATTTCTACTAAAAAAAGCTTGACAGTTATAGAGATTCGTACAATGGTCGATTCTGTCTCAACACTACATTTGGTTGATGTATTACAAGATTACCCCAATATGTTGTGCTTGTAAACACCAGCTTGATGTTGAAACGCATTTGCGATTATAGCAAATATCCCAACATACCGCAAAGGAAAAGGGCTGGAAGAAGTAGTAGAATCTCTTAAATATTTTTTTTCTGTGAACAGGATCATGCTACAATGGGTATATCGTCAGCAAAAGTCAGAATGTTGAATCAAGTGAAGAGCCTATCGAGGCGTAAATTATAAATAATTGGAATTTCGACTAATTTGGAGGGGATATAAATGGCTATAGCTGAGGTAACTATTATTCCGATTGGAACAGGAAGCACAAGCCTGAGTCCTTATGTGGCAGAGCTGCAGCGTACGCTGGCTAAGCAGCCTGGAATTCAATACGAGCTTACATCCATGAGCACCATTATCGAAGGTGAACTGGACGATATATTTGCTGCCATTCGGGCATTGCACGAGACTCCGTTCGGTACAGGCGCACAGCGGGTCTCGACTTCGGTTAAGATTGATGACCGCCGTGATAAGCCGTCTTCCAGTGCCCAGAAGCTGGCTTCAGTCAGAGAGAAGCTGTAGATTTTGATGTCTTCTCATCATTCATTTCCGCGACCTGCCTGACTCGACTCCATCTACATGTATATATAATGACCAGACTGTCTAAATGTTCCGTCTTGCCTTGAAGTTCTCGAATAGATGAAGAGAGGATGAAGGGGAAATGCCGCAGGATAAGCCCAATATTATCTTTTTCATGACAGATCAGCAGCGCTGGGATTGCATAGGTAAATTCAACGAGCATATACACACGCCTAATTTAGATCGTTTGGCTGCGGAGGGCATTACATACAGTCAGGCAGTTTGCCAGTCTCCAATGTGCGTACCGAGCCGGACCTCCATGATGTTCGGATACTATCCTTCTCAGACGGGGGTCAGAACCAATTATGGCGGCATTTACGATGAGGACAGGCTGCCCTCTGATCCGCTTCCCGAATTGATGCGCAAGGCAGGATACCAGACAGCTGGATTCGGGAAAACGCATTGGAATCACGGCGAACGGACGGAGATTCCGTCTTCCCGAGGGTTCGAGGTGAGGGCTGTGGGACTCGCGCGGAACAGCGGTCATTACGAGGAAAATGCAATCATGATGGGCGACACACATCCCGAGTATCTGGAAGCTTACAGCAGTGAAACGGCTCACTTTGGCAGTGGCGAGGAGAATGTTCACGGCTATATAGGCATGACCAGCCAGGTGCCTATGGAGCAGCATCGTGATGGATGGGTCGCTGAGCAAAGTCTCAAGTTTCTGAATGAAGACGTAGACCCGGATCGTCCGCTTTTTTTCTACCTTTCCTTCCTTAAGCCCCATGCTGGCTTTAATGTGCCTAAGCGATTCGAAGATTTGTACTCCATTGCCGATATCCCGGATATTCCACAGCCGCCATGGCTCGACGAAGAGAATACTCACCTTGCCGCATCAGATGAACTTAACAGCCGAAGCAGGGAGTCCTATCTGGACAAGAAAAAGGCCTTTCTTGCGATGAGCGAGCAGGAGCGAAGGCGTACAACGCTCCGATATTTTGCCAATTGTTCATGGCTCGATCATTACTTTGGCCTGGCACTTGAGAAGCTTGAACGACTGGGAAGGCTGGAGAATGCGCTGATCGTTTTTGTTTCGGATCACGGAGAAATGCTCGGTGAGCGACAATTCCGGTTCTCCAAATATAATTTATATGATGCAAGTGTCCGGGTGCCATTGATCTTATCGGGCTCCTGGATTGCAGAAGCGCAGCGGGGTACCATCGATGATCGCCCAGCAGAGCTTATCGATCTTGTTCCGACGCTAAGCGAAGCTGCTGGATTGCCGCGCAACCCTATGCTGCCGGGATTTGATCTGCTGGGTGACTTGAGACGGCAAGGGACATTCTGTGAATTTCATGGAAAAGGAGTCAGCGCACCGCATTCCGCACCGGCCTATATGTGGCGAACGAAGGAATGGAAGCTGATCTTGTATATTGAGGGAGCAGTGCGGGATGCTGGGGCTAGAGTACAGCATACTAAGGGAGAGCTGTATGACCTTGCGGCTGATCCTGGTGAGTGGGTTAACCTGTATGAAGCGGAGGAGCATGCGGGAATCCGGGAAATGCTAAAGACAGAGCTGCTGATGCATCTTGCTGTTGCATGGTCTAAGGGACCCGTACTGTATGATAAGGGCGGCTTGGCACCGTTAGCGTAAGCAGATGCTCTCATTTGGGCTGGTGCGGATTCTTTGAACCTCGCCCGAACCATGGGCATATATCGTGTATAGATCATTTTCTTACACGAAAGGGTGTAACGTTCATGTCCGTATATTTGTTACCTTCAAATTTCTTTCAGGATGAGATCAACAGAGGCCGAGTAGGGCATTACTACCGATCCGTCATCACCGGGTATGGTCAGGTGACCTGGCAGCTCCTCGGCTACGCACCTCCTGTTCCTCCAGATACGAGCGGCATTGTCAGCTTGAATTTGGTCTTTCCGAACGGCACTGTACAATTCATGCAAGTGAGCAATGTGGATATTATCGGGGCCCAATACCTTGGCCCAACACTTCCTGCACCCGGTCCTGGTCCCGGTCCTGGACCAACACCACCGCCAAGACCGCCATACTGCAGCTTTATGTGGTGGCTGCCTGAATGTCAGGGACATGGAGGCGGAGGCATCGGCAGTGGAATGGGCGGCGGATTCGGCGGCGGATTTGGTGGCTATCCTGGGGCAGGAGCACCGAGAAGCTGTGGATGTCCTTGTATTATGCCAACCTATTATTATCGATAGATCCACATAAAGAAGCGAACGCTGTAACAGCGCTCGCTTCTTTGGTCTTGTCAGAGCTATATAGGTGCTTGTATGTCAATATCTTGTTGTGAGATTTGTGCAATGGGTGAATCAACTTAGAAGTGAGCAGCAACGATGGTAGAGGAGTGTTTAATATCATGTATGTTAGCTGATATCCGTCCTTGGTCACAAATAATGACCAGGTTCTCTGAATCAGGGCTGATTTCAATCTCACCGAAGTAGGATGTGCCGTTATGCATCACCAAGCATACGCTGTATCCTTTATCTTCTGCATATTTCAGTGTGTCAAGCATGAGAATCCCTCCATTCCAAAAATATTACATACTCTATGTATCGACTAGATGGTCGCAAATGATAATAATGGAACAAAAAAACAGTTAAGTAATTTGATTATACTTAATTTTAAGACAAAAAACATCCTCTTTTTTCCACAAAAGAATGCTTATTTCAGTATACAAAAATGCGGGATAAGCCCGGGTCAGATCGAATGAACGATGAAAAAATCTGCCGAAGCCTTCCCGCTATTCGTCTATCGTAAAACGAGTGCCCATATCAATTGATGAAGGTTCGCATAAGCTACTTTAGGTAAGGTGAGTTCTCCGCATCAGGTTATAACCTCCGTCACATCTGGCAGAGAAAAATCTTTCAAGGCGATGTACAATCCGATGCCTGCAGCAATGAATGCAAGGATAGCAGCGATCAGGGCTAAGTATTCGATCTTTCTTGCTGCAGCTTCTTCCGAATTGTTGCCATTGTTATTTCTATTCTTGCTTGATATGCTGCTTTTTTTCATCCATGTCACCCTCTTTAATCAAGATGCCTCCGTTCTTTCTTCTAGTTTATGATTACTCATAGGAAGGCGTTCTAAAAAAGGGTGCTTTCCCAAGCGATATGTGCCCGAAAGGAGAGAAGCCCGTGAATAAACAGCGAACCGATGTAAGAAGGAAAGTGTCCAAGACCCCCGCTAGAAAAAGGACAAAGAAGAAGGCGAAGCGTGAAGCTGCCTCTAATGCTTTTTCTCTGTTGTCATCGAAGCTTCTGGAGAATTTATCCCCGGAGCAGTTCTTGGCTCTATGCAGTACGTTAATGGAGATGAAGGATGGGGTTGTCGACATATTTAAAGAGGTGAAGCCTGAGAAGAAGCAGAAAATGCACGGTTTGATCGTGCAGTTCCTTGATCAATCCGACCAGCTCAATCTGCCGAAGAAATATAAGGCTGCATTGGGGGAGCTCGGTCAGAGATTGAAGCAAATGAATCTGGATCAGCCCTCCCCTGCGGAAGTGAATCAATCCGTGCAAGCCTTGCCGACTCCTCAGGGACCGTCGCAGGGATTACCGAACAAGCCACAGGTCCAGCAGGCACTACATCAACACCCGCACCATCCGCCAGGTCCGAATGGCCCTCATCCTCAGTCAGGACCTCAGCAGCCACCGCATCATCACTCGAATGGCCCGCATTTCCAAGCAGGACTGCACCATCCACCTCATCCGTTCCATCCCGGTCGTCCCCATCCTAATCACAGACCACCATCCTATTCGGATTCAACGGCAGCTCAAAATTCGAAATAAAAGGGCAATTAGCCCGGTCGAAATAAGGTCGAGCAACATATGGTATGAGTGTAGTACACAGAAAGGAGGAGTTACAATGAGCGAAGTAGGATACGGATATGGCGGCGGCCAAGTAGGCGGCTTCAGCGGTTACGATGGAGGTAAATCCATCGGCGCAATCTTGGTATTGTTTATTCTCTTGGTTATTATCGTTAAAGCTTTCTGCTGGTAATGATTTGACCATGATATAAACTTAAGGTCTGCCTGCATAGGCAGGCCTTAAGTTTTGGCAGAGAGTACACGATGTAATCACATTGCCTGAATGGGCGTACAGTACATAGTCGTCACGCTAAGGAGAGAGCCGTGCTCGTGACCACGTGAGTTCGATCAGCACAAGCGAGCGGTACACTCCAGAACGTTGGACAGCCCCCGTGCGATGAATGCTCGGGGGCTTAATGTTTGTGCTCCCAAGGTCGCCCTCGTCTAAATGATCAAAAGCGGCTTGGTTCAGCAATATAAATTTAACCTATATTATAATGCTGCTCTTCGTAGTAGCGTAGAAACTACAGCTGCATTGTATTCCTCTACTTACATTTCACACAACAAAAGCCCTACCTCTCTTTTGTCCTTACGGCTCCGATGACCGCGCCAGTTTGAATGAAAATCATAAAATCTCGTGTTTGGGTTATAACGCGATTACTCCATGGGGTTAAATGAAGAGTTATCTTACTCCGGATCATATGCATTATTCTTATGCCAGCCGCGAATAAATGCATGACCTTCAAAGAGGAATGTAATGGGGTTAAATATTCATAATACTAAGTAGTATATCATAGATTACAGCAATTTACAAATACAGAACTTCTTCAGGGGAAACAGGAAAAAGCATATTCTCGTTATTGGGACTTCTGGGCTATAATAGAACTTGAGAATAAGCTTCTAGGGAAAGCGAGGTTGTATTCATCTTGCAACGGTATCAAGCGCTGCGCAAAAGATTGGCTGTTAACTACATCGCTAGCTGGGCTGCAACTGCTGTACTGGCGCTTCTGTCTATACGATCTTTAACGCTTCATCTGCATGCAGCAGAGTCCCGTTATTTGGCAGTGATCTTGGCTGCCGCATTACTTCTTACACTGCTGACTGGAATATACCTTATCCTCAGGCAGGTTAGACCTTATAAAGATATACAGCTTCAAGCTGAGACCGGCACAGGTCTTCAGTATGCGTATGATTTTCTCCACACCTTGCCGGCTCACGCCTTCTGTCGGATACTGTACTCGCATTATATTTGCTTGTCTTTACCGGTCGTGCTGCTAAGTACGATCCTGAAGCGGTTAGATCTTCTCCAACTATCATTTATACATACTTTATATATTGTAATAAGCTTTCTTTTCGCTGCTTACCTGCATGCCATTATCGAATTTATGATGACAACGAGAGCCATTAGACCTTACATATTAGCCGTCGAAAATAAAGCGGAGGCAAGCGTTACCCAGCTAGTTTTTACAGGGCAGCAGCCTGTTTCTCTTGGTCCCAACACATGGATAAGGTTAATCTTTATCATCATCTATCCTTTGCTGCTCGTGTTTTTTATAACCGAAATTCAGCAATTTTATTACTCTGAAACCGTCATGAGGGAGTATGCCGGACTTGGCGTATGGCTACTGCTGCTTGGGATTGGCTTGTCTATGTTTGCAGCAGCCCGTCTTATAAAAAGTGATCACTCTACGACGGAAGGCTCTACGACGGAAGGGATGAATCAATTAAGTCTTGAGCTGAAGGAGAGAGACGAGCTGGTGAAGCAGCTGCAGGACAGCTATTTTAGTACCTTATCCGCAGCGCTGGACGCCAGGGATCCTTATACGGCGGGTCATTCCATGCGGGTGGCAGAATATTCGGTCATGATCGGCCGCAAGCTGGGGCTTGCAGAGGAAGAGCTTGACACCCTTTACAAAACGGCGCTGATTCACGACATCGGAAAAGTAGGCATCCCCGATATGGTGCTGCTTAAGGAAGGTAAGCTCAGTGAAGAGGAGTATTTGACGATTCAGCGTCACCCGGTGCTTGGCGAATCGATATTACAGCATGTCCAGCCGGCACAGTCGATTAAGCCCTTCCTATCCGGGGTACGTTCCCATCACGAGCGTTATGACGGCAAGGGATATCCGGATCAGCTGGCGGGAGAGCGTATTCCTTTATTTGGAAGAATTATTGCAGTAGCGGATGCCTTCGACGCTATGACCTCGGACCGGCCTTACCGCAAAGGAATGAAGGATGAGGAGGCCATCTCTATACTGGAACAGGGCCGAGGAACACAGTGGGACCCGATTATAGCTGGCATATTTGTAGACCAGTACCGGTGCAGACCATCCTGCTGTTAAGAATCCGTTAAGAACTTCATCTCCTGCCTTGTCGATTCAAAGATCCTGATTCGGGTTAAGAATATAACACGCTGGTGACATACTTTCTAGTCTCTAGGAACTTGGAATCACCATACAGACAAGGAGATGAGAAGAATGGATAACAACGTATTCAAAGGTAAATGGAATCAAGTGAAGGGCGAAGCCAAGAAGCAATGGGGTAAGCTGACTGATGATGATCTGGATGTCATCGATGGTGAGAAGGACAAGCTGGTCGGCAAGCTTCAGGAGCGATACGGTCATTCCCGCGACGAAGCCGAGAAGGAATATGATAACTGGAGCAGAACGTACCGCTAACATAGATTGAACCAGGCATGTGAATTTGAGATATCTAGTTCATTCTATATAGAAACTTTAATAGATTTTTCCAAAATAAGAGAGCACAGATCCCATAGAGGATTTGTGCTCTCTTTGCATGGTATGATAGGGAAAAGTGAGTTTGTCAGGAGGTCTAGCTAGTGGGACGAAAAGGATTAGTCATTGGGGCTACTGGGTTGGTCGGCAAGCAGCTCGTATCACAGCTGCTCGCGCATGATGAATATGAAGAGGTTACCACGCTCGTGAGACAGGAGCTTCCGATATCCCACCCTAAACTGTCTCAAGTGATTGTGAACTGGGACGAGCTTGAAAGGCATGAGGAGGCTTTCATCGGAGCAGACGAATTGTTCTGCTGTATGGGCACGACGATCAAGAAGGCAGGATCGCAGGCGGCGTTCCGCAAAGTTGATCTGGAGTACCCCGTTACTGCAGCCAGACTCGCGTTGTCTCATGGGACGAGACAGATGATTGCTGTTACATCCATGGGAGCAGACAGCACTTCACGCATCTTCTACAGCCGAACCAAGGGAGAGTTTGAGGACGATATCGCGAGACTAGGCTTTCGTGGTATTCATTTTCTAAGACCATCCTTGCTGCTTGGCGACAGAGAAGAAAAACGCACAGGGGAGAAGATAGGTGAATGGGTGCTGACGCTTGCCGATCCGCTGCTTCGCAAAGGAAGAGGACGGGAGTACCGAGCGGTTCCGGGTGCTTATGTTGCGAAGGCCATGATCAGGGCAGCGATGCGAGATCAGAGCGGGGTGTACCGCCATTCGAACAAGGATATCTGGAAGCTGGCTGAACAACAAAAATAGACAAGCCTGCTTGCTTTGAATACAATGACTATAGAAATGCTTGGATAAACTAACCTACAGAGGAGGAGATACATATGAGTAAGAACCCGATTTCCACAGAAAAGGCACCAGGAGCCATTGGACCATACAGTCAGGCAGTTGAAGCAGGCGGTTTCATATTTACGTCTGGTCAGCTCGGAATCAATCCGCAGACAGGTGAATTCGGTGATACCGTTGAGGAGCAGGCTCGTCTATCCCTTGAGAATGTGAAGGCCATCCTTGAAGCTGCCGGAGCAAGCTTGGACCAAGTCGTGAAGACGACGGTATTCCTGAAGGACATGAATGATTTTACCCGTGTAAATGAAGTGTACAGCTCGTTCTTCAGCCAGCCTTATCCTGCGCGCAGCGCGGTAGAGGTAGCCCGTCTTCCGAAGGATGCGCTGGTCGAGATTGAAACGATTACGCTGAAGAAATAACAAGAGTGTATAGGTAGAAGCATACAATAAAGAAGAAGGACCGCTTGCCCTGATTTGACAGGGCAGACGGTCCTTCTTTATTTATATGCGGCACGGAGCCACTCGAGGAATTCAAGGCCTCTATTACTTACTGTCTTCGTTTGGAGAAGAACAGCCAGATCGAGTAAATCAGCAGCAAGGCTGCAATTCCGGCTGCGGTATAAGCTACAGCGGTGATATCGGATTGCTTCACACTAATTGCAATATAAGCCCATACGAAGACCAGCGGTAGTACGGCATCACGATAAGAGAAGCTGACTGCGAGTGCGACAATCGCCCCGATGATCAGGAGCAGGATTGCCCATGTCTCATCTCCAAGGCCAAATCCATCCCATTCCCGTTTGCTAAGCCAAACGGTCACATTAATAATGGTGGCCACACTGACCCAGCCAAGATAAATCCGGAAGGGAAGCTGGACAAACCATTTTTCACCTGTAGTCGGCTTCTGAAGTGCCAATACACGCACATACATCTGACTCAGAGAGAACAGCAGGATAAAGATGACGAGCACGGACCAGCCGAACCACAGGTTCTGCCATAGGACAATCCAGCCTGCATTCGCCAGACAACTGATGAAGAACCAGAATTTAAGGACTGCCGCTGTATTTCGCTGCTTCTGGGACGGCAGAAACTGCAGAATGATGAATCCGGCCAGAAAGGCGTAAATGACTGACCAGATGGCGAAGGCATATCCGGCGGGTGTAATCAGTACAGGGTATAGAGCCGACACCTCCGAAGTGGTTCTTCCGCCGATGGGCAGCAGGTTAGCGAGCGCGTTCATGACGATCACAAGTACAAATCCGATGACGTTTAGCCATTTATAAGGGTTCCGGTGAGTGGTGCGCAGCATACAATTCCTCCTCGCAAGTATAATATTGACTCTATGGTTAATTAAACCTTCATGTATATCCTTACCCAATAATTTCACATTCAACATAAGTGTATGCAAAAGAATAGCCATGTAATGATCTGCATCGAAAGTTTTAATTTTCCGTAATGTTCATTCATTTCCATTCATATGGGTTAAAGATAGTTAGAGATACAATATTGCTACTTGAAAGGGGGCTGGCCAGCGTGATTAGCAAAAGGTCTTCACAGTGGCTGCAGCAGCTTGTCTTTGTAGGTCCTTCACTCGTGTTTTTCCTCCTTATTATTGTGGCTCCATTTCTGCTGGGAATGTACTATTCCTTTACTAATTGGAATGGTGCGGCAAGCGAGCCCACATGGGCAGGCTTATCCAATTTTACGAAAATATTTACGGATGATCCCGCCTTTCTAAAATCCTTTACGTTTACAGCCTGGTTCACACTTGCGGGTGTGCTGCTGACCAACGTGCTCGGCTTTTTCCTTGCCTACTTTCTGACAAGGCCGCTCAAGACCAAAAATGTCCTGCGTACGATCTTCTTCATGCCGAACGTCATCGGCGGACTGCTTCTCGGGTTCATCTGGCAGTTTATATTTGTCCGCGGATTCGCATCTGTTGGAGAAGCGACAGGACTCGCTTTTTTTAATCTTCCCTGGCTGGGAGATGAGGCAACGGCGTTCTGGGCGATTGTGATTGTTTTTGTATGGCAGACAGCCGGATATTTGATGGTCATCTACATATCTTCACTGAATAACATACCGAATGAAGTGATTGAGGCAGCTCAGATTGACGGCGCGAGCAAAGGACAAATTCTGAAGAGTATTATTGTGCCGCTCATTATGCCAGGGGTTACCGTATGTTTGTTCCTCGCCATCTCCTGGTCCTTCAAAATGTTTGACCTGAACCTGTCCCTCACTAAGGGAGGGCCGTTCCGTTCGACCGAATCGGTGGCGCTGAATATTTATAATGAGGCGTTCGTGAACGGAAGGTACGGACTCGGTACGGCAAAAGCTTTGATCTTCTTCATTATCGTGGCCATCATTACGTTCATTCAGGTTCGATTGACGAAGAGCAAGGAGGTTGAAGCCTAAGATGGAATCTGCAAAAAGCTATCGGATAAGTACCTTCATCACCGAATTGTTCATGATCCTGCTGGCTCTCGTGTTTCTTGTTCCTTTTTATTTCCTGTTTGTGAACTCTGTCAAAACCTTCGGTGATCTGCTGACCAATGCAGCCTCCTGGCCGCAAGCGTTCGAGTGGAGCAATTACCAAAGAGCATGGGAGATCACGAACTTTCCCAAAGTGCTTACGAATTCTTTAATTGTAACCGTTATCAGTAATTTACTGCTTGTGCTGATCAGCTCAATGACCGCCTATCGCATGGTTAGGCACAATACCCGATTCAATCGCGTGCTGTTCACCCTGTTCGTTGCGGCGATGGTCATTCCGTTTCAATCGATTATGATTCCGCTCGTTAAGGTAACAAGCACCGTCGGGATTATGAACAGTCACTGGGGGCTAATCATCTGCTACCTCGGCTTCGGGGTCCCGATGTCGGTCTTCCTGTTCCACGGATTTGTCAAATCGGTGCCTGTCGAGATCGAGGAGGCGGCAAGAGTGGATGGCAGTAACGCCTACGGTGTGTTTTTTCGCATAGTCTATCCGCTCATGCGGCCGATGTATGTCACGATTATCATTTTGAATACGCTGTGGATCTGGAATGATTACTTACTGCCCTCCATTGTGCTGCAGGACGCTGAGCTGCATACAATCCCGATCGCAACTTACGCGTTCTTCGGTCAATACACCAAGCAGTGGGATCTCGCGCTGCCTGCGCTGGTCCTGGGGATTACACCGATCATCCTGTTCTTCCTGCTGATGCAGAAGCACATCATTCAGGGGATTACAGCAGGCTCGGTCAAAGGTTAAGCATCGATTCCGTGAATCAATCACGTTAATTCATATGAGGAGGAATTCATCTTGAAGAAAAAAGGGCTGTTCTTGTTTACGCTGGTATGGGTATGTGCTGTCGTTCTATCCGGCTGCGGCGGAGGGTCAGGCAGCGGCGCTGAGGATGGAAAGAAGACAATTAAGATTTTTCAATACAAGGTCGAAATTGCAGAGGCCTTCGATCGGCTTATTGCTGAGTATGAGGAAGAGCATCCGGATATCAATATCGAGATTGAGACGGTTGGTGGCGGCAGTGACTATAGTGCAGCGCTGAAGACCAAGTTTGCAGGTACAGAGCATCCGGATATTTTCAACGTTGCCGGTTACCGTGAGCTGGACACATGGATTGATTCTCTTGAGGATCTGTCGAATGAGCCGTGGGTAGATGATATTATTGATGTCGCCAAAGAGCCAATGACGAAGGATGGCAAGCTGTACGGTCAGCCGCTTGGGCTTGAAGGATATGGATTTATTTATAACAAGGATCTGTTCGAGCAGGCAGGCATCACGGAGCTTCCGAAGACACTGACGGAGCTTGAAGCCGTGGCACAGCAGCTGCAGGACGCCGGCATCGTGCCATTCTCGAACGGTTATCAGGAATGGTGGGTGCTCGGGAATCACAATGCCAACGTTCCCTTTGCACATCAGCCCGATCCGGTTGCCTTTATTGATGGTCTGAATGCGGGAACGGAAACAATTCCGGGCAATGCTATTTTTGAAGACTGGGTTAATCTGCTCGATTTGACCCTTGCCTATGGGAATAAGAACCCGCTGACGACAGACTATAATACACAGGTCACTCTCTTTGCTACGGGCGAGGCTGCAATGATGCAGCAGGGGAACTGGACACAAGTGCAGATTGATGGGATCAACCCGGATCTGAACCTCGGCATCCTGCCAATGCCTATCGGAGATGATGCTGAGGTGTATGATAAACTGTTTGTCGGCGTGCCGAACAACTATGTGATTAACAAGAACTCTGAGGTGAAGGAAGAGGCGAAGGACTTCTTGGAATGGCTCGTAACCTCGGATGCGGGTAAGCGGTATATGACCGAGGAATTCAAGTTTATTCCGGCCTTTAAGAGCGTGACGGCTGACGGTGAGGTGCTCGGAGATCTGGCGGCAGAAATTATAAATTACAGTGATCAGGATAAGTTGCTGAGCTGGAACTTCAACCGTTTTCCGGAAGGTGTACCGCAGGAGTATGGTGCTGTGATGCAGGCCTACATTGCAAATCCGGACCCGGCGAAGCTGCTGGAGGATATGCAGAAGAGCTGGGACAGCCTTAAGGAGTAGATGAAGTAAGCGTATGATTACCATAGATATAGAGAAATCGTAAGAGATGGCTTAGAGACGGCTCCGTAATGGAAGGGCTGTCTCTTTTTCTGTGATACAGAATCAAGTAAACCAAGGGATTGCCCTAGAATTCGACTTAACAATTTTAAAAAGATTGATTTTCGTATATGATGGAGAGTAACAATCTAAAGGGGCTAACGGGTGACTTACGATGAATCAACCACTTTATGGAATATGGCTCGGAGATGTGTTTTTTTGTTTTTCAGGAGAAACATCGGAACCAAAAGTCGACGCTTGGAGTCATTTAATAAGAAAAATGAAGCTGAAGGACGGAACCTACCGTCCATTTCAACATGCCGCTCTGCGCCTTGCTGAGCTGAGATGGCAGATGAAATCGGTTCAACAGGAAGCGAGCTCAGGCCCGAGGAAGAAGCGGCCCGCATTTGGCCGGACGCTGGAAGGCTTGGCGCTCGCTCCAAGAGATGCCTTCGAGCTGCTGATTCGCTGGAATAAGGAAGAGGCAGAGCAGGCAGGCTTTGCCCCAGGCGGTGAAATGGAATACTGGGCTAAGGCGGCTAGATTTGCCATGGAGCTGCTGATTCGAGGGCAAATTACGCCAGGCACAGCCCCTGTGACCTCGGCTGGTGGAAGGCGCAGAGGCAATCAGTCTGCTGTAACAGCCGTATGGCTTCCCAAAATAACAGAGCCTGCTGATACAGAACGTTTCCTGAAGCTGGCTGAGTCCATCCCTGCCATCTGTCTGACCGCATCGGGTGCATACGCGGATTCGGAAGCCAGTACGGTGAAGGAGGCAGGATCAGCTGTCCTATACTCTTTCCTCAGACAAACGATACATGCTGCGGTGTCTGCCGAGATTGCCTCTGTAGAGAGCAGTCTGTCTCGTTACCGTGCTAATTACAGACGAGGGTATTCTCCGCTCACGGAGCTGTGGTGGAACAGTCTGCTGACAGGCTCGCGGGAGCTGAGTGTGCAGGCTGCTGTGCAAGAGATCGAGGAATTAAGCGACAGTGTGGTTCAAGCAGCAGACAATGCTCCTCCCGTAATCGAAGGGGAGGCTGCTGGTCCTGAGGAGGGGAGATTGAAGCTGAGTCTGCGGCTTGAGCCGTCAGAGCTGGAGCGGTCCTCTGCATGGAAAGTGAGCTTCTGGGCAGAGAGCGAGAACGAAGCTGATTTTCGGGTGCCAATCGAGGCGATATGGGCTTATCCTTCGCCAGATGTGGATCGAGGGACGGTAAAATACAGCCGGGTCCAGGAGCAGATGCTCCTCGCCTTAGGCAAAGCAAGTGAAGCTGCACCCAGCCTGCAGTTGGCTATGGGAGCAGCTCCTCATGAGATCGAGATGGATGCACAGCAATTTTATGAATTTATGTCTTCTTCTGTTCCCAAGCTGCAGCAGATGGGGATTACCGTATTGATGCCTTCCCGCTGGAGTCGGGAAGGGAAGCGGAAGACAGGGCTTCGGCTCCGGATGCTCCAGAATGGTGAGCCACCGGGTGCACAGAAGGCACCGACCCTGGGAATGGAGCAGCTCGTTAAGTTTGAGGCTGAAGCTGTCCTGAACGGGGTGCCGGTAACGAAGGAGGAGCTTGCACAGCTTGCGGCTTCTGCATTTCCGCTCGTGGAGTTTCGGGGGGAATGGATCGAGATTGACCCGAAAGAAATCCGCCAGGTGCTGCGTTTTATGAAGAAAAATGAGGAAGGCTCCATGGCTCTGTCCGAGTGGATTCATCTGGCTGTTGATGAGGATGAGGAAGCAAGCTGGAAGGGGATGTCCATTTTTGGTGCGGAATCGTTTGGCATGCTGTCCTTCCTACTGGATGGCCAGGTGCTGAGTCGAACCCAGATCAGGGATACGCCGCCTTCCCTTCATGGTAATCTGCGGCCCTATCAGCAGCGTGGCTATCAGTGGCTTGCTGCCATGCGTGATCTTGGCTTCGGGGTATGCCTTGCCGATGATATGGGTCTCGGGAAGACCATACAGGTGATTACCTGTCTGCTGGATTCCAAGCTTGCTGCACGGGAAGCGAGAGATGCAGAGCGGGAGCTGGATGATCGTCAGGGCGGGCAAGATATCCTGGAAGATGAGGAGTTCGATATGGAGCATCCGGCCCTCATCATCTGTCCTACCTCCCTGCTTGGAAACTGGCAGCGGGAGATTAAGCGTTTTGCACCCGACTTTAAATTATATATTCATCATGGTACACAGCGGCTGCACGGAGAGGCCTTTCGAAAGCAGGCTGGGGAGCACGATATAATTCTCACAACGTATCATCTGGCAGGCAGGGACGGGGCAGATCTGGCCTCGATCGAGTGGTCCTCTGTCGTGCTGGATGAAGCCCAGTACATTAAGAATTATCGAACCAAGCAGGCACAAAGTGTCATGAAGCTGTCTGCGCCGCACCGTATCGCCATGACTGGGACGCCTGTAGAGAACAGGCTTAGTGAGCTGTGGTCCATCTTCCAATTTCTGAATCCCGGCTATCTGGGAACGGCGGCATCGTTTAGACAGCGCTATACAATAGGTGCTCAGGAAGACACGAGCTCTCTGCGAGAGCTTCATCGTCTGGTATCGCCATTTATGCTGAGAAGGCTCAAGAGTGATCCGGATATTCGCAAGGATCTGCCGGAGAAGCTGGAGCTTAAATCCTACTGCTCACTTACAGTGGAGCAGGCTGCGATATACAAGGGCGTAGTCGATCAGCTGCTGACCGGCATCGAGGGACAAACCGGATTTACACGCAAGGGCGTCGTATTATCCTCCTTGACCAAGCTGAAGCAAATATGCGATCATCCTGTACTCATTGAGCATAGCCGTAAGGACGCAGGGCGCGTAGAGGCGTCAGGCAAGCTTGAGCGCTTGATGGAGCTGACAGATGCAATTCGTGATAATGGCGAGGCAGCCCTTATTTTTACCCAGTATGTGTCGATGGGGGAGATTCTCGTTCAGCAATTGTCTCAGCGGTATGATGAGAAGCCTTTCTTCCTTCACGGAGGGGTTTCAAAGGCAGAACGAGACGAAATGGTAGAGCAATTTCAGAACGGTAAGGGTCCTTCTCTCTTCGTTCTCTCCTTGCGGGCCGGCGGGGTAGGCCTCAACCTGACTCATGCGAGCCATGTCATCCATTATGATCGCTGGTGGAATCCTGCGGTAGAGAATCAGGCGACGGATCGTGTATTCCGAATCGGGCAGAAACGAAATGTCCAGGTGCATAAACTGATATGCCAAGGGACACTGGAAGAGCGAATTGATGAGCTGATTGAGAGCAAGAAGCAGCTGTCGGAGCAAGTAGTCGGTTCGGGTGAGAACTGGATTACAGAAATGTCCGATGATGAGCTGAAGGGCCTCGTAAGTTTGCAAGGTGAGATGTGGGTATAGTACAACGGATTAAACAGGAGGTGAGGCTGTAGTGACATATCAAGTAAACCATTTTAAACTGGAGCCTCACGGCTGGAAGGCAATCATTGGGGACACAACGGAGACTGGCTCACAAGCACCAGAGGGCGATGCGGAGGTCGAAGCGGAGGTCGAAGCTGCATATAAGCAGCTTAATGAAGAGCAAAGATCGGAAGTGCTTGGCGAGCTGCAAGAAGACGCCTATACCTTGTACCTCCTGCTTACAGGAGGCGCTGTAGAGCTCAACCATTCTGCGCTGATCTCCTGGGTCAAAAATGCAGATGTGAGCTGCTCCTGTAATCGTATCGCATGCCCTCATATCGACGCGGCCTTGCAGGCGGCTGCAGAATGGGCCGCTGCTGATACGCTGAGACTGCTTGATATGCTGGGTCTGACCCGTGAGCAGCTGCTTACAGAGGTGCTCCGCGTCTGGTCCCATGAATCGGTATCCACCAGCACGACGCAGGCAGCGTCATTACTGGAACGCAAAACCCAGCGCGCAGGCGGCAATTCTTCTGCCATTCTGGACTACATCGGCGATGCCGCTGCCAATGGTTCGCTTCACATGCCGGGTCCAGAATTCGAAGGTATTAAAGTGAAGTTATCTCCACCTGGAGAGCTGACTCCGCCATCGCCGGGTATTGCTCAGCTTGTGCCGGCAGTTCCTGCGGAGGCAGCCTTAGAGCATATCCGCAAGCAGGTTTCAGAGAGAGCGTCCAAGTGGGCAGAGGAACTGAATCTCAAGACAGCCAAGAAATGAACGGAATTAGGTAACTGCCTAGTCAGAACTAAATGAAGACCACCGAACAGGCACGGATCCTAGGCTCGGTGGTTTTTTTGTAGCTGCAGCCATAGATCGACTTATACCAAGATGAGGATTTGAAGCTCTATCTCGATAGGTCTATAATGAATGAGAGAGATTGGAACAGCTATAAATTTGGGATAGGGGAAATAACAAAATGACGACTTCAACAACGAAGAAACGACGCTGGACGATGGTTCTGTTAACGATGATGCTGTTGTCTGCCTTTGCACTTGCAGGCTGTGGGAACGGGGAAGAACCACAGGAAGATCAGACGCAGACGACGCCGGATGGAGCAGAGAATCCTTCACAGGAGGAAACGCCAGATGTGTCGGAAGACGACAACACAGGTGAGGATGCACCTGCGGATAACGATGCGAACGAGGACAGCGAAGATTCTAACGGCGGCGAAGATAACAAGGATGATAACGCTGAGGAGCCTTCAGAGGGTGCCGGACAGGATGACAGCACAGGAAATGCAGAGGAAGACAGCATTATGGCGCTTCGGGCTGCAAGCTCCCTGCAAAGTACGGTGGAAGTCATTGGAGATAAGAATGTGGTTACGAACCCGGAAGCGATCACGGTCATCGTTAACAAAGAACGCAGTCTGCCTGATGGATACGAACCGACAGATCTTGTGGAGCCGGACGTTCCCTTCTCGTTCGACGAGCCTCACCAGAAACGGCATTTGCGCCAAGAGGCCGCTGATGCGCTGGAGGAGCTGTTTGCCGCAGCAGAAGAGGATAATATCGAGCTTCGTGCCGTATCCGGCTATCGCTCTTA
The DNA here is from genome assembly GCF_028747985.1 of Paenibacillus urinalis. NCBI lineage: Bacteria > Bacillati > Bacillota > Bacilli > Caryophanales > Paenibacillaceae > Paenibacillus > Paenibacillus urinalis. The sequence goes on from NZ_CP118108.1 coordinate 494,314, forward strand.
TGACCGTCAGGTTGCCGTATTCAACAGCAGTGTAGAGCGTAATGGCGAAGAATATGCGCTCCGTGTAAGCGCACAGCCAGGGAAGAGTGAGCATCAGACCGGATTGTCGATTGATGTATCCAGCCCAAGTGTAGGCAATGTATTGGAAGAAATCCTTGGCGACACCGAGGAAGGCAAATGGCTTGCAGAGCACGCGCCTGAATTTGGATTCATTATTCGTTATTTGGAAGGACGGGAAGAAACGACAGGGTATGTCTACGAGCCTTGGCACATCCGTTATGTAGGCAAAGAGCTGGCACCGGATATTGCTGCAAGCGGACTTACGCTGGAGGAGTACTTTGACGAAGCGAATATTAAGCTGTAATTAGACAAGAAGCCGGAGATCCACGAGGATCTCCGGCTTCTTTTTCTTCTTGCGTCTGCTGTTAATTATTCAGCTGGGAATGGCTTGATTGTCTCTGCCGTATCCGCTGAAGTGTCAGCTTCTGCCGGCTCTTCAGCAGACTCTTCATGAGACTGGCTGACGTCTACCGAATCAACAACGATCTTGATTGCATTGCCGATTGGAGGCAGACTGCGGGTCAGAACACCATTGTGGAAGCCAATGACATAATCCTCGTCCGTAATGGATGCCGGATCAACCTTCTCGCCTTTGGTATTCACGACCTGAGTATCCTCATTAATCTGCAGTACGATTTCAGACTGAGGGTTTGCTGCAAGCATTCCGCTCTGGATGAGGAGGCTGCGGTCACCGTTATCTGTTACACGAATATCACCGATGGTCCCTTCAACGCTGTGAAGGTTCTCTTCAGCCTGATCTGTGACTGTGATCTTGTACACAGCAGATTGAGGCGGCATGCTGAGTGCCATTACGATGGAATGCTGTGCTTCCACTTGATCCCCGACTTTTAGATCGGTGATGTCCAGGCTGGTACCATCTGCTAGAAGGTATTCCGTGTCTTCCATTGCATTCAGGATTAAGCTCTCCGGGCCGACTCCGTTGATGTGGACTCTGGAATCATCAGCATAAGTAACAACACCAACCGATGTGGCAAATTCCTGTACTTCTTCCGTCGTAATCGTTACTGAGGCTCCTTCCGTCTTCACATTGGCATGCAGTACTTCACTTGCAAAGTTTAGCGGAACGTATTGTGTACCCTCTACAATGACAGGTGCTTGCCCAAGCTCCACGTACATGCGATTCACATTATATTGATCTTTACCTGTCGGTATGGCAGTCCATACATTGCCTTTTGTTAGTTCCGCTGTTTTGCTATCCTTCACCCATGTGAGCTCCATTCCAAGCGCCTCTGCAAGGGAACGCACAGGAATCATTGGATGCTCGCCATCAGGCAGCATAAATCCTGCGTCAATGGCTTGGCCGTTGACTGTAATACTCACCTTGCTCGCCGCTGTGCTGGAGACAGGTACGGGGGCGTCGGCGTTACCGTTAGCGTACACATATCCGCTGCTCAGGGCTGCGGTCAGTGCGAGTGCTGCTGCGCCGGTTTTCATTTTCTTGTTCATAAGATCTTGATCTCTCCTTCGTCTTGATGTAAGTGTCAATTCAGCCGTAAGAACAACGCAATAGCTTCGGAGGTTGATTACCATGAAGCGGCGCAATGGATTCAGCTGTTGACAAGTTATTAGACGAAGTCAATGTAATGAATGTTGCAATCTGTCCTATATTGGTGCTTAGCTCCCATTCCTGCATTCTTCCGTACATAGTCCATGGATGTTGCTTCCGCATGTTAATACAATTAGGGGATAAATGAAATTCATAACACCCTGTTCCAAGATAGCGAGGAGAATAGAGACAGATGAGAGAAGCCTTTAAGCAAGAAAAAATAGGAGGGAGGGACGTGCACATATATCTGCCTCCATCCTATCGTTATAGCTATACACGTTTTCCTGTTGTTTACTTGCAGGATGGAATGACAATGGTACGGGATTGCTTGAATCTGCTTGAACACAAGCTTCGGATCGAGGAGCTGCCCGAGATCCTATTTGTGGGCATCGTACCTAATAATCGCAATGAGGACTATACCCCATGGCCTGCTCCGTCGTTAAATGGAAAGTCAGCGGATTTTGGCGGCAGGGGGAAGGATTATATATCTTACATAGCGGACGTGCTGAAGCCATATATAGATCAGACCTACCGTACTCTTCCCGGTCCAGAGAATACAGCAATGATAGGCGCTTCTCTGGGCGGGATGATCTCGATTTATGCGGCATACCAGCGCCCGAATCTATTCGGAAGAATCGGGGCCATATCTGCCTCGATGTGGTACGAGGGGATGCTGGCCTTTATTCAAGATACAGAAGTGCCCTCTTCTGATCAGAAGCTGTATATGTCTGTAGGAAGCCTGGAAGGTGTATATAAAGAAAGTATCCAGCGAAATATGGTAGAGAATACACATGAAGCCTACAGAGCACTGATTGACAAGGGCTTTCCCGAGGATCGGCTAAAGTTCACGGTCGAAGAAGGCGGAACCCATGATGCTATGTTTTTTGCCAAGCACTTTCCTGAAGCGCTGAAATGGCTGTTCACATAGCGGGCTCCGACTTCTTCTTATTTGATCTGATTCACGGTCCCCATGTGACACTTAGATAAGGCATTTCATCGTACGCGCCTGCCCAGTAATATCCGGATGACATAATACGGCGGGGCTCGAAGCTGATCTCGCCGTCAGCGGCGGTCATGCTCTCAGACACCGCTTGAAAAAGTCCGTTCGCATCCGTAGCGGCGGTAACATACTTGCCTGCCATGCGTGTGAATCTGCCGCTGACCTTGGCAGGCACCGGTTCTCCGGTATTACGGTCGATGACGCTGAAGGAGACGGCAGCCTTGCCTCCGGTGAATTCGATGCTCATATCGCTGATGACCATAGGCTTTAGGCTGGAAGAGCCAGTGGTTGCAGAACCCATGCTGCTCGGCGGACCTTCATTGCCCTGAATATCGACAGCTGTCACTTGATAGTAGTAGGTCGTATCTGGCAGCAGCCCTTTGTCTTTGAATGACAATCCTTTGGCTGTTCCTGCATACGTATCGGACCCGATATTAAATACGGGATCTGTACTGCGGTAAATCCGATAATCGTTGATGGCGGTATTATCCTGTGCCATCCCGTAAGTGAGGTCGATTCGCTGATGGTCAAAGGTTGCAGCCTGCAGCTGTCCGGCTGGAGCGGTTGGCGGCTCGCTGTCGGCAGGAGGTGCCCATTTATATCCATCAGGTCCCCACTCGCTAGGGAAATCAGTCAGTGAGGAATAGTGGTGCAGCGCAACACCGCCGAAGGCAGGATCATTCGCAAAGGCAGTGTAGACCTTGGCCAGCTCCTGTTCCATATAGGTTCTTCCTTCTTCATGGAAGCTGATCGTCTCCGGGTCCCCACCATCGGCAATGTCTTTGGTTTCCACTCCGATAATGACCGATTTCGGCTTGCCGATTGCATTCGCATAAGCAGCCTCCCCAAGTGCATGATTGATGATGCCGGCGCTTCCTTCCGCCTGATCACGATAATTCATGATCGAGATATAATCTGCTGTATCCTGAATGTGTTCCGACATCCATTTGGTTGCTCCATTCCAAGGAATGTTGCTGGCATCCGCCGATGTATCGTACCATCTTGGGATCGCTGCTCCGACAGGGAAGGTGAGTCCGGAAGCGGCCTTGCGCTCCATAAGTGCGGCGAGCATATCAAGATACTGGACCTGGACAGACGGTTTGGCTGTCTTGAAATCAGGCAGGATGTAAGGCTCTGTATCGAGATTGATGCCATCAAACTGCGCTTCGGAATCAGAAGCAATATTGTAATTCAGCACTTTTTCAAACTCCCGCACCGCCTGTGTACGGTATCTTGTGTAGGCTCCAAAATAAGGCGGCTTGGTTCCACCGGCAATCAGAGCTTCCACCCGAAATCCTGCTCCATGAGCCCATGTAATAAACTGCCGGACTTCACTGCGATAATTCTCCAGCATAGAGGCTCCATCATATTGGTCAACACCTAAGTACAGTGTCGTGATGGGGCGCTGATTAAAGGTCGTTGTATCAGATGCAAGCGAGGACAAGACAGGCCAGGAATTCGGATTCCTTACGAGATGATAGGAAGCGGTCTCCCATATCCATATCGCCCGATCCTGATCAGGGAGTGGAGAAGGCTCAGCCAGCAATTCCTCTGTGGAAGAGTCTGGTTCATAGACACTGTCTGTCACCGAGTCCGATTCATAGACACTGTCTACGACGGAATCAACTGAATCCATGGATTCGACGTCCAACTGTAATGAGATGTCATCTGCTGTTTCAGGATCTATTTCAATCCCCATATCATTCTCCATATCATTCACCGCATCGTTTAACTCCCCGGCACTTGAAATCTTCCTCGTGTCTGCGTATATCGTCGGGCTGTAGCCTGTATTCCTGTTCGCATCGGTCGCTCTTGCTTCCAGACTGTGAATCTTCTTCGCTTCCTTTCGTGTGTTCCAGGTATAGGTGTATCCGTCACGGCTGGATTTAAGCGGAATCCACTCCTTGCCATCAATGCGGAGCTCAACTGCTGTAATGGAGTTCTTGCTGTTAACCGCAATATTGACCCGCTCCTTAGCTTTTAGCATAGTGCGTTCGGCTGGACCTGTAATAAGAACCTCAGGGATGTGTGCTGCAGGGTTATCCACGACAAGTGACATGAAGGAGGACCATATCCCATATCGGGTTCCGGTATCCTTCGACTTCAAGACAACCTCAATGGGGCCATCCCACTGTGAAGTATCGAGGGAATAAGACCAATCTCCGCTGTCGTTACCGTCTGGATCATCCATCTGCACATCGGTTACCATCTCACCATTCACAATCAGCTCCACTTCGTACACATCGGTATACGTACCATAGAACGGGGTCAAGCCTGGGGAAATCGTCTGTCCATCCTGATGCGAGTCAATCGTAATTCGGGCTGTGGCTGTAACAGAAGAAGGGGGGACATGAATTAAGAAGAGTACCAATACGAGGCTTAATAAACCACACGTTCGCAGAAATGAAAACATGATCATCTCACATCCTTGTCAATATGATGTAAACATATTTGACGAGAAACGCTGCTGTGATCACTGCCGAGACCGATCTGCATAATTTGGTGTTAGCTTGAAGCGGTTACTTTTAAATATTACGAAAAAACGTTGAATAGAACTGTTGAAGGGTTCATGTCAGGTTATTTTTGCTTAAATACGAAAAGACCAAATTCGTTGATGCGAATTTGGTCTTTTCGTAAGATGAAGCCTTCATTATGTGCCTCATTCCTTATAGACTTTACTTGTTTTACTTGTTCATCGGTGAATTCTCATAGCCTTTATTGTCATAGTCGGTATGTTCGAGCTTGTCCAAGATCCGTTCTTTACGGATCTCTGCGCGGGTGTCATCGGTTCCTGCGTCGTAGATGAACTGATACAGCTCTTTTAATTGACCTGTAAACTCATCGTTTGCATCATCGTGATCCGCTGATTTGTAAGGCACAGGGGTCCGCTGCAACGTATATCTGTCCTCTTGATCCATGGCCTTGAGCATATCCTGAAGTATACTTAGCTGTTCTTCATCTAAGTGTACTTCATAATCACTCGATTCAGAGGAATCTTGATGAATCAACTTTTGAGTGATGGATACATAATAGGATTGTTTTCCCATTGGAGCACCTCCTCTTAAGCTGCCTACGGCATACTCAAATTTAATTTATTCCATAAATTCGTGTAACGCAGTGCTTATGAGTTCTTACACGGTTTTCTCCATGAATGAATCATTCATCTATAATGCTTGGGTATGGCAGGGACCTCGCGCATTGATTTCTCCATCGCCGACTTGCACAGAGGACAGGACGGTGGTTTGTTAGACGGCTTACTCGTACCTTGAGCGGGATGCTGTCTAATCCAGGCGGGACAGGAGCTGGAAGTGCAGGACCATACAGGCACCGTTTCCATCCGCTGATGTGAAGATCGATCAGAGCGGCTGTGCTCCTTCTCCTTGGATCGGGAATGGTCCTTTGTATAGGCTTTGCGCTCGCTCACAGGCCCTCGCTGTTCCTGCGAATCTTTAATGCCGAACGCCTCCAGCAGAAATCTGGACACCGGGGCCGGCTTGCCGTGCTGACTTGCTGGTGATGTGATATACAGCTGCTTCTTGGCTCTTGTGACCGCAACATAGGCGAGTCTGCGCTCCTCTTCAAGCAGAGCCTCCTCGACCTCCGTGCTGGAAGCACCTGTATTCAGAGCTGCCTTTCGATCCTCGGGTGCTTCCTTCGTGAGCGCAGAGCTGTGCGGCAGGATCCCTTCACTTGCTCCAATTAAGTAGACGATAGGGAACTCAAGCCCTTTGGCCCGATGAATCGTCATGAGCTGTACGGCGTCGCTGTCGCTTGCTGCCTGAAGGCTTTCCATTTCCTTGTGCCGTCTTGTAAGCTCATCTGCAAAAGCCACAAAGCTCTCCACCGTTTCAAAACGCTTAACTGCTGCTTCAAGCTCATCGAGTGTTTCAAGAATCGTCTCACGATAATGGGTATAGATGCTTGGATCTCCACTTTCCATATAGGAATCGTAGAATTGTCTTCTCATCTCCTGAATGGCGGCAAGCGGCGTCATAGACTTCAGCATCTTAATCAGCTTGATCCGTTCCTTCACGGCCTCCTGCTGAAACGGCTTCAGCTGTTCCCAACGGGTAAAATGGATCAATGGATACTTCTTCGGCTGCTGCTTCTCCTGCTGATCTAGATAGAGCAGACCCGCGTCCCTGGAAATGTAGAGAGGACCCAGTGTGCTCGGTATAGCCTCAAAATTCCGCGGATTGAGAGACAACCTGAGATGATCCATCAGCGGCTTGACCAGGCTCTGATCGTAGAACACCGGTCCTGCACCGTGCTGTATGAACGGAACATCCTTCAGTACAAGCTGTTCAAAAATCGCGCGGCTGCTGCTCGCGGTTCGATGCAGAATGGCGATATCCTTATAAGAATGCTGTCCGTTCTCAATCTGCTCCTGCAGATGACCTACGATCCAGGAGGCTTCCTCTTCTACACCGGAAGGAGTTGCATACAAGGGCTGCGAGCCTTGCTTGCCGGCAGAAACAAGCCGTTTATATCTGCGTTTCTTATTATGCTTAATGATCTCGGTACCCAGCCCCAGGATGTGGGCGTCAGAGCGATAATTAATGTCGAGCGTAATGACCGATGCGCCGGGGTACAGCTTGTCGAATTCCAGTATGACCTCCTGTTTAGCCCCGTTGAAGGTGTAGATCGTCTGGTCATCATCTCCTACGACCATCAAATTCCGATGCGCTGCGGCCAGCTTGCGTACAATTTCGTACTGTAATCCGTTCGTATCCTGAAATTCATCCACCATAATATATTGAAAGCGCTGCTGAAGCGGACGAAGGATGTGAGGGTCAGACAGCAGCCGGTTCGCATGAAGCAGGATGTCGTCAAAATCCATTTTGTGACGTTCCTTCTTCCATGCTTCATAGCCGAGCAGTATTTGCTTTGTCTCCCGCTCCTCACGGCTTGCGTCCGGCAGCTCATCCGCGGTTTTGCCCTCCATTTTCCAGGCGGATAGGGAGGAGAGCAGGCTCTCAGGCTGAAAGGCATCACTAAGTCCGTGCTTGCGCTGAATCATCTTAATGATCGTATGCTGGGCTTTGGTATCGCCAAAAATATCTTCGGTCATGCCATAGTGACGCAGCAGCATCAGCGCAAAGGAATGAAATGTCCGTGCTTGGACCGCACGGGCAGCTGCCGGACGAATACCGGGAATGGCCGCAATTCTTGATTTCATCTCGCCGGCTGCCTTGCTCGTAAACGTGACGAGCAGTATACTACCGGCCGGGACATTAGCGACCTGAATAAGATAGCCTGTCCGGGAAGTCAGCACCGTTGTCTTGCCGCAGCCTGCGCCAGCAAGTGTCAGGAGCGGCCCCTTGCCGTGTCGTACAGCCTTGATCTGTGGAGCATTCAGCAGGATACCTGCCTGCTCAAGCGACCTGAAGAAGTAAGCATCCTTCTCCCTGTCAGACACAAGCTCAATACTTGTCTGATCCGGAGCAGGCTTGGCTCGCGGTAATCTTGAATTTCCGGTAACACCTAGCGGACGCAGATGAAAAATGGGGTTCACACTATACATAAAAACCGTACACCTCATCTAATTTCAAAGTAAATCATTGCCCTTTTCACAAGAGGGCTGTAAATTTGGTATGATAGAGTCACCTTAGCTACTGCAGCAGTGCTAGGGAGCATCATAGCACGATTATAATCATGCCTGAACCATCACAAAATGGAAGCAAATAAGTATAAACAAACCGCTCTCTATTATACCTAAATGAACAGAGTTCTGCGAAGCATCCGGTATAATTTAACGGCAGGTGAATCATTTTCATATCGTTTAGCCGCTTCAATCAAGGCTAACGAGTTATGAAATTGATTCAGGTTTTATCTTTTTGGGTCTTGGCTAAGTAATGAGTGAAGGCTTAGCTGTTAAGTGAATTAACTTTCAGCTTGTCATGGGAAAGAGGAGGAAGAACCTGAGATGAATTTTTTACAGCGAATTAAAGACGGGGCAGGCCGTGCAACGGAGAAGGCACAGCATGCCGTGGAAATCAACAAACTAAACTCACAAATTGCGAATATCAAACACGAAATGTCGGTGAATTATACAGAAATGGGCCGTATCTTCTATGAGGGTTACCGTGCTCAGGACATGTCGATCGCTGAACAGAAAATGATGGAGCTGTCAGAAGCATGTGACGAGCTGCAGGAAGAGATCAATGAGCTTCGTGAGAAGATCGCAGTACTTAAGAATGAGCGGGTCTGTGTATGTGGACATGTATCTGATCTGGATGCGAATTTCTGTCCGAAATGCGGTCGTCCGTTAACGCCTGCGAATACGGAGACTTATACGAGTCCGGCCAAACCGGAAGCTGCAGCAGCGGAAGAGGTTGTAGCGGAAGAGGAGAAGGAGGAGCTCTTCCCTGATCTGTTGCTGGATGATGATGTGCTGCCACCGGATGAAGAGGACTACGATCTGAAGGATTTCCTCCCGGAAGAGAAGGAAGAGTTTGACGCGGAGTGGGAACGCAGACGTCAAGAGGAACTGCAGCGGGAGCGAGAGAGACAGCAGGAGCTGGACGAGCGAATCCGTTACTGGAAAGAGAACAATGAGCACGTGGAAGCACCTGTCAAAACAGAGGTGCCGAGAGATAGTGTCAAATGTCAAATTTGCGCCTCCGAGCTGCCAAAAGGATCGAAATGGTGTCCGCATTGTGGTGCAGAGCAGATCTAACTACAAGGTACGCATAGGTTCCTTAACAGCATGGGAGGACAGTGACGATGGAGCAGCTGCTTGCGCACCTTAAGAATCTGGGCTTTACAGAGATGGAATCCAAAATTATGGTTGATCTGTCCCGCCAGGGGGCTTCATCAGGGTATGAGGTAGCTAAGCGTCTTGGCGCTTCACGCTCGAATATATATGCGATGCTCCAGCGCTTGAATGCAGAAGGCTATCTTCATTGCAGCAAGGGGGAGCCGGCGAGATACAGCATGCTTACACCGGAAGAGCTGACCAGCAAGATTTCGGACAATGTGAGACAGTCGCTTCATTTTGTTGAGAGATCCATGCCAAGACATCATCCGGGATCTCCAGGCTTCTATAACATGGAGGGAGACCGCCAGGTGCTGGACACTTTATTGGTCCGGGTTGCTCAGGCAGAGAAGGAGATCGTCATTGATATGTGTCCAGAGGAGGCGGCTCTGTTCCATGAGGAGCTGAGAGCTGCAGAGGAACGGGGGGTTAGGCTGCTCTGGTCTTACGATGCCGATTCGGGGGAGCAGTATTCCATGCTCCCATGGGATCCCTTTGAGCCCTCGGCCGAGTTATGCGGACGGAAGTTTTCTTTTGTCATTGACCGGCAATGGTGCATGCTGGGACTTCGAGGGGAAGAATGCATTACACAGGCTCTCGTCACGGAGCATCCGTTGATGGTCAAGCTGCTGCTGGAGTATTTTGCGCAGGAATTGATTTTGTACGAATTAGAGGAAGATATGGGAGAGGAGCTGGTGAGACGTTATGGCCGGCGCTTCGAGCATATGATGAACAAATATGTTGTAGAGAGGTAACACTGTACTGTATGTAGGTTACAGGTTCTCTGCCCGCAGATGGTTTGCCTTGGTGCAGCATCGCGGCAGAGAACCTTTTTTTATGTCTCCGCATCTATAGCTGTTGTAACTTTTGGAAGGCAGAAACGTAATAGGAATAAGGGCGGGCAACAAATTGCGCAGGACAAATTGTCTCTGTAACCTTGGCGTAATGGCCGTCTTCTTCATGATAGAGGATGCCGGTTGCTGTCATGTCGCTTGGACCGCCGAGGAACATATGAAGCATCTGCGTAAGATCTGCTTCATATAATCCCGCAACCTCACTGGCTTGCAGCTTGTATTCTGTCAGCTCCCATGAACTAAGATAGCCGAATACATGGCTGATCTCACGATCGATGAAGGAGACACCTGATATTTCGCCTCTCATTTCTTCGGTTATTTCAAACAGAGGGGTAAGCTGATCAAAATCGGTACGAAGGCCAAGCTCTTCTTCAAGCTCTCTGGCCGCCTCCCGAATGGTTTCTCCAGCTGTGAGATGGCCTGCAGCCGTGATGTCATAACAGGAGGGAAAGGTATCCTTGCTGCTCGTCCGCTTCTGGAACAGAACCCTTCTACCTTGAGGGGTGTCCCGCACCAGCCAGCAGTGAAAGGATTTATGCCAGTGGCCTTCGCGGTGAACCTCAGAACGCGGTGCTGTACCGATGTGTGCACCAGATGGATCGTATATATCAAACTGCTCTTCACTCATGTCGGTTGACCTCCAGAGATGTGATATAACATACAATGCGATGATCTTATGTCAGCATCATTACATCTTTTTCAGGGGAATATAATTACAATATGGGTAGAGCGCTATAAGTACATACTGTTGCTTATGTATGATTGATGAGATAGAGAAGGGAGTATGAGAACCATGGAATGCATTGTAAAATTTCAAGTGATCTACAAAAATGATGAGCCTAAACCGTTAAGAGGGCTTCTGCTCATGGATAATAATACGCCTCCCGGTCCAGAGCAGCTTATCCCGATGTTCAAACGCTTGGGTTATGAAGTGGTTACCGAGAATCCCGACGACCTGACCTTCAAGCCAGTGAATCCTGGCGCAGATTACATCAGACTTCGTGTGACCGAGCTTGATACAGGTCAAGAAGTCTACAGGGAAGATGCGAACCTGCGCAGAATTCTGGAGAATCTTCTCTAGGAAGATCTCTCCACTTCCAGCACAGAGGTGCAGTGAGCACAGCGCGTAGCGGCAAGCGGGATGTCCGAGAGACAGTAAGGACAGGCCTTCGTTGTCGGCTCCGGCTGTGCGGGCTCCTCTTTTTTGCGCTTCAGCCGATTAATCCCTTTGATGAACAGGAAGATACAGAATGCCACGATCAGAAAGTCCAGTACGACATTGATAAATTGTCCATACTTCAGCACTGGGATGGCGTCTGCCTCAGCCATGGCGAGTGTCGTGTACTTGCTGCCTTCTGAGGTCAGTACTCCTCGCTCCAGCGGAATGAACAATTGCTCGAAGCTCTTGTTCCCCATCAGAAGTCCGATTGGCGGCATGAGAATGTCATTAACGAACGAGGTTACGATTTTGCCAAATGCTCCTCCGATAATGACCCCGACGGCCAGATCAATGACGTTGCCGCGAACGGCAAACTCCTTGAATTCATTTAATATTTTCTTCATATCAACTCTCCTAACCTGTGCTCTATATACCGTCAGAGCAAGAACCTTCCCCTCCATTTAAACATTAGGCTTGGCCCTTTGAAAAGATCTTTGGAAAAGTTTCTTGAAAATAACACTTTATTTTGCAACATTAATTCGTTATACTTCTAACATTGTTCTAACATAGGCGAGGGAGTATGGAATAATGTGATTTGCTCCTTTGCTCATGTCGTAAAATTTACAATTAACTCGTATATGTGCTGGAATGGGCCGGCATGTCTCTACCCGATCACCGGAATGATTGGACTACGGGAGGAATATGAAGAATGCAACAAAATTTGAAGGCCTCTGCTATACTGCTGCATGTGAGCTCGAAATTCTTTACTGCATCTTTATTCTAACCAGTACCTGTTCTAATCCATCCGTGTTTTTTTCGGCGGTTGATTTGGAATGGGTTATTTGCATTTTGCCGGATCAGGCTCAAATTTAAGAAATATCCGTACAGGAGGAGAGATACCACTTGAAGCTGCTAAAGGAAAAAGTGATAAACGAAGGAATTGTGTTGTCAGATCAGGTACTGAAGGTGGATTCATTCCTGAACCATCAGATGGACCCGATTCTAATGAAGGAAGTCGGCCGCGAGTTTGTCAGACGGTTTGAGGGAGAGGACATTAATCGGGTGCTTACCATCGAATCCTCCGGGATTGCGCCAGGCATCATGACTGCACTTGAGCTGGAGGCACCACTGATCTTTGCCCGCAAACAGAAGTCTTTGACCCTGCGTGACGATATTTTTGTAGAGAAGGTTTATTCCTTCACCAAGCAGGAGTCTAACGAAATTACAGTGGCTAAGAAGTTTATGAAGCCGGGCGACCGCGTGCTTATTATTGATGATTTCCTTGCGAATGGGGAAGCGGCGTTTGGTCTTGCGCGGATTGTTGAGCAGGCAGGTGCTGAGGTTGTCGGTATTGGTATCGTAATAGAAAAAGCGTTTCAGCCGGGCGGCCGTCTGCTTCAAGAGAAAGGCTACCGTGTTGAATCACTGGTGCGAATTGCATCACTTGAGAATGGACAAGTTACATTTGCAGATGAAGAGGATGGAATCTAATGTCACGTGAACGTATATTTAACCGTAATCGTCACCCTTTAAAAACATTTTCACTTGGCATTCAGCACGTCTTGGCCATGTATGCGGGAGCTGTCATCGTTCCGCTGATTGTCGGTGGACCAAGTGGTCTGAATCTGCCGCCGGATCAAATCACGTATCTGATCGCGATTGACCTGCTGGCCTGTGGTCTGGCCACACTGCTGCAAGTATGGGGCGGCAAATATTTTGGTATCGGTCTTCCGGTAATGCTTGGCTGCGCCTTCCAGGCCGTTTCTCCAATGATTCTGATCGGTAATCAATATGGTGTGAGCGCCATTTATGGTGCGATTATCGCCTCTGGTCTGTTCGTCATGATCTTTGGCGGCTTGTTCGGGAAGCTGATTCGTTTCTTCCCGCCGGTCGTTACAGGCTCGGTCGTTACGATTATTGGTCTTACGCTCATTCCGGTTGCGCTAAACGATCTTGGCGGCGGTAATGGAGCGGCGGATTTCGGTGATCCTGTGAACCTTCTGCTGGGCTTCGGTGTATTGTTATTCATCATTATCTTAAACCGTTTAACAAAGGGGTTTATCCAGTCGATTTCGATCCTGCTCGGTCTGGTGGCCGGGACTCTGGTTGCCGGGCTGTTCTTCGGTAAAGTGGACTTATCTCCTATGCTTGAAGCAAGCTGGTTCCGTGCACCTGAACCGTTCCATTTTGGGACGCCTACCTTTAACCTGTCTGCTATTCTGACGATGATTCTGGTTGCGATTGTCAGTATCGCAGAGTCGACAGGGGTATTTATGGCTCTGGGTAAAATTTTGAACAAAGAAATTGATTCTAAGGACCTGTCCAGAGGATACAGAGCAGAAGGGCTTGCCATTGTGGTTGGGGGGATCTTTAACTCCTTCCCGTATACAACATACTCCCAGAACGTAGGTTTGCTGCAAATGAGCCGCGTGAAGACACGGGACGTTATTGCTGTGGCCGGTCTGCTGCTCATTCTGATCGGATTCGTTCCCAAGATTGCAGCAACAGCTCAGATGATTCCTCCTGCCGTGCTTGGCGGCGCTACTGTAGCCCTGTTTGGGATGGTCGTCTCCTCTGGTATCCGGATGCTGGCTGATCAGGTAGACTTTAACCGTTACGAGAACCTGCTTATTATTGCGGTGTCCGTAGGGATGGGTCTCGGCGTCACGGTTGTACCAAACCTGTTCTCACAGCTTCCTTCCGAGATCGGTATTTTGCTGAATAACGGAATTGTGGTCGGCAGCTTTACTGCGATATTGCTGAACCTGATCTTTAATGGATTGGGTCCCAAACCGCAGAAAAAGGCTGAGCCGGACACGACAACGGAATCGGTCTAATCTTCTATCATAAATATAGCCGCTGGTTATCCTGCTTAGGATCATCAGCGGTTTTTTGTGTGTTATGAAGCTGCTGGGGGCAGGCAGGCGGCAAAGTATAAGCACCAGTTGCTCTGCTTATAAGGGGGATTACAGCTTGCGCATCTGCTTCTCTGCAAGATCGCCTACTAGAGGAAGCTTGAGCCATTTCCCTTGCAGAGTTGCCGCCAGCATAATCACCCATATCGCCACACCAAGCAGTGACAGCAGCGAAGCAAGCAGGGGGCCAAGCAAAGGGATCAAGCCGCTGAGTACATGACCGACGACAATAGCTCCGAAGGCAAACAGGGATTGAAGTGCATGAAACATAACGAAACGGCTCCGCTTCTCAAGCGCAAGCAGCAATATGGCTCCGATAAAACCGAAGAAGTAGCACAGTGCACCTGCAATGTTCTCATCAAGACCGGTCGATGATTTGAATGGGGACATCAAGTATCCTCCTCCTTTGTCCATCTCTCTTTAAGCATCATATGAGAGAGAGGCGTGGAGTTGAACAACCATCTAAATAAAAAAATATCACTCTTCCATGAAGGAACAGTGATATGTGTTCTCTAACTCTGTCAGCTCCCGCCCTGAAATTGACGCCGCGGGCTTGTTATTTTGCCTTTTTTATTCTCATCATCCTCTTTGGGAACGAGGCGCTCGTCTGTTCTGCCTTCATGATGATTCTCAAACGCAAACTCCGTCAGCTCCCATTCCGTGGCTCCATGAATCGGGTCCGGCGGAAAATGCTGTCCTCTGTGCAGATGCTCCGTCAGCCCCCGCTCATTGGTATATACACCATCTACCTCAACCTTTTCCCGCGTAATCGGGAGCATGTCCTTATCCTTGCTGCTCATATGTGGAGCCTCCTTGAACTTATTTTATTACATGAAATCAATGGATCTTAGGGAGTGCAGCAGCTTATACAAGCGGCTTTAAGCTCTCACTTCAGTAGGATAGGTTCTCCGTTTCGGCGCATAACTATCCGTGTTCACGGCATAATAAAGGTATGTAAATGATTGGTATTCACATCATAGGACTGAATCCGGAGCAAGCATTTGCCGATACATTATATATAGAAAATGGTATTCAGCATTTGATTTGTATTTTACAAAATTGATATTTCTGGAAAGCTGTACGCAAGCTTTGAATATGATACAATAGAAGTGTGGTTCAAAAAGAATCATTTCGGGTATTTATAATGTCAGGTACCTGTTTAAGTCAGGGATTCCCGGCCTGAAGCTAATTACAGCTGCACACACTTCTTCATGGTATCACTTAGATCTTTTTTTTCTACGGATTCTCTAAACGGAGCATTTACTTTTGAACGTTTTGGGAGGGAGTTATCATGGCAACAAAAGGTCATAATGAGGTCAAAGAAAGTTTACGAGAAATGACTCGGATTTTCAGGCCGAAGGATCCTAAAAAATTCGTGAAGGAGTATGTGAAAAAATACCGGATAACAGGAGGGTACGAAGAGGAGCTTACACTCGTCGTCGAGCGTGAACTGACAAGACTGAATTCCTCAGTCTCCTGATTCTTCAATTTTGCGTCACTACTGTAATCAAGCATCTGAATATACTGTTCTTATTTGAATAGAACCGCCCGCCTGTGAATGGAATGCAGGAGAGGCGGTTTTTTTTGCGCGTGAGCATGCATATACATAGAGTTAGCGCCACTACGGGAAGGGGCTGACCTGAGATGTCTGTGATCCTGAAGACAAAAGAGGAAATCGGGTACATGCGGGAGGCAGGGAGGATCCTGAAGGCTTGTCACCGAAGGATTGAATCCATGCTTACGCCAGGAATAACAACCGAAGCGATCGATAACTTTGTTGAGGACTTCCTTGCCGAACAGGGTGCAACTCCGGAACAGAAGGGGTATAAAGGCTATCCCTATGCGATATGCGCATCAGTGAATGAAATTGTATGTCACGGCTTCCCTTCCGATACAGCTCTAGTCAATGGAGATGTAGTAACCATTGATATGGTGGTCAACAAGGATGGCTGGCTGGCCGATTCTGCATGGACTTATGCGGTTGGAAAGACCGATGCCAAGACCGCGAGATTTATGAAACGGACGGAAAAGGCAATGCATCAGGGGATTGCGCAAGCGCTGCCGGGGAAGACGGTAGGTGACATCGGTTACGCAATTGAAAAATGCGTGAAGCCGTGGCGCTACGGGATCGTCAAGCCGCTGGTTGGACATGGCATTGGCCGCATCATGCATGAGCAGCCGGACATTTTCCCTTATGGCAAGCCCGGTCAAGGCATCCGGCTTGAAGAGGGGATGGTTATCACGGTAGAGCCTGTTCTAACCATGGGGCCGACGGGTGCCGTCTACTGGGAAGATGACGGCTGGACGATCCGTTCTGCGGATGGCAGCATCGGAGCCCAGTATGAGCATACGGTAGCCATTACAAAGGATGGCCCTCTCCTGCTAACCGTTTGAGTTGAAATAAAAGCTGGTTCTGACTAGTAATCATGTAAATTTTTTTGAAAGTGCTTCTGGCTACTTTGTAACCCGCTTCTGCATAGGATCGGGTTTTCTTTTGTGGTAAATGATGGATGAAATTAGAAATGAGATGGCATTTCATGTGCTGAGATAGCAAAAAAGAGAGATGCATTCTATAAATAGATTGCTAGAGTTGCCAGCAATTTATTTGCACTATACTACATAAATCAGCAAACCGCGGAACTTGCTCGAAAGCTCCCGTATTATCCGTAATTTGGAAGAAAACAATGAATTATTGCTCTGTTATTCAGTCGTGAAATCGTTAACAAACATAATAATGGCGCGGTTTTTGAGACTTTTTGAACAATTTGTGAACATGTGTCTAAAGATTGACAAAAACAGGGGGTCGACTTATATTTAATAAGTGATTGTATTAATTTACAGGATTACAACAAAGGTACTAGAGCAGGTAGAATACTCGCTTTTTGGAACCAGATGGTAATCAGCGAAATTGGGAAAAGTGGGGTAGATAGGTGATGAAAAGGTGGCGGCACGGAAAAAGAATCCTCCCATTGCTGGCAGCATTCTCATTGTTATTGTCCGCTTGCGGCCGTGAGGATTTGTCTGTATTGAGACCGCAGGGTCCCGTAGCACAAGGGCAGCTTGATCTAATGAAGCTTGCCATAACGATCATGGTCGTCGTACTCCTTGTGGTGTTTGCGATTGCGGCCTTTGTATTGATCAAGTTCCGGCGCAGGCCAGGACAGAATGAAATTCCTGAACAGGTGGAAGGTAATCACAAGCTGGAGATTATATGGACCGTTATTCCTCTCGTGCTTGTCATTATACTGGCTGTTCCAACCGTTCAGCAGCTCTCCGCTTTAGGCAAAGACTACACCAAAGACGAAAACGCCCTTCAGGTTAAAGTGACCGCTCACCAGTACTGGTGGGAATTCAGCTATCCTGATCTCGGTGTGACGACCGCACAAGACCTCATCATTCCAACCGATAAGACGATTTCATTTGTACTTGAAAGTAATGATGTAATTCACTCCTTCTGGGTACCGTCCCTGGCGGGCAAGATTGACACGAACTTCGACGGAACCTTGAACAAATTCCATTTCTCTGCACCGAATGAAGGCGTTTACCGCGGGAAGTGTGCTGAGCTGTGCGGACCATCCCATGCATATATGGAATTCAAGGTTAAGGCTGTCAGCCAAGAAGAATTTGATAATTGGGTGACTGCGATGCAGGCGCCGGCTGTTCTGCCTGAAGATGAGCAGCTTGCTGAGAAATTCAAGTCTGCTTGCCTGAGCTGCCATGCTGTGGGCGATCAAGGCGGTCCTCTAGGTCCGAACCTTACTGGGATCGGCGGCAGGGAATCCATCGCGAGCATGCTTCTGAATGAACGTGAAGGTCAGGAGGGTGCACCTGTAGAGGAGAACCTCAAAGAATGGCTTCATGATCCGCAGGCTGTCAAACCGGGCAATGAGATGCCGTCTCCGGCAGAACTTGGACTGACCACGGAAGAGGTCGATGCTATAGCCGAGTATTTGGCCGATTACAAGCTGGATTATGAAACGAACAGTGCGGATTGAGAAGGAGGTACTTGAACTTGGCTCACGCTCATACGGTTAAACGGTATACGGGAATTATGGATTGGCTGACGACCGTTGACCACAAAAAAATCGCGATTCTTTACTTGGCGGCAGGAGGCTTGTTCTTCGGGATCGGTGGAATTGAAGCTATTCTGATTCGTCTTCAATTAATTATTCCTTACAATGAATTAATGACTACCCAGACATTTAATGAAATGATTACAATGCATGGAACGACAATGATCTTCCTCGGCGTTATGCCGATCATATTCGCACTGATGAATGCGGTGCTACCGCTGCAGATCGGGGCAAGGGACGTTGCGTTTCCTTTTCTGAACTCGCTCGGCTTCTGGACCTTTCTGTTCGGGGGATTGCTGCTTAATCTGAGCTGGTTGATGGGTGGTGCTCCGGACGCAGGTTGGACATCCTATGTCCCGCTATCAAGCACGGAGTACAGCAAAACGCACGGTGTCGATTTCTACACCATCGGTCTCCAGATTGCAGGTCTTGGCACGCTGATCGGGGGCATCAACTTCCTTGCTACGATTATTACGATGCGTGCACCCGGGATGTCTTTTATGAGAATGCCGATGTTTGCCTGGACGACATTTATAACATCCGCCATTATTCTGTTTGCTTTCCCAGCCATTACGGTGGGTCTTGTTCTACTAACCTTTGACCGAATCCTCGGAGCTAACTTCTTCGATGTTGCAGGTGGAGGTAACCCGGTATTATGGCAGCATATTTTCTGGATCTTCGGTCACCCTGAAGTATATATCCTGATTCTGCCGGCATTCGGAATCATTTCCGAAGTTATTCCGACCTTCTCCAGAAAGAGATTGTTCGGTTACAGCTCCATGGTATTTGCAACAATTCTGATTGCGTTCCTTGGCTTCATGGTTTGGGCGCATCATATGTTTACAACAGGGATGGGTACGGTAGCGAATGCCTTGTTCTCGATCTCAACAATGCTGATTGCGGTACCTACGGGGATCAAGATCTTTAACTGGCTGTTTACAATGTGGGGCGGACAAATCCGGTTCACGTCTGCGAATCTGTACGCGATCGGCTTTGTTCCTACCTTTGTCATGGGCGGGGTAACCGGCGTCATGCTCGCCTCTGCACCGGCAGACTTTCAGTTCCATGATACATATTTTGTCGTCGCGCACTTTCATTACGTCATTGTAGGTGGCCTTGTCCTTGGACTGTTCTCCGGTCTGCACTACTGGTGGCCGAAGATGTTCGGGCGTGTGCTCGCAGAGGGACTGGGCAAGATTACGTTCTGGATCTTCATTATCGGCTTCCATCTTACGTTCTTCGTTCAGCACTTCCTCGGTCTGATGGGGATGCAGCGGCGGGTTGCAACCTATGCACCGAATCAGGGCTTTGACATGCTGAACCTGATCAGTACGGTTGGTGCACTCATGATGGGTGTAGGTGTCATTTTGTTCCTGGTGAATATCGTTAAGACTTCACTGAAGCCTGCTGATGCTGGCAACGATCCTTGGGAGGATGGACGTACACTGGAATGGACGATTCCTTCTCCTCCGCCAGAATACAACTTTAAACAGACTCCGCTCGTACGTGGAATTGATGCTTACTGGAAAGAGAAGATGGCTGGCCATTCAGAGATGACTCCGGCTGAGCCGGTCGGACCGATCCATATGCCTTCGGCGACCATATTACCGTTTCTAATGTCCGTAGGGATATTCATCGCGGGTCTCGGTCTGATGTTTACGAATGATGACTTCGGCAATGCATTTATGAATTTTATGTTCAATAACTATATTGTCGTCATTATTGGTCTGGGGATTACTTTCGGTTGTATGATCGTTCGCTCACTCTATGACGACCATGGATGGCATATTGAGCCTGAGGAACTGGAAGATAAGGGGGCAAAAGCATGACAAACCCACACGCAGAAGCTGTAAATGGTCAGCTGCCTCATGAACCGGAAAAAGCAACGCTGGAGGGCCGCAACAAGATTCTTGGCTTCTGGCTATTCATGGGTGGAGAAGCAGTTCTGTTCGGTACGCTATTCGCGACCTTCCTGGCGCTTCGCAACCAGACACTGGATGGGCCAACAGCAAATGATCTGTTTCATCTTCCCTTGGTTGCAGCGGCAACCTTCACTCTGCTGGTGAGCAGCTTGACGAGCGTATTTGCGATTCAGGCGATGCATAAGCATAACGTCAAAGCGCTCATTAGCTGGCTCGGCGTTACCATTCTGCTTGGACTCGTCTTTCTAGGTATCGAAATCTATGAGTTCTACGAATATGTTGTTCATAAAGAATTTGGTATGACAACGAGCGCATTCAGTTCGGCGTTCTACACGCTGGTCGGCTTTCACGGGGCTCACGTTGCCTTCGGTCTAGGCTGGATCGGACTTCTCATTGGACAGCTGTACAAAAAAGGATTAACGGTCGTAACCGCACCGAAGATTTATGTGTCGGCGATCTACTGGCACTTTATCGACGTGGTCTGGGTCTTCATCTTTACGGTCGTATATCTGCTTGGGAAGGTGGTTTAATCCATGGCGGGTAATGGTCAATCAAGCTCGGGCGCGGAAGGTGTTAAGCATCGCCATCGTCCGGAGGGACCGGAGAAGCATATTGTTGCCTTTATATTCTCGATTGCGCTTACGCTAATTGCATTTGCTGCAGTGGCTGCCGGCGGTGTGAATAATACGTTTACGATTATTATTTTGCTGGTCATGGCTGTGCTTCAGGTCATTATTCAGATGGCATATTGGATGCATATGAAGGACAAAGGGCATCTGATCCCGCTCATCTTTATGGCATTCGGATTCTTCGTGGCCTTTACGGCCATTATTACCGCCTTATTGTGGATGTGGTGGTAAGTGAGGCAAGAAGGCGGCGAATCTTTCGCCGCCTTTTCGAATTTTCGTAAAGCCAATCATTACCATTCTTCTACGCGGAGTAAGGCAGGAGGAGGAGAGTCATGCTCGGTCTACAATATTTCAGCTTTAATGATCTGTGGAGCCCGCTGTTTTTGGCTTTTATGATTATGATGACTGCACTTTATTTTGTTGTGATTGGTCCGGTTGCCGAGAAGGCAAGAGGAAGTGAGAAGGCAACGACACGGCAAAAAGTGATGTTTCTATGCGGGATGCTCATCTTGTATATGGCACAGGGCGGTCCGATCAGCTTGTTTGGCCATACGATGTTTACCTTCCATATGCTTAGCATGGCCTTATCCTATATTGCGGCACCACCTCTCATTATGAGAGGAATCCCGGCATGGGTCTGGCGTAAAGCGCTGGATTATCGTCCTGTTCGGTGGTTTTCATTTCTTGCCCATCCGATCGTAGCGGCACTGCTGTTTAATGGACTATTCTCCTTCTATCACATTCCGGTCATTCATGATTACGTCATGCTCAATTTCACCGTGCACCGGCTGTATTACATCGTCTTGTTCATTACTGCCATGCTGATGTGGGGATCGCTAGTGCATCCGATACCGGAGCGGGACAGGGGATCAGGTTTACACAAGATCGGATATATCTTCCTCAACATGGTGCTGCTTACGCCAGCCTGCGGACTGATTATTTTCGCCTCAGAATCTATCTATGAGACCTATAGCAATCCTAATGCTTGGGTAGCAGCGATGGGATACTGTGTATCACCAGAAACGCAGCTTCGCCTGCAGGGTCTCGGAGGCCCTTCGTTCTTCAATTTCCTGTCAACCGCACAGCAGGATCAGCAGGTCGGCGGCATTGTGATGAAGATGATCCAGGAGCTGATATTCGGCGTGATGCTGGCATACGTGTTCTTTCAGTGGTATCGGAAGGAAAGTCAGGAGGATGACGAGAATATTCCCTTACAAGTATCAGGCAGAACTGAAGCATAAAGGTGTCTATAAGGGCGATCGATTCACGAAGGCATTCAAGGAACGACTACAAGCAGGTGAAGACTCGAGGGGGAAGAGACATGGACTTGGATTTCATACTGCCAACACTAAGCACCGCCTTTATTGTGATCAGTGCGGTGCTGGTAGGGATTGGCTGGTATCTCATCGTAAAGGGTAAACGAGAGGCACATAAGAAAATGATGATTGCCGGAGCTTGGGCAGCGATCCTGTTTTTTATCATCTATTCTTCCCGTACCTTTATTGTTGGTAATACCTCGTGGGGTGGACCAGATGATTTGAAGCTGTTCTACCATGTATTTTTGATTTTTCATATTATTTTGGCAACAGTGGCTGCTGTATTCGGGATTACGACCCTGGTCTGGGGCTTCAAGGAGAAATATGCGAAGCATCGGAAGCTCGGGAGAGTGACCTCAATGGTATGGTTTTTTACAGCCATTACCGGGGTTGTTGTCTATACGCTTCTCTATGTGATGTATCCGGGCGGTCATACCAAGCCTGTATGGGAAGTCATTATAGGTGCTTAGGATGATTCACATGATTAAATATTCGTAGCATATAGCATTTATCAGGTTAAATTATTGAAGAGAATATAAACTTGTTTTAAAAAGGCCCGCCAACAACATGTTCATATTGTTGGCGGGCCTTTTTCTATAGGTAAAGACATTGAAATTAAATAAGATCCTGTTCCATCAGGCTGTGGGCGATTTGGAGTGAATTCCACGCAGCGCCTTTGAGCAGGTTATCAGAAACGATCCATAGATGGAATCCATTAGGAATATCCGGGTCCTTGCGGATTCGTCCGACGAATACATCAGGGCTTCCTGCTGCCTGCAGCGGCGTGGGGTATAACTGCTCTGAAGGGTTATCCTGTACGACAACACCAGGTGATCGGGACAGCAGCTCACGAATTTCACTCACGGACGCAGGAGCTGCCAGCTCAATGTATACAGATTCGGAATGGCCAGTGACGACAGGAACGCGAACACAGGTTGCAGCCATTTTTAAGAAGGGCAGCTCCATGATTTTTTTTGTTTCATCCATCATCTTCTGCTCTTCGAAGCTATAGTCATTGTCTGTGAATACATCGACCTGGGGCAGAACGTTGAATGCTATCGGATAATGCTTTTTATCTTTTTTGGCAGGCAGCAGGTTAGCTTGAGCAGGTTCTCCCTGAAGAGAGGCTTGCGCTTGGGACAGCAGCTCGGTTATAGCCCCGACACCTGAACCCGATACGGCCTGATAGGTGGAGACGATAATACGTTCGAGACCGTAAGTGTGGTGTATAGGTGTAAGAGCAGTGACCATTTGCAGGGCAGAGCAGTTCGGTACGGATACGATGCCTTGGTGGGTCTGCAGCACATGTGGATTGACCTCAGGAACCACTAACGGCACTTCCTTATGCATACGGAATTCACTTGTATTATCTATAACGATCGCGCCGCTTCTCACCGCAATAGGCACGAATTGCCTTGACACCTCACCGCCAGCGCTGAAAAAGGCGATATCTACATCTTCAAAGCTGGACGCTGTCAGCTCTTCACACGGGATTTGTTCATCTCGAAACGAGATGAGTGTGCCTGCAGATCTCCGAGAGGAGAGCAGCTTCAATTGACCGATTGCAAAATGTGTATCTTGTTCAAGCAGTTCCTTAATTTTAGTTCCGACAGCTCCGGTAGCGCCGACGATTGCCACATGGTACTCTGTTTTTTTCATGGATTAATGGTCCTCCTCACATCTTGAATTCATTCATTGTAATACAGCAGATGGTATAATGATCATCAGAAGATCCGATAAGGTTGTTCGCAAAGGATGATATAAAAGGAGCACCGCTATGGATATCAAGCATGTCAAAACATTTTGTGCTGTAGTGAAGCACGGAGGCTTCTCCAAAGCGGCAGAAGCGCTTAGCTATGCGCAATCCACCGTTACGATGCATATTCAGTCCTTGGAGCAGGATTTGAGCTTGCGTCTGTTTGACCGTCTTGGCAAGAAGACGATCCTGACTGAGCCGGGTGAACGATTTTACCAGTATGCCATTGAGCTGCTTGTCATCTATGAGAAGGCGAAGGAGATATCCAGAGAGAAGCACGAAGTGGCCGGAAGCCTGAGCATTACAGCGAATGAATCGGTTGCTGTATATCTACTGCCTGGGATACTCAAGAGGTTGACTACTTTTCCATATACAAACACAAAGAATGTAACGCTTAAAGGCGGGTACATTCTTTTTTTTACAAAAAGAGGTTGACTTGGTATGAGCTTAGTTTGTATAGTGTGTATAAATATATATACAGTAATCACACCTGGAATGGTGAGGAGGATATACAGCATGAGTTCGAAAGTAAGGAAGCAAGCTTGGTGGATGACGAGGCAGGAAATGGGGCGAGATTGGCTTCAATGGATCTGGACTCTGTTGTTCACAGCGTATGCGGCAATTATGTGCGGCGCCTCCATGCATGAAGCACTGAAGGATAAAGGCTATACGTTAATGGGAGATAACTTCTTCCTTATATTCGTCCCATTCTTAGGCTTTTTATTCTCAAGAAGGTCCTTTCGTTATTTACAGGAGGACTCATATACACAGATGCTTGCTTATATGAGACGGATTCCTGTTCCTGTGGATGCCCTTCTCTTGAATCGTATCATTCAAATGCAATCACTTTTGTAATTAACGGAATTGCATTCTTCAGCTTGATCTATGTAGCAGCTCTTCGAGGAGAGCAATTTGGACTATCGGGGGTCCTGGCGTTCACAATCATGTGGATTGGGTACGGGCTGTTCATTAACTCGATCTACTTCTACTGGGAATTTAATTGCAGCGGCAAGCGATATTTTGTTCAAACCATGGCTCTGATGCTATTCACTCTGCTCGTATCATTGCTAGCTGCGATGTTCGACCAGAATTTGATTAAAATTACACTTCAGCAAAGTGCGGATTATGGTTTATTATCGCCGATGATGTGGGGGATACTGCTCATCGCTGCAGCCAGTCTTACGATCAGCTTCAAGTTGACTCGTAGACAATTGTTACAAAGGGATTTGAGTTAAGGAAGCAGGACGGAGACGAACAAATGAGAACAATGAAGGATGAACCTATACAGGCTGAGGGGGTGCGCAACCTGTGAATATACCTATTCAAATTAACGAGAACAGTGCGGAGCCCTTGTACCATCAGATTGAAAGTCAGCTACGTTCACTAATTATATCCGGTCAGGTTAAGGAGGGAACGCTATTGCCGTCTATTCGTGAATTCGCAGGCAGTCTAAGCTGCAGTGTAATTACCGTGCGAAGAGTGTATCAGGATCTGGAGAATGAAGGGCTTCTTCGTACAAAACAAGGCACGGGCACTTTCGTAGCTGAAGTCGGAATGAAGGAGCGAAACGAGTTCAAGCTGACGGCAGTTAAGGAGGCGCTTGTTCAGGCAGCCAAGGTTGGCATCTCCGTTGGCAGTACGAAGGAAGAGCTGACCGCATGGTTTAGTGAGGTGCTCCGTGAGGTCTACGATGGTAAGGAGGAGAAGCAGTCATGACAGAAGCTCCCGTAATAACAATGAAAGAGGTATATAAATCCCGAAAAGAGAAAACGATCGGGCCCATTAATATGGAGCTGGCCGAGGGATATATATATGCCATAGTAGGTCATAACGGATCGGGCAAGAGCACGCTGCTCAATATGCTGCAGAAGATTGTCATGCCTGATTCGGGGAGGATCCTCTGGTACGGAAGTGAAGTGGAAGGAGAGCTTCCACCAGAGCTTCGAGAGAAGATCAGTTCGGTAACAGAGAAATCCATTCTAGATGAAGATCATATGACGGCAATGGAAGCGGCTGAATTTCGGGCTTATTGGTATCCCAATTGGAACCAAGGTTTGTTCGAAGAACTGCTGAGCAAGTTTGAGGTTCCTACCAAGTCCAAGCTGAAGAAGATGTCGAAGGGGGAGCGCAGAAAATATGAAATTGCAGCAGCGCTTGCCGTACAGCCTAGGCTGCTCATCCTGGATGAACCTTCTTCGGGACTGGACCCCTTCTCTTGGAAGCAGATGATAACAGAACTCCAGCGCTATATGGATCTAGGGAATACGACTGTCATCATTGCAACTCATATCCTTGATGAAATCCGTCGGCTTGCTGACTATATTATCCTCATGCATCGAGGGCATACCCTCGGGATGGTGGAGAAAGATCTGCTTCTGGACAGCTGGAGAGAAATTTGGTACGAGGGTGATATGAAGCCGGCGCATCTGCCGGGAGTTGTGGATTGGTCAGAGGAGACCGGGCGTATCCGCCGTATTGTGACGACACATACGAGCGACGTCATGGAAATTCTATCCGAATCCGGCATTACACCAGTGAAGGCCCGAATTCTAGAGCTGGATGAAATATTGGCCTATTGGATTGAAGGATATGGTCCGGCAGGCTGGGAGACGAAAAAGGGGGAGAAGATACGATGAATCGATTAGAACTGAGCCAAGTAATGAAGCAGTACGGAGACAAGACAGCGGTAAACGGCGTAACACTCACAGTAGGCGAAGGAGAAATATACGGCCTGCTTGGTGCCAACGGAGCGGGGAAGACAACAACGATGCGCATGGTGCTGGGGCTAATCTACCCTGACGGCGGAGAAATTTTGTACAACGGCAAAAAATACAGCCCTGAATTGCAGCATATGATGGGTTATCTGCCCGAAGAGCGCGGAATGTATCCAAAGGTCAAGGTCAGTGAGCAGATTAACTATCTGGGCAGGCTGCGCGGTATGAATGCAAAGGACGCGGATCAGAGCCTACGATACTGGCTGGAGCGGTTCGAAGTCCCCGAGTACTACGATAAACGGATCGAAGAGTTGTCCAAAGGGAATCAGCAGAAGATGGGCTTTATCGCTGCTGTCGTGCATAATCCGCAAATATTGATCCTCGATGAAGCGTTCAGTGGACTGGATCCGGTTAATGTCGAGCTGCTCAAAGCGACGGTCAAGGAGCTTCGGGATCAAGGCACCTCGATTCTGTTCTCAACCCACCGGATGGAGCATGTGGAAGAGCTGTGTAAGAACATCACCATTCTCCATCGTTCGAACACGGTCGTGCAGGGGAATATACAGGAGGTCAAATCACGGTATCCGCGGGAGCATGTGCGTCTTGTAACAACGGATAGATTGAACGGACTTGAGAAGATTGCAGGCGTAACTCGTGTAGAAGAGATGGATAAAGGATATCTGATCACAATCTCTTCCTCCGATGCGGCTCAATTGATTCTGCAAAAAGCACTCCAGGAATCGACGGTCGAGCATTTTGAGATTAAAGAACCTACGCTTAACCAAATCTTTATCAAGGAGGTAGGAACCGGACATGAATAAACTCGGGACGATTATCGGTTTTACTTACAAGCAGAAGGCCAAGACGAAGGCTTTTAAAATAACGACATTGATTCTGGCTATACTGATGACCATCGGCATGAATATCCCTTATGTAATTGATATGTTTGCAGGCAATGACGGAGAGAGTGGGGGCAATGCTCCCGCCGATATCCCGGCGATTGGGCTTGTTGTGGGTGAGCAGCAGGCATCGGCTCAGGCGCTTGAGGAGTTTGTGGCCAGTCAGCAGGTGCCGGCTCTCCACTTCATAACCTATGAACAGGCAGATGCGCCAGAGCTCAAGACGGACCTCGCGGATGAAGTGATTGAGGGATATGTTGAGCTGCATGCTGCAGGAGACGGTACAGCACCGATGGCTACCTATTATGCAGAGGATGCGAATCCGTCCCCGGCAGTCATGACAACCATCCAAACCGGATTGCAAAATGCAAAGACCAAATCGATCGTACAGGATGCGCTTAGTCCTGAGCAGATTGAGGCGATCAGTGTTCCGGCGGTGGTTGATGTTCAGGAGGTAAGCGTGGAACAGGATGCTGCTGGTGCGGGAGCAGAGGCAGAGAGTGCAGCTGTTGATTATGTTTTCGTGTATGTTCTAATGATCTTGTTCTTCTTCTCCATTATTATGACCGGAAATATGATTGCATCTGAAATTACGGCAGAGAAGAGCTCGCGGATTATGGAGATTCTTATTACGAGCGTATCGCCGCTGACACAAATGTTTGGCAAAATCATCGGGATCTTCCTGCTCAGCCTGACGCAGATCGGAATCTTCGGGCTTGTGATCTTCGGAAACCTGATGCTGCCGCATAATATCGAGCTGCTTCGCAGTATTGATATCGACTTGTCCACCATGAATCTGGATGTACTGATCTATGGATTCTTATTCTATATTCTGGGCTTCTTCCTGTATGCGGTTCTGTTCGCAGCCATCGGCTCCATTGTCAGCCGTACCGAAGAGCTGGGTCAGGCGCTGACACCAATGACGATGCTGTCCTTAGTTGCTTTTTATATCGGAATCTTCAGCCTTAGTACGCCGAACAGCCTGCTCGTGCAAATCTCAAGCTTCGTTCCGTTTACTTCTCCAACGGTGATGATTCTTCGTATCGGTATGGGAGAAATTGCGGTATGGGAAATCTGGGTGTCGCTCATCCTGTTGGTTGCGTCGATTCTGGTGTTCGGCTGGTTGTCGGCCAAGATCTATCGCACTGGGGTACTGATGTATGGCAAACGCCCTAGTATCAAGGAGCTTAAAAAAGCGATGAAGGCTTATAAGATCTAATGGAAGCAGAATTCAAACAAATTAGAAAAGGATGATGGCAAGTTGGAACAATTTTTGCAACAGCTGCAAGATTCGAATCCGATATTACAATTCCTGGGGGTTATGCTTGTAGGAATGATCCCCTTTCTCGAAGGCTACTTCGCAGTACCTGTAGGGATTGCGGTCGGGTTCCCTGCAGTGATGACGATCGTAGCGGCAATCGTCGGAAACTGGATCTCGGTTATGGTTGTTATCCTGGCTAGTGATCGCGTAAGGCAGTGGCTGCAAGGAAGAAAATCGTCCGAACGTAAACAAGAAAAACAAAATAAACGTCTAGAACGCGGACAGAATCTATTCCAAAAGTACGGTGTTCCCGGAGTGTCGCTTCTAGGTCCTTTGTTGATCGGAGACCATATCGCGGCATTAGTCTGTATCGCGTCGGGTGCATCGAAACGATATGTGATGATTTGGCAGACGATTGCCATCGTCGTATGGGCTGTCGGAATGGGGATTCTGGTGCTGTTAGGAATAAATGTTATAAAGTAAATCTAAGGAAATAGAAGAGAACCCTTGATTCATTGCAAGCATGGATGTATCGAGGGTTCTCTTCTTTACTCTGAAACGTATGTTAGTAGATTGAAGCAGCTAAAGGTATTATGAAATTGATTCTACTGAAGTTCATTTTATATAATATTAAGGAAGAGTAGACAGTAAAGAGCAACCAAACGAAGAAGCTAATGGAGAATTGTTTCTAAATAAGCCTATTGGTATGTACGCAATTGTAATAAAAGAAACCAACAAAATTGCAGAGAGAAATGCTTAATAACTTATTATTAAAAGAGGAGTGGCTCACTTTGAGAAGCGACAACATACATATTAGATATATTTCCGTCGATGACGCCGCTGGACTACTCCAGTTGCAGAAAGAGAACCGTAATTTTTTTGAAAGCTACGCTCCTACACGTACGGACGATTTTTATACGATGGAAGGACAGCTTAAGCGTATCCAAAAGCAGGTCGAAAATAGGCGGAATGACCAAGCATATGATTTTGGGATCTTTACAAACTCCGATAATATGTTAGTGGGGACGGTCAGCCTTTTCCAAGTGATGAGGGGCCCTCTTCAAAGTGCATATATCGGATATGACTTAGATCAAAAAAATAACGGTAGAGGCTATACAACAGAGGCTGTTCGGCTAGCCGTGGACTATGGCTTCAATGAATTGAAATTACATAGAATTGAAGCAGGGGCAATGACGCATAATATCGCTTCAATTCGAGTGCTTGAGAAGGTTGGCTTTCAAAAAGAGGGCATCGCTCGACAGAATGTTCATATTAATGGAAAATGGGAGGATCATCAGATCCTCGCAATCCTTAACCCACGCAGTTAGTTCTTTAAAAAGGGAGTATTGCGTCCATAAACCTTAACCTTCATAGAAAATATTACTTTGTTGGCCATTATCATATGATAGATTTACGAAAGATAATCAGAGATCCAAAAAAGCAAAAGCTTCCAATATCGGAAGCCTTTTTTGTATTTCTTTGCTAAGCTGGTGAATGCTTTGTTAGTCCGTCCTGATCGCTCGCTGCTGTAGCCATGTATCTGATGAAGAACCCAATAGCACTATGATCTAATGGAGGAGATTTCGCAGCACTAAGAATTAGGATGAACTTCTCTGGAAAGTGTAGATGAATTACTACTAGGCCAGGTAGAGAGAGCCTGCTCAGCCACAGCCTCTAGCATATTGCGGCTGAAGCCAGCTTTGGCTTGAACAGCCATACCATGGAGCACAGCCATTACAAATGCAGCTAGCACAGTACAGTTCGCCGTTTCCGGTAAATCTCCCTCCTTCTTTGCCCGCTCTAAACGATCACGCAGTGAAGCTTCTCCATCGGCACGCGCATTAATCAGTGCACGTCGAATAGGTTCGGCATCGTCTGAGCCAGCCAAGTCACCGTGTACATATAAACATCCCTTATGATCCGGGTAACGAGTTTGCAATTCTGCGGCACCGCGAAAGATGTGTGCGACTACCTCCCGTGAGGTCGGCAGTTCCATTGCTGTTGGAAAGAAATCATGATAATGCTTGTAATAACGCTCAAGAGCTCGGAGGAACAAAGCCTCCTTGTTGCCAAACGCTGAGTAAAGCGCGGGGCGTTCAACACCCGTGGCCTGCGTTAGGTCAGTGTACGACGCGCCCTCGTAGCCTTTGCGCCAAAAAACGCAAAGTGCTGCGTCCAATGCCTGATCCACATCGAATTCGCGGTTACGTCCCATCAGTCAGATCACCTCAATATGTTTTATAACGATTGATATTAAATTGTTTCCTATCCAATTATTATCTTCTATTATCTTCATACTCCACATTATCATAACACACGTTACAGAATGCGACCAGTCTATTGGAAAAGGGACTGCATCAGCAGATGTTTGACCATGATTTTGAGCTTCTGGATCTTTTGGCATGTATCAGGCGCTATACCCGGCCTGCATTGATAGCATATTTCATCAAAAAAACGTATTGTAATCGCCTAATGTGATACAGCTGACGCCCTTTTAATGGAACAATGACAGTATGTATCAGAGTGAAAAATAAACTCGTAACATAATAGTCATTATGATATTGACAATATTGAATTGAAGCATATAATATAGATTAACGTAATGGTCGTTACTAAATCTACAGCTCATCAGATCGAAGTCGTCCATCGACGTACATAGAGATTCTTTTCAAGGAGGTTCCTTCATGTAGAAAACATGGATTTGCTAAAGCGAAGTATGGGATTAGTGCCAGAAGCTATGCTTGAGAAGTTTTTATTAAAGATCGTTCAAATTAACTTATAAGGAGTAGATCATATGTCGACAAGCGAAGGAAGATTCAGTGGTAAGGTTGCTTTGATCACAGGGGCTAGTCGTGGGATGGGGGCTGAAATAGCCAAAAAATTAGCTGCAGGCGGAGCAGAATTTATAGGCGTTCATTACGCGAGTAATAGGGGGGCTGCTTATAAAGTTGTTGAAGAGATTAAGGCGTTGGGCTCAAAGGCTGTAGCTCTGGAAGCAGAATTGACAACTGGTATTTCCGGTGTGAAAAAACTCTGGGCTGCATTTGAAGATGCTGTTCGTTCGGAAATTGGATCTGTGAAATTGGATATTTTAGTCAATAACGCAGGTATTGCACCGGCCATTCCTTTTGAAGAGACATCAATTGAAACGTTTGATGATGTTATAGATGTTAATCTTAAAGCTCCATACTTTCTTACCCAAGCAGCTAGCCCATTTATGCGAAGCGGTGGTCGAATTATTAACATTTCTACTGGCTTTACTCGTGTTGCCGGTCCGACGCATTCCATCTATTCAGCTTCGAAGGGAGCCGTGGAGACACTCACTTTAGCGTTAGCTCCGCTTTTTGCATCAAGAGGTATTACGGTTAACGCAGTAAGACCTGGAACTACAGCTACTGATATGAACAAGGAATGGCTCGCCAACCCAGAAGCTCATGCTGAAGCAGCTTCCATGTCTGCTTTTGGAAGAGTTGGCACCACGAAAGACATCGCTGATGTAGTTGCGTTTGTAGCATCTGAGGAGGCACGATGGATCACGGGTCAATTTATTGATGCCACAGGAGGGACCAGGCTCTAAGTATTCTGCTTGGAACGTTGTTGTCCTTACGCATTGTCCTGTAGTAAGTATGAAGTAAGTGTTAGAACGATAGTTTATTATATCGCTTTAACGCACAACAGCTGTTGCCAGTAATCGGCAGCAGCTGTTTGTATTCTTCATGTTTTTTAAGAGAAGTTTGTATACTCCTCTCATTGGTGCCCTGAGCAATTAGCTCGCATTAAACGCCTTGAGCAATCATCGCATCGGCCACTTTGACAAACCCGGCAATATTGGCACCAATGACCAGGTTGCCCGCAAGACCGTATTCCTCGGAAGCGCTCATACACTCGTTATAAATATTGCTCATGATCTGTTGCAGCTTCGTATCGACTTCCTCCATTGTCCAGGATAGCCTTGCGCTATTCTGTGCCATCTCCAAGGCCGACACGGATACGCCGCCGGCATTCGCCGCTTTAGCGGGAGCGAATAAGACATTGTTCTCGAGGAAGACATCCACAGCTTCGAGTGTAGAAGGCATGTTGGCACCTTCGCCGACGGCTTTCACGCCATTGTGGACAAGTAATTCAGCGGAAGCTTTGTCTATTTCGTTCTGAGTCGCGCATGGCAAGGCGATATCACAAGGAATCGTCCAAATGCCGGAGCAGCCCGCAACATAGATCGCATCCGGATGCTCAAGCACATACTCCTCGCATCTGCGATTCTCTACTTCCTTCAGCCGTTTGATTGTATCCAGGTTAATACCTGCTTCATGATAAATATAGCCGCTGGAGTCGCTGCACGCGACCACTTTGGCGCCTAACTGCATTGCTTTTTCCATGGCATAGATGGAGACGTTTCCTGAGCCTGATACCACGACGCGGCTTCCGTTGAAGCTGAGGTCCGCATTCTGCAGCATCTGCTCCACAAAGTATACCGCTCCGTAGCCGGTGGCTTCTTTACGTCCCAGGCTTCCGCCGTATCCAATACCTTTGCCGGTAAGAACACCTGCTTCGTACGCACCGACCAGCCGCTTGTAGTGACCGAACATGTAGCCGATTTCTCTGGCACCGACACCAATGTCGCCGGCAGGAACATCTGTATCCGGTCCAATATGTTTTGACAGCTCGGTCATGTTGCTTTGGCAGAAGCGCATAATTTCGAGGTCGGTTTTTCCTTTGGGATCAAAGTCAGAGCCGCCTTTACCGCCGCCAATCGGTTGACCGGTTAACGAATTTTTGAAGATCTGTTCAAATCCCAAAAATTTGATAATGCTCGCGTTAACCGAGGGATGGAACCGGAGCCCGCCCTTGTAAGGACCGATCGCATTGCTGAATTGGACACGGTATCCTCGGTTCACTTGAACGGTTCCCTGATCATCTACCCAAGGCACACGGAAAGATACGAGCCTGTCCGGTTCGACCAACCGATCCAGGATAGCGTGCTTCACGTACTGCGGATTACGGGCCAGAACAGGAATCAAGGAGATCAGAACTTCTTTGACTGCTTGATGGAATTCCGTTTCACCCGGGTTTCGCTTCTGAACGGTTTCGAATACCTCATTAACGTATTGCTGTGCCGCATCTGCATGCCCCGTTGGTGCTTGCTCTACTTCCTTCACTAAACTCATTGTTCCACTCCCTTTGATGTGTGTGAATTCATTTGTCGTTTACCTATTTCTCTTTATCTGATTGTAGTTTAATATTAAATTCAACTAATTCATCGCTTCAATATATAGATAAGATAAAGTTAATGCGTTTTGCGCATAAGGGGAGGGGGGAGTTCCATGGAGATTAGGCAGATGCGTTACTTTATTGAGGTTGCGAGGCGTGAGCATGTAACCGATGCAGCTAATGCTTTGCACGTTGCCCAATCTTCGGTCAGCAGGCAGATCGTTCAGCTGGAAAGCGAGCTTGGCGTGGATCTCTTTATTCGCAAAGGACGGCGAGTGAAGCTGACACCAATCGGGAAAATACTGCTGGCACGTGTAGAGCAAGTGATGAATATGATCGGTGAGGCGGAACGAGAAGTGAAGGAATATTTGGATCCGGAGAAGGGTGTTGTCCGTATTGCATTTCCGATCAGCTTGGCCGCTCATGTACTGCCGACCGTCATCTATGCCTTCCGTCAGCGGTATCCGGAAGCCAGATTCCAGATGAGACAGGCCCTTTACCGGGATTTAATAGACGGTGTCATTAATGGCGAATTTAATCTGGCTATGATTGCCCCGCTGCCTGGTGAAGATCCTCAGATTCAGTCCAAGCTTCTCTTCACGGAACGTATTGTGGCACTATTGCCGCTTCAGCATCGGCTTGCGGATCGAACGGCGATTCAATTGTCCGACATGCAGGATGATGCATTCGTTACACTGCCCGAAGGGACAATTTTTCGGGAGATTGTGCTGAAGGCTTGCAGTGAGATCGGGTTTACTCCCCATATTGCCTTCGAAGGGGATGATATCGATGCGTTGAAGGGCTTGGTCTCCGCAGGACTGGGTGTTGCACTGATGCCCGAGGTCACCTTGGTTGACAGCATTCCACATTCCACGGTGAAAATTCCTCTCGTCGGGCCTGAGGTGACTCGAACTGTAGGTGTGATCATCCCAACGCAGCGAAAATTACTGCCAACAGAGCAGCTGTTTTATCAGTTTCTCTCAGAATTTTTCGCGTCAAGTGGTGTTTAGACGCCTAGGTTCCTCACAACAAACAATCCACTAACAAAATCTCAGAAGATTTTGTTAGTGGATTGTTTAGTTCTTAGACATTTAATCTTTTCTTCCAAGCTAAAGAAAATAAACTTGAAGAAATTGAAACAATAAATATCGCAATTACGATAATGAACACGATATAGTAAGAGCTTGTGATGTCATAAAGGTAACTAAATAATGTTGTACCAAATGCGACACCTAATGTGGAAGCCGACATAATAGTTGTATAGATGGAAGCATAATCACGCCCGCCGAATACTTCACGTATGACCACAGGGGGAAGTAAAGTCGAGCCTGAGAATCCGATTCCGAACAGCAGTGCACCAGCATAAAGTATACCTATTCCGAACGAGTCAGAAATAAGTAGTGCAATTACACCAATCATCCCACTACCGATCCCCACAAACAGAGCTGCTTTTATGCCGAATCTATCATTTATTGCACCTAGTAGAAATTTACCGCCTGTTTGACCAATGGTTACACAAGTTACACCAACTGCAGCCATGGCAGCGGTGAATCCCACTGATTGTACAAAGTTTGGTACGTGGAAGCTGACTGTCGAAGCCAGACCAAAGAGACCTGTAAAGAGCATAACCAAATAGAATGCTGGAGACCTCATTGCAGCACTTTTGGTCACGCCTGTCTCTGCAGTTTTTTGTACAGCAGGCTCAGAATCTGTTTTTTTCGCTCCATCGGCACCATAAGGTTTCATATTCAATTCCTCGGGCTTCGAACGAATGACAAAAATAGAGAATGGCAAAATTAGAATGGCTACGATCATACCTAAGACGACATAGGTCATGCGCCAGCCAATGGATTCGATGAAGAGGGCTGTGATTTGTGCAAAAACCGCACCGCCAATTCCCATAAATGCCATAGCGATCCCTAATGTGGTTCCAACTTTAGCTTTGAACCAGTTGTTCATGATTAGGGGGATTGAGCCGTAGATTAAGAACGTACTACCAATACCTAAAGCAATACCAGAAAAATAAAATGGGAACACCGAGTTATAAGTACCCATTAAGCCAAAAGCTACAGCATTAACAAGTCCAGCAAGTGTCAACACATAGCGAATATCAAACTTATTTAATATCTTCCCTGCAAAAGGAAGCAGCACGGTAATCGTTAAATACATTAACGACGTGTATAAACTGATCTCGGAAACACCAACTTCAAAATCTTCTGCTACTGCGCGGTAAAGTAAACCGGCACAGCTGACGATAATTCCTACGCTTGCGGCATAAATCGCAGAACTTGCAATCATGATCCACCAAGCATAATGAATTTTCCCCTTCTTATTCATCTATCCACCTCATGACAAAGGAGAAGCAAGCACGATTGCTCCTCCTTTAGAATTTTTGAAAATTGAAGCGCTTTAATAATTGTGAATTATTGAATAGTAAATCCACCGTCAATGGGTACAGCTACACCACTCATGAATTTCGCTTCATCCGATGCTAAGAATACCGCCAGATCGGCCACTTGTTCTACTTGTCCAAAAGTACGGGTTGGTACAAGATCTTTAGGGATACCGGCCAACACATCTTTAACTAATGGTGTTTCAATTGTTCCTGGACAAATTGCGTTAATTTTAATACCGTATCTAGCATATTCAGAAGATAGATGCTTTGTATATCCGATAACTCCATGTTTGGTGGCTGTGTAAGCAGCCCCGCCTTTGCCTGCAACAAGACCGGCTACTGAAGCTATATTAACAATCGATCCCGTACCGCGCTCGATCATGCTTGGCAATACTGCATTTGAGAATTCGAATACGCTTGTTAGGTTGACATTTAAAAAGAAGTTCCATTGGTCCAAGGTGGTATCTAATGATGCAGCATACTTGTCAAATACACCGGCATTATTTACTAAGATATCGACAGGTCCAAATGTACTTTCTGTTACATTTACGCAGTTTATAATATCCTCGGTCTTCATAACGTTCACTACGACGGCGATTGCATCTCCACCAAATGCTTTAATCTCATTAGCAACAGCCTGAGCACCTTCTAAATTCAAATCCGCGACGACGACTTTTGCACCTTCCTTGGCAAAGCGAATAGCCTCGGCTTGTCCCATACCTGATGCTGCTCCTGTAATAACTGCAACCTTATCCTTCAATCTCATATTAAAAAGCCCCCTCAGTTAATAATGACAAAAATTATGAAATTTTTGGCGAGCTGATCTCATGCACGTCAAATAAAATTCATAAATTGTTCACATATTAGTGACATTACCTATTTTAAACATGTTCATTTATAATATGAAATACATATATTTTATTTATATATAACCTGTAGTTATAAAAAAGGTGGGTTAAAATTGGACTTAGTCAAGCTAAAATATTTTTATACAACAGCAAAATTAGGGAACATGTCACTTGCGGCTAATGAACTGTTAATTTCACAGCCGGCATTAAGTAAAGCTATAACAAATCTAGAGTCTGAGTTAGAAATGGATTTGTTTTTTAGAAATGGCAAACGAATTTTATTAAATGAAAATGGGGAGTTTTTATTAAAAAGAGCGGAGCGTATTTTCTCTGAAGTCAGCAATTTAGAACGTTCAATAGAAGAAAGAAGGGGCGAAAGAGGTGGAAGCTTATCTATTGTTACAACGCTGCCATATACTTTCACAAATATTATAGATTTATTTTTGACTGATTATCCAAATGTAAAATGCGAACAAGTTCCCTTATCAAAAGAAAATTTGCAGCAATTTATTGAGTATGGGAAATACGATGTATGTATTACGACAGATCGAATTGAACATTCAAATGTGGAATGGGTGCCTTTATTTGAGGAGGAGGTATTTTTGACGGTACCTAACTCATTCGAAGAAACTACAAAAGGGACAATTGACTTGATGGAGTTAGGCGATTTTCCGTTTATCGGGCTCTCGAGTCGGTTTAGCTTCCGTCAATTTACCGACCAAGCTTGTAAATCAGTAGGATATACGCCGATTTATCAAGTAGAAGTAGAGGAAGCGACAACTATATTACAGCTAGTGAAAAATGGACGAGGGGCAGCGTTTACCCCCCAAACATCAGTTGACTTGTATGAAAATAAGTTGAAGCACTTAAAAATTATGAATAGGAAATTTACACGAACGATAGGTTTATTAAGGCATAGATACTTCTATCCGACCCAGATTTCAACGGCCTTTGTTACGCACTGCCATCGTTACTTTCACGATATGAAAAATAGATAAATTTAGAGCGTCTTTAAAAAGTGACCAATAAACTCAATGAAATTTTTGGTGACCTGTGATTGAAAATAATCTTTTTGGTAATCGCATGCTTTCCGGCATGTTATATTTAGGGGAGCATAGAAAAGTGAAGAGGGGAATCACATGAAGAACACCATTTCAGATATTGCCAAAATTGCTGGAGTGGCTAAGAGCACAGTATCCCGGTATTTAAACGGGGGGTCAGTCAGTGATGTGACCCGGCGAAAAATCGAACAGGTTATCAAGGAGACCGGCTATATTCCAAACTCTTTTGCCCAAAGCCTGAAAGCGAAGAAGACCAGCATGATTGGTGCTATTGTGCCGCGCCTCGATTCCTACTCAGTCTCGCAAACCGTGACCGGAATGGATGAAGAGCTGCGGCAGAACGGGTATCAGCTGATGATTATTAATACCAACCAGAACCTCTCTCGGGAAATCGAAGCCTTATATGATCTGGCTCGGCAAAAAATATCAGGAATTATTCTGTTTGCAACCGAAATTACGGAAGCCCATTTAAACGCGGTTGAAGAAATAGGGATTCCAGTTATTTTTCTCGGACAGCAGCATCAGGATGTGCACAGCATTATTTACAACGATTATGCCGCAGGCTATGACATCGGTCAGTATATTATATCCAAGGGTCATCACAGGATAGCGTATTTAGGTGTAACTGAGAAGGACGTTGCTGTAGGGATTCAGCGAAAGCTCGGGTTCCAAAAAGCACTAAAGGAACAGAAGAAGGCGGAGGCGTATTTTTTCGAGAGCGGATTCAGAATGTCTGCAGCTGTGGAGGCGGCCTCGGGCATATTGGATGGCCCGAACCGTCCATCAGCCATTGTGTGCGCAACGGATAATATTGCTCTTGGCGTCATGAAGGCCGCTCATATGAGAGGAATTGATATTCCCCAAGATCTTTCAGTGACTGGCTTTGGCGGCTATGACGTAACGGAGATGATACATCCTAGTCTGACTACCGTGAAGTATAAGTATTGGGATGGAGGATGCTTGGCAGCACGCCAAGTGATCAAGCTTGTCCAAGAAGAGTCAATCGACCTCCTTACCATCCTGCACTATGAATTTATGGAACGAGAAAGCGTTGACAACATAAAATAAACTCTTATATACTGAAAACGACGGAACCGGTTCCAAGGTAGTTTGGCATAACTTTGGAACTTGAGTTCATTATTTTTACAGCTGATTGGAACCGGTTCCATTTAGCTGCCACAGCATAGATCGCAAATTGAGAGCAAACGGACAGATTGAAAGGGAAGGAGAGGGCAATGGACAGAGAACTCAAATACCGCCGTCTAGATCAGGCTCCTCTGGAAGAAATCGCTGCATTGCAAAAACGGGTTAAGGACAGCAGCTGGAGGCAGACCTACCATATACAGCCCCTGACCGGACTATTAAACGATCCTAATGGATTCGCTTATTATGCAGGAGAATATCACCTCTTTTATCAGTGGTTCCCGCTGGGCACCTATCATGGTCTCAAATATTGGTATCACACTGCCTCAAAGGATCTGGCATTTTGGCGTAACGCTGGTATTGCCATTGAGCCGAGTGCACCCTATGATTCGCTGGGAGCTTACTCGGGGAGCGGGATCGTGAAGGACGAAAAGCTGCATTTGATCTATACGGGAAACACCCGGGATGACAACTGGAATAGGCGCCCATATCAATGTATGGCTGTCATGGACGCAGAAGGAAATATTACGAAGCTTAACAAGCCCCTCATCGACCATGTGCCGGAAGGGTACACAGAGCACTTTCGGGATCCTAAGGTGTGGAGAGACGAGGATGGTTACCGCTGTATTATCGGCGCCCAGAGGATGGATCTGACCGGAACCGCTGTTCTGTATACATCTTCGAATCTGGTCGATTGGATGTTTGCAGGTGAGCTGGGAACCGGGCTGAAGGAATTTGGTTACATGTGGGAATGCCCCGATTACTTTGAGCTGAACGGACAGGGGGTTCTTATCTTTTGTCCGCAGGGACTGGAGGCTGAGGGGGATCATTATCAAAACATTTATCAATCCGGTTATATTACGGGAAAACCACTGAATCGGGAGACCCTGGAGTTTGAACACGGCGTTTTTCATGAGTTGGACCGAGGTTTTGATTATTATGCTCCCCAGACGATGGAGGATGAGCAGGGACGACGAATTCTGGTTGCCTGGATGGGACAGCCCGAAATCGGATATCCCACTGATCAGCATGGATGGGCACACTGCCTGACATTACCTAGAGCGCTAGAGCTTCGGAACGGCAAACTCACTCAGATGCCTGTAGAGGAGCTGAAGAAGCTTCGGGGAAAGCAAGCTGGAGTACAGGACACTTTATCCAGTGAGACCAAATCCTACGACGAAATAGACGGAATCGCATACGAACTGATATGTGAGTTCAGAGGTATTGATGCTGAAGCGGTCGGTGTGGAGATCCGAGTGGGTGAAACCGAGCGCACGGTTATCAGGTATGATGTGACGCTTGGCAAGCTTACGATGGATCGCTCCGCATCTGGTGAACGGATTGGCAGTGAGTACGGAACCGCGCGATCCTGCAGATTGGATGGAAGAAACGTCAAATTTCATCTGTTTGTAGACACCTCCTCCGTCGAGCTGTTCATCAATGACGGTGAAGAAGTGTTTACAAGCCGCATTTTTCCTCAGTCAGGCAGCAAAGGAATTCGATTTTTTTCAAATCATGGAATTGCCGGCTTAAAGGTCACTAAATGGGATTTGACTCAAGCCGTAAATGATATAGAAGGGAAGGATTGAATATGGCAGCAGATAACCGTGAAATCGCTAAGCAGGTAGTAGAAGCCATCGGCGGAAGGGAGAACATCG
Source organism: Paenibacillus urinalis (assembly GCF_028747985.1). Lineage (NCBI taxonomy): Bacteria > Bacillati > Bacillota > Bacilli > Caryophanales > Paenibacillaceae > Paenibacillus > Paenibacillus urinalis. The sequence continues at coordinate 535,509 of NZ_CP118108.1, forward strand.
CTTCCTTTGCCCATTGTGCGACACGGCTTCGCATTATGGTTCATGACCAGCAGAAGATCGACCAGAACAAAGTAGAGAACATCGACAAGGTTAAAGGTGCGTTCTTCAATTCCGGTCAGTATCAGATTATTTTCGGAACTGGCACTGTAAATCAGATTTTTGAAGCGGTGGAAGCTCTGGGTCTGGAGAGTACGAGCAAGGAGGACCTGAAATCTGAAGCGAAAAAATCTGGAAATATGTTTCAACGGTCTATCCGCACCTTTGGAGATGTTTTTGTGCCGATTATTCCAGTATTGGTCGCTACCGGCCTGTTCATGGGACTTCGTGGTCTGCTGACACAAGAAACAGTCCTTGCCTGGTTCGGTTTGACCCCGGATGATATTTCGGCGAATTTCCTCATGCTTACACAGGTGCTGACTGATACGGCCTTTGCCTTCCTGCCTGCACTTGTGGCCTGGTCCGCATTCAAAGTATTTGGTGGAAGTCCGGTGCTGGGTATCGTTCTCGGACTGATGCTCGTCAACCCGGCGCTGCCGAATGCGTATAGCGTTGCGAACGGCTCAGCGGAGGCATTAGAAATTTTCGGATTTATTCCGGTGGTTGGATACCAGGGCTCCGTTCTGCCGGCCTTCTTCATCGGTCTTCTTGGCGCTAAGTTTGAGCGATATTTGAGAAAGAGGATCCCGGAAGCAATAGACTTGATTGTTACCCCATTCGTAACGCTGCTTGTGATGATTATTCTCGGCCTGTTTGCAATTGGACCGATCTTCCATTCGCTGGAAGAGGTTGTTCTTAACGTAACTACATTCCTGCTCGACCTGCCGCTCGGCATTGCGGGCCTTGTGATCGGCTTCTTCAACCAGATTATTGTGGTGACCGGAGTGCATCATATCTTTAACTTTCTGGAGATTCAGCTGCTGGAGCAAACGGGAAGCAACCCGTTCAACGCCATTGTGACAAGTGCTATGGCCGCTCAGGGTGCGGCCTGTCTGGCCGTTGGTCTGAAGACCAAGAACAACAAGCTGAAGGCTTTGTCGCTGCCATCCTCTTTTTCCGCATTTCTCGGCATATCAGAGCCGGCTATTTTCGGAGTAAATCTGCGTTATGTGAAGCCCTTTATTATGGGTCTTATCGGTGGTGGGATTGGCGGCTTCATGGCCTCCCTGCTCAAGCTGGAGGCAACCGGGATGGCGATCACAGTTATTCCAGGCACACTCCTGTATCTGAACAGTCAGCTTCCATGGTACATTTTGTGTAATCTGACAGCGATGGCAATTACCTTTGTATTAACCTGGATGTTCGGATTTAACGACAAAATGCTGGATCAAGTGAAATCGGAAGCGAAATAAAACTAGGCGCCTTTTACGAGGGACTTCGTGAAAGGCGCCTTTTTATGCTGCTGTGCGAAATAATCAGGAGCGAGATAATTGAGATCTCGCCCGTATTGCATATCGAATAGAGGAGAAGAGCAGAGAGGTAGTTATGACTCTTGGACAGGCTTCAATGCTTCGGCTGCTGCTGTGTCAGCAGCTTCCACAATCGATAGGCTTCCGTTTGGCTCCAGCACAACAGCAGCGACGGAGTCCATGCTGTCCAGCCCTTCGCTTCGCGCGGCCTGGTAGATATCATCTTTTTGAATACGGGTCTTCTTCAAAGCTTTGTCCACAAACTGTCCGTGATAGAACAATAAATGAGGCTCCGACTTGATGAGCTTATTCAGCGAGGAGAACTTCATGGACAGCCAGCTCACGACAAATTGAAGTCCTAGAAGGAGAAGGAATGCGGTTAGTCCTTCTGCCAAGGAGATATTCGCATCCAAAATGACGGTAGCAAGCACTGAACCAACGGCAACCGATACGGTAAAATCAAATGCGTTCATCTGGGAAAGTGTGCGATTGCTGGATGTACGGAGCATGAGGATCAGTGCGAAATAGCTGAGCATGCCGACGATAATGATACGGAATAGAGAATACCAGTTGTCAAAAAACATATCGGCCTCCTTTACAGGTCTAGTATTCCTTACCCGTATTTAACCCTTATCCCACCTACAAATTACGCACAGAGCTGATCTTTCTATGAAGATGAAGCGGTGTGTTATGGCTCAACTCTCAACACTCAACGCTCTGCATCCAACTTCACTGCATGCTTGGAGTACCACTCATTCGCTTCCTGAATCACCTCTGCTCCACCGGCTGCCATAAATTCCTGTACAAAGTCGTCGAAGTAACGCAGTGGCTTCTCTCCCGTAATGATTGAGATATAGGCCTTGTTTTTCAATTGAACCAGATCGGGTCCTTTATCTGTCAGAGAGGGTGTTGCGACCTCCAATGCATTGTATATGCCATCCTGATCGAGATCCAGCGTAGAGGCCCACTGCTCTCTTCGGGAAGTAGGCATGAGGGGCACGGTCATTCCGATGTTAGCGCCAATACTATTCTGATAGCTGAACATCTTGTCGTAAGGAGGGAGCACGATGACATCCTCTTGAGAGTCTCCTGCCCATCGCCAATGCTTTCCCTGAATACCATGAATCATGGAAGTATATTGTTCCACATCGGGATTCGCGCTGACGTAGTCTAGTATCTTTAGAATTTCCTCCATTTTGCCGGGCTCTTTCGCGGCGTCTGCACCAATGGCTGTAAAGCTCATTAGCATATCATAAGCCTGGGAGCCCCGCTGTCCATCGGGTCCGCTGAAGGGGCGGCCAAAAGTAATTCGGGCCTGCGGATTTTTGACGCTTAATTCCTTCGCATTAAATGCGGCCTCTACGGGCGCCTCCTCACCATATGCATTTAGTGTCATGTAATCCCCGTCTTGAATCCAGTGATAATAGTTGCCCATGGAGGTCATGCCGATTCTCCCATCAATGAAGGCATGAGAGAGATGCTTATAGCCTCCTTTATTCTCACCTGTAATAAATTCAGGGTCGATGACACCATCCCGGTACCATTTACGAAGATACTGCAGTGCTTCTTTCATTTCGGGCTCCAGTGCACCGATGACGAGCTTCCCATCCTTATTGCCAAAATAGAGCTGATCCGCGAACACGATCTGGCCGAAGGCACCGAACACGACATTCATTCCTTGTCTGGACAAGCCGTAGGTATCCTTCTGACCGTTGCCATCCGGATCTTCGTTCGCAAATGCGTAGATGACTTGTTCGAATTCATCCAGTGTATCCGGCACAGGCAGACCGAGCTTATCGAGCCAGTCCTGGCGATAGACGACAGGCATACGATAAATATTGGTCGGATTGATACCAGGAATACCGTAATATTTGCCATCAATCATTCCATCGTCCTGATAGTCCGGAGCATAGGCTTCGAGAGCCTTCATAATGTTGGGCGCATATTCCTTCAGCATGTCCTCGGGAATTTCCGCGAGCAGTCCTTGCTGCTGATACCTCAGCAGGTCCTGCGGCTGTCTCACCCTGAACAGATCCGGAATTTCGCCTTGCGCGAGCTTCTTATCGAGCAGTGCTTCATAACGGTTGTTCTCAATATTCCAGATGTTCAGATCCACATTGAACTGATTCTCCACCTGCTGAACCATCTCAGCATCCTCTGGCACCGGCAGATTGAGATGCATCGTCCATGAAATCTGGTAACGCGGCGAGCTCGCGGAGGTAGAGGTTTGTGGATCTGCTGGGCCGGACGCTGCATCCGGCTTCGTATCACAACCGCTGAGTATGCTCATTAGGGCAATTAGAGTAGTAAGAGACGGAATGAATTTCATCATCATGTAAAAACCTGCCTTAAACAAAGATTGAATCCTAAACATACGGCATAGGTAATAAGCGTTTATCAGAGCATGATCATGCGCAAGGCGCGAGACCTCTCACGTGTTCATCTGTGAACATGTAGCTTGCTCCTCAGCACATCTCTACATATGCTCAGCGATGCTGCGCATGTAGTTGCGCGGCGTACAGCCGTACGTTTCCTTGAATTTCTTAATAAAATAGGCGGAGGTTCCATAGCCAACCGTGCTCGCCACCTGCTCGATCGTCATGTGGTTACTTTCGATCAGCGTTTTTGCCTTTTCGAGCCGCTGAGTGGTGACATATTCAGTGTAGGTGACCCCGAGCTCCTCCTTGAAGAGCCGGCTCAAATACTTCGGGCTGATGAACACTTTTGCCGCCACGGCATCAAGCGACAGATCCTCCGACAGATGGAGGTCGATATACTGCTTCGCGAGTTCAATGCTGGAAACGGCCCTTTCACTGCTTCTTTTATCCATCTGGGCAGTGAATGTGGCGATGGACTCGGTAATCCATACTCGAAATTCATGGATATGATTCAGCTGAAGATACTGCTGATACAGATCCGCATGTTCATCACCTGGTGGCTTATAACGGATGCTCTTCAGATGATCGGAGTACATAAATACGATATTTGCCAGGATAAAATGGCAGTAGTGAGCAGGGTATGTTCCTTCCTGCAAAGTTCTGATCAAGGCATCGACTGCTCCGATAATATCTTCCGACTGCCGGTTCTGCAGCTTATCTCTGAACCTGCCCAGCATAGACTGAGGGATCTCTTCAACACTATTTTCTCGTGTGAGAATCAGGCGGTCCTTCAGAATAGTCTGCTCCGGCAGGAAGTAACCATATTTCATCAGTGTCACTGCCTCGCTATAGCTGAGATGGATCTCCTTCATCTCCTGCACCCAGCAGCCCCAGGATATTTGAATATTTCTATAATATTGGCTTCTGTCAGAAGAGAGCAGCAGGTCTGATATCTGCTTCAGCAGTGAATCGCCTGCTGTATTCGTGCATACAATGAGCGCCACTTTATTGTCCGGCAGCTCCTCAGCAATCAGATAGTGCTCATGCAGGAAGGCAGCATTCAGCTCGTTCACGATAGGATAGGCAAATGTCTCCTTGGTGTGATCAAGAGCATTGCCAGCCTCCCCCTGATTCAGCAGCAGGCAGCAGTAATGTGTATATGACTGCGGGATACCGAGAAAAGGCAGCTCTTCTGCCAATTCTTCAGGGGTGTAGGCGTTACGAAGCATGTTCAGCACCACATTATGCTTAATGACGGAGCTGTTTGCCATTAGCGTCTCTTCCAGACTGCTGACCTTACTGCTCAGCTTACTAAAAGCCGTATCAATGAGGCCGTATTCATTCTGAACCTGATCCGGGGCATGATCTGCAGATTCCTTGATTTTGTTCACGATGCGCTTGATCGGATTGTAGCTGGCGAGTGCCAATATGCCGGATAAAATGGTGCCGAGCAGAATGGCAAACAGGCAGATGCCGACAATCAGCTTCTGAATAAAGTCTGACTGCGCATAAAAAGTGCTGGCGGGCACTGCGCTGTAAACCTTCCAGCCGGTTGTCTCAAGCGTTTGATATGAAACGACATAGTCGGTGTGATGAATATTTTCCTTGAAGCTTCCCGACGGGGTCTCAGACATAAGCGCTCTGCGTACCCCCGAATCATAATCCCGGTAGACACCGATACTTCCCTTGCTTACATCGCTTATCGTCATTCCCGACGAATCCAGAGTATAGGTGTCCTTATACTGCGACGGCATCATCCGCTGAATGATGGAGCTGACTGCGCTCTCCTTCACATCAATGGCAATCAGCAGGTCGCTGTCATGTCCGGAGGACTGAACGGGATAGCTGTGTACATATGTGAATAAGGCACTCGCATTGCTGTCCAGCTGACTGGAGTAGATATCCTGAGGCACCAGCCGGGTTGTTGTCCATAAACTGCTGTCCTTGCTGGCTTGCATGCCGTTGATCCAGTCTGCAAAATATACAGAGCCGCTTCCTTGATCGGCGTTATAATTCAGCCCATGGTTTGAAGACAGCATGATCCGTTCATCCGGATAGTAGAGATGAACCGCATGGATAAGATCCGAATTGTTCGTTACCTTGGACTTGATCAGCTCGTGCAGGTCAATGACCTTGCTGAGATGCCCGGTGTAGGAGGAATCAGCAAATAAACGAAGATCTGCGCTCTTATCGAGAGAGATGTCGAGATAGATCTGTTCGACTCTCTTCAGCACGTTAGATTCAATCGTTTGGGCCGTGTTTTGCATCATAATTCTATTTTTGCTATGAAGCTCTTCCTTATAATTGTTCGTGAAAAAGACATAGAAGGCAGAGCACAGCAACAGAACGATAACAAGAACGATGGATACATGAGAAATGGCCAGGTTTGCAAATACAGAATTCCGCTTTTTCAAATCGACTCTCCTCCCACTCTCGAGCATAACCGATGCAATGGACAGGATTCGACCGAATCATTCACGATTTGTATTAACAGAATGTAAAATTGCAGCTCGAAAAATACAAAAATAGCTAATCATACTTGGAATTGTCCTATTTTTATATAAGGTGGCAATTATCATATTGCTGCGTGCTGGAGCCTAATGCTAGATTGAGATCGATTCATACGTTACAGGCGAAGGACGGTGTTGCTCATCCATTGCTGGGACTGAATTAAGCTCGAAATAAAATCCACGAAGACCAGGAGGTTAAAAAAATGAATTTAAAATCCAAATGCCTGCGCAGCCTGCTGCCGGCACTAGTATTGTTCACTTCGATTCCTATGGCTTCACAGCCAGTGGCTGCGGCGGAAGCAGAGATCCAGACAGGCTCCTTTAATGTGCTCAGCTACAACGTCGGTGGCCTGCCTGATATTTTCTCAAGCTCTAATCCGGCAGAATATACGGTGCAGATTTCTCCGAAACTGAATGCGTACGATATTATCAACGTTCAGGAGGATTTCAACTATCATGCTGAGCTGATCTCTGAGGTGACACATCCGTATCTGACACCAAGCAGCGGGGTCGCTGGTTTTGGAAGCGGGCTGAACAGCTTGTCCAAATATCCCTATCGGGATCTGCAGCGAATCACCTGGAATGATCGCCATGGTCTGTTTGACAGTGGAAGTGACGAGCTGACGCCAAAAGGATTTACGTTCATGACCTATGAGATTGAACCTGGTGTCAAGATTGATGTGTATAATCTGCACGCTGATGCGGGCTCGGACGCACAGTCTCTTGCTGCACGACGCAGCAACATAGAGCAGTTGTCCAATTATATAGAGCAGCATTCGGAAGGGAATGCCGTGATCGTCTTTGGCGATACGAATACGAGATACACCCGTGCAGACGATAATATCGAGCTCTTGATGACGCGTAACGGATTAAGCGATCCCTGGGTAGATCTGGTGCGGGGCGGTGAGATTCCGGCAGACGGGGAAGCACTGATGGATGAGTCTGATGTGAACGGACCTAACTTCGAAATCGTGGACAAAATATTGTACCGTGGCAGCAGTGCGCTTCAATTAAATGCGGAGTCCTTCCGGATTGAAGACACCTACTTCTTGACGAGTACGGGAGAGCAGCTGTCTGACCACTATCCGATTACGGCTGAATTTGCCTACTCCACTTCTCCAGATGTGCAGATGAGCTCAAGCATTGGAGGATCGGGAGGAATCGGATTTAACGATCTGAATCAGATTCCGGATTCAAGAATGAGCTCTGTTACGATCCACAGCGGCAGCAGAGTGGATGGTGTGTCCACCGTGTATGAGGATGGAACGGTACTTGCGCATGGCGGGACGGCAACGGCGAACACCCTTAATCTGGCGGCGAATGAATATGTGACCCAGGCTGTTATCGGTCAAGGCACGCGCAGCGGAGGGAAGCGGATCTTTTATGTGCAGCTCACGACGAACCTAGGGAATACCGTATCTGGTGGACAGGCTACCTCAGAACAGATGGTGCTTAGTGCTCCAGATGGCTGGTATATTGCCGGTTTTTATGGAAGAGCAGGGGATGAGCTGGATCAGCTAGGTGTCATATACAAACAGTAACTCTCTTCTATAAACGAGCGAAAATGTAGATTCTTACTGCCTAATAGAGCATTCGGACAACTAATCCGATGCTCTTTTTTTGCATTCATATGTACAAAAAAAGCTTGACTTATGCGGCGTCTAAAAGTGTATTCTTAATCTATCAGCTATCGGAAATGAAGGGATTCAGCGCTGATTATCATCTTTTAATGATCAATCAGTTCTAAACCAATTGCTTCTATTACAAATTTAAACCAAGTATGTTAATGCGAATAGTATAATATGTATTATGGAGGAAGAGATCGAATGTATCATGTAGATGATTATGTAATTTACGGCAATAATGGCGTATGTCAGATCCAATCCATTGGTGCGCTACCGATTCTGGATCAGGATAAGCAATATTACACTTTGACGCCGCTGTTCAGCACAGAAACGATTTATACGCCGACGGATACAACGATTTTTATGCGCCCTGTTATGGCACAAGAAGAAGCACATCAGCTGTTAAATGAGGTATATGTGTTCATAGAGGACATCGCAGAGCAGTGTACGAGCATATCTATTGACGATCATTATGAAGATTATATCAAGTCGTCCGGCAGCAAGGACCTTGTATATCTGATTAAAGTCATCCACGCCAAAAGATTTCTTGCCATCCAGAGCGGTAAAAAGACGATCAGCTTAAGAGACCAGCAATTTCTTAAAGAAGCGGAGAAGCTGCTTTATGGCGAAATTGCCATCGTCACGGGTTCTTCGAAAGATGGGGTAAAGCATAAAGTAGACAGCAGGCTTGAGGAGAAAATGACCGCTTATCTTGAAGAACATGAATTGGGCAGCTAGCCAGGAGAGTGGAAGTAGATTATACTATAAAATGTAAATCACCCAATTTCTTGCTCGGTATCTCGCATAACGAGCTTCACTTTATAATAAAACATATGTTGTAGTTAGCAGCCTGGAGGATCAGCAATGAATCTTTCAGGCTTTTTTGAGCAGAATAAAAGGCATAGGTATGTTTCTATACAGTGACAACATATAAATGGATAGAATGTAGGCATAGTCAAGGGATCACTTCGCTGGTCGGGGGCTTATTGAACTGCTCATTATATAGGGTGAGAAAAAACAATCTATATTTTATTTAATTACTTACTTGACAATACATAATATAATTACTACAATTACTTACATAAAGTAACTTAATGCATCTTTTGCTTTTAGCAAATCGAAATACAGGTGGTGTAGAGAATGGGTTTTATAGATCGATTATTTGGAAAAGAAACCAAGGAGGAAGAGACAATGACGAAGTTAAACATCGGTATTATTCTGGGAAGTACACGGGAAGGACGCGTAAGTCCGCAAGTAGGAGAATGGGTAAAGGCAATTGCTGACAAGCGCGGAGATGCGAATTATGAGATCGTCGATATTGCGGACTACAAATTGCCGTTCCTCGGTACTACAGACGGCTCGGAACCAGGCATTGCTGCTTGGAATGATAAGCTGAATAGCCTGGACGGATTTGTATTCATCGTGCAGGAGTACAATCACAGTATTACAGGAGCACTGAAGAACGCGATTGACTTTGCGCGTGAAGCGTGGAATAACAAGGCTGCCGGTATTGTAAGCTATGGCTCAACAGGCGGGGCTCGTGCAGCAGAGCATCTTCGCGGGATCCTTGGCGAGCTATCCGTTGCTGACGTTCGCGTGCATCCAACATTGTCCCTGTTCACTGATTTTGAGAACGGATCGGTGTTCAAGCCACAAGAGCTGCATTTGACAAATGTGAATGCGATGCTGGATCAAACGGTAGCTTGGAGCGGAGCACTAAAAACACTGAGATAAGCAGAAGCCTGAGCCTGATTGATAAGGCAAATGGCCAGGCACATGAATACAGCAATACAACGATAAACGCAGATATCTTCTAATGACAGGACGCCGCTATAAGGCACTGGCAGAAGATATTCTGCGTTTTTTATATGCTCATCGATTCAAGGATTTCCTAAATGTGTATCTATTTAAAAATATAGGACGCAGGACATGGGCGTAAGGAGTGATTGAGTCCTGCTCTAAATCACCCTACAATAAATTGAAGCTGCTTTTGCTATAGAAGGAGGACGAATGGTTGTCATCATCTTATACAGTCCAATTAACCGCTGCGGAGGCGGCGTTTTTGTTCCAGCTCATGGATATACCAGAAGGAGAAGCATGGTCGAAGATCTATGAAGCGGATGTGGAACGAGGAGTAGAAATTTCGCCGGAACAACGCTATGCTCAGATCGCAAAGGGCTTGGAGGATGCAGGGCTGCTCGCTATGGAGGGTAGAGAGATCATCCTTGACGCTGTCCTGCTGGAGTTGTTAAAGAGCTGCAAATACAGCAGCGCAGTGACGATTCTTAGATCCTGCACAGCGAATGGCGAATCTACTATTATATATGGCTTCCTATCCGGAACCGAGGTTACTGAAATGAAGTGGACCTCAGAGACAGGAGAAGTGCTGTTTACGGCGCTTGAGGAAGGACTTGAGGCGTTCGTATCCCGTATGGGGGATAGTCTGCTGCTGCCTGACGTGCAAGAGCAGAGTGGACGAATAACGATGCATACAGAGACTCTGAATCGAATGATAAATCAGCTGGGCCATCCAGATGACACGATGCTGCAATCTATTCTGCAAAATGATCAAATGGTGCAGAGCTCTACTCCGTTATTCCCCGCATTGATGGAAGCCTGTGCTTCGTCCCGGCAGCAGGGAACGTTCGAGGCAGTCATTCGCGGAACAGAGCTTCGTTCGGCAACTATTTATTATATAGGAAGTCCTCAGGGAAACTGGTTATTCATTCAGGATGCAGAGCGGAATCTCGCACAAGGATATCCGGTAACGGAGCCAAATTTATACAGACCCTATATCTGATAACGACACGAACACTGTCTGTTCTTACGCCAAGTTGAAGGATTGGAGCAGATCTAGAGGAGGAGAAGCATGACTCGGATTGTAATGACATCGGCGTATCTGAACACGCTGGTTCAGCAGCTGGAGCAGGTAGCGCAGCAGCTGACACAGGTGGATACCGCACTGATGAATGCGCTGAATGGCGCGGCCTGGCAGACAGGCAACCGTGAGGCCATCATAGGGATGTATCAGGCGCATCAGCGCAATTTCCAGACAGCAGCTCAGAATATGCAGGAGCTGTCCAATTTTGTGAACACTACTCGTCAGCAGTTTGAACAGGAGGACCAGTCCGGCGGCGGTATTGGCATAACAGGCTTTAATCCAATGGCACCAATTGATGGTCTTGGCAACATTACAGGGACGGTTATGGGGGCAGCTGCCGTAGCGCGGCTCGGGTATAAGGTACATAACGGATACATGGTCAGACAGCAGCTGGATCGGAGAAGCCCGAGAATTCTCGTTCGTGACAGCTATGATTCGGTTCGGAATAATCCCATGATTAATGGAAGACCTAGAAACTACAAGATTTATTATTTACGCGATATGGAAGCTAAGATTGCGAATGGAACTGCCTCTCCCAAAATTAAAGAGATCTATTCCATGGCTGATCCGATGTACGGAGCCAAGGCAGCGCTGAAGGATAAGCTGGGCTGGGCAAGCGTCGGTATTGATGTGTTTACCGATACCAAAGAAAATCTCGCAAACAACGCTTCGACTGACAAGGTTGCCGGAGATATTATCGGAAATGTCGTCGTCGGGGGAGCAACAACGGTTGGAGCTACACTGCTGACAGCAGCAGTGATGCCTGCGGCAGCACCTGTCCTAGCTGTCGGGGCTGTCGGACTTGGTGTATCCGTGGGACTGACGTATCTTGCCGAGGGCATTAAGATGGACATGGATCTCGACAAGGATGGAGAGGACGACTCCTTGAAGGATGTTGTTAAGCATGGAGCGAAAGAGGCCTGGTCTACCGTATCGGGCTGGTTTAAATAGATGGCGAAGCATAGTAAGCTGCATAAGTCTCAGACTCAGAACCGTAACTGGGAAGGAACAGACTATGACCGGACAAAGTTTGAGACGTATCTCTCGCTGTATCCGGTAAGCACCATCCGGCTAAATGCCGGTATTCTCGTGCTTTTTTTCTTAAACGTGTTCTTGATTATTCCGATCTTAAGCGCACCATACGAGCCGCTCTATGCCTATCTGTTGTTCCCGCCGCTTGCTGTCATGAATGGTTGGGCCCTTGCAATGATGGCAATTCCCCGGAGGCTGCAGCTGAACTATATTCTGTTCAGGGGCGTGTTCGGTATTGTAGCATCACTTGGTCTGATGCTGGCAACGCAGAAGTTTGCATATAGCAGTCTGGAGTTAACGACCCCATGGTATGCGATCGGTTCTTTTGCCGTTTATGGATTTGCACTGTATCACTATGTGCGTTCTCATCTGCGGAAGCTCCGGACCCCACCAGAGAAGAAGCAGCAGGAAGAGCGTAAGGGGCTGCATCTGCTGCCGTTAACGATGATCGCCGGACTCGGATATTTGCTCGCGAACCTGTCATTGATGTTTGTGAGTGAGAACACCGTTGTCATTGTCCTGATGTGTGTGTACTCGATGCTCGCTTTTGTACTGTTTCATTTCATCATGGAGCTCCATCGGTACTATTGGATTAGACGAATTCATCAAGGAAGCAGCGCTCCGAATGGAGATCAGCAGACTGCTCAGCATGGTTAAAGGAGGTATAGCTAACAATGAACAATTCAGAAACACCGCTCCCTAACGGCTCCATCGTCCGATTGAAGGAAGGATCCAAGAAGCTGGTTATTTACGGGCGCAAGCAGATTATGATGACCGAGCCACCGCGAACTTTTGACTATATCGGATGTTTGTATCCGGAAGGGTATATCAACCCGGATTATACGTACGGTTTCAATCATGAGGATATTGAGGAGATCGTATTCATGGGATTTGTGGATCAGGAAGAGGAGCAGTTCTCTGCACGTTTAAAAGAGGCTTAGGTGGACATCCTATTCACTAAGAGTGGGACAGTGAGACGATAGTATGATCATGGATCTGCTTAGGTTACTGGGAAGACCCACCATGTTGACACCGTTTTCAGCTTGTGTTAAGGTATTTGCGAGGCTTGTTACCGGTAATGCGGGCAAAACCACAATGGGGATATCTTTGTATATACCCGTTGTCGTTTTGCCCTTTTTTTATTCCTCAAAAAAGTGGTGGTTCATGTGATCATTAAACAGATATTCAACAACAATATTGTAAGCACGATGGATGACAAGGACCAGGAGCTGCTGATTCTCGGCCGAGGAATTGGTTTTCAGTTCAAGGTTGGCGACACCATCGACGAAGGACGCATCGAGAAAATATTCCGTTTGCAGGATTCGTCCATATACGAGAGATTCAAGGCGATTGTGGCCGAAGTGCCCGCAGAAATTTTGCAGGTTACAGACGATATCGTCAGTCTCACGCGCACGCAGCTGAACAAGTCGATCAGCGATGGGATTTACGTTTCTTTATCTGACCATATCCATTTTGCAGTGCAGCGGTTAACGAAAGGGCAAATTACTCGTAACCCACTGACATGGGAAGTGCAGCATTTTTACAAGGCGGAATATGATGTAGCCGCGGATGCACTGACCTTGATCAAGGAGAGACTCGGGATTGATTTTCCCAAAGAGGAGATTTGCAATATCGCTCTGCACTTCATCAATGCAGAAGTCAACGACTCCATGAATGATGTGACGCATCTCATGCAGCTGCTGCAGGAGATCATGAATATTATCAAATATCATTTTAACGTAGAGTTTGATGAGGATTCCGTCAACTATTTCCGATTCATTACGCATCTCAAATACTTCTGCCAGCGTGTGATTACCCATTCATCGTATGATGATACAGAGGAGTATTTATATGAAGTGGTACGAAAGAATTATCCATCAACGTTTAAGTGTATAGAGAAAATCGAGACGTTCATCCTCAAGCATTATCAGTATGAGATGACGCACTCGGAGCAGTTATACTTGACGCTGCATCTGGAACGATTGATGAAACACAAAAAATAAATATACAACGAATCCATTTCATGAGTCAGCTAAAGTTATTATGAAATAGATTTATACAGGGCTTGTTACTGTTCAATCAGGCAATACCCGGATGAGTTCTTGCATGCGATACATGGTGTGCTGGTTTCGTTCGGGTATTTTTTTATGCGCAAAAAGATCAGGGGGAATCTAAGATGAGTCATCAAAAAGCGGCGCAGGAGATTATCAAGTCTGTCGGCGGCGTGGATAACGTCAATTCTGTATATCACTGCATTACGCGTTTACGGTTTGAGCTTAAAGATCATGACAAGGTCGACAGCCATTCATTTAAAAAGATCGAGAAGGTCATGGGCACAAATGTGTCAGGAGACCAATTCCAGGTCATTATCGGTAACGAAGTACCGAAGGTATTCGATGCCATGGTGAAAGAGTATCCAGAGCTTGCACAAGCAAAAGAGAGCGAGCAAACGAAAAAACCGGATAAGAAGCAAAATGTGATCCTGAAAATATTCGAAACGATAGCAGGCGTCTTCGCACCTATGCTTCCTGCCATTACGGCAGCGGGTTTACTCAAAGGGCTGCTGGCCCTGCTGTCATCATTAGGCTGGATCTCCGTCGGAACCGATACATACCGGATCTTATCCGCGATCGGTGACGGGGTATTCTACTTCCTGCCTATGCTGATTGCAGCTAGTGCGGCTCGGAAATTTGGCAGCAATCCGTTTGTTGCCCTAGCCCTTAGTACCGCGCTCATGTATCCGGATATGGGCACCCTCTTGTCAGGCGAAGCAGCGGTATCCTTCTTAGGCATTCCGGTTACGGCAGTGTCGTATGCGTCGTCTGTCATTCCCGTGCTGCTAGCAGTCTGGATTCTGTCTTATGTAGAAAAGTGGGTAGACAAGATCATCCCTTCTGCATTAAAGCTGCTCTTAGTACCTCTCATTTCACTGCTAATTATGGTTCCAGTCACACTCATCGCGATTGGTCCACTGGGGACGGTAATCGGAAGCGGGCTGTCCGGTGGAATCAACTGGCTGCTTGATGAGGGCGGACTGATTGCAGGTATTGTTCTTGGGGGAGCGATGGCGGTTATTACGATGACAGGGATGCACTATGCACTTGTGCCTGTTATTCTGAGCAACATCGCTACGCTTGGTTTTGACAAGTTCCTGCCGCTTACTTACATCTCCAACATGGGGCAAGCGGGCGCGACGCTTGGGGTATTTATCCGAGCGAAGGACAAGAACCTGAAATCTGTTGCTCTGTCCACCAGCTTCACTGCACTCATGGGTGTAACAGAACCGGCAATGTACGGTATTAACATGAAATATAAACGGCCTTTTGCGGCGGCCATGATCGGTAGTGCCGTGGGCGGCGGATTCGGACTTGCCTTCGGTGCAAAAGCTTACGTATTGGCCGGAAATGGGGGCTTGCCTGGCTTGCCAGCTCTGGTAGGTCAAACCTTCTGGTATTCCTTGATTGCGATGATTCTTGCTTTTGGCGTTGCTGTCATTATGACAGTCATCTTCGGAATACGTGAGGAAGAAGCAGAGCAAGAAACAACAGGAAAGTCAGATGTTACAGCTTCAGCATCATCTGTTGCAGCAACTGAAACAACAGAAACAACATCTGTACCCGTAGCGAAGGAAGCGGCAGTCGTATCCGAGCTGCCGGAGACCCCGGTACCGACTGAGGATGCAACAGCCGTTGCGCCAATGACAGGGAAGGCGGTTCCGCTCTCGGAAGTTAATGATCCTACCTTTGGTGAAGAGCTGATGGGTAAAGGTGTGGCCTTTGTACCTTCCATTGGCAAGCTAGCGTCTCCGGTTACAGGCACGGTTATGAATGTATTCAAGACGAAGCATGCTATCGTCGTTCGCAGTGACAACGGAATGGAGCTCTTAATTCATGTCGGTATTAATACCGTCAAGCTGCGGGGGCAATATTTTGAATCTCATGTGGCAACGGGCGACCGGGTGCAGGCGGGGGATGAGCTGCTTACCTTTGAACTGGATAAAATCGCAGAGAACTACGATATCACAACAGCGATGGTTGTCACCAATACGGCGGATTATACAGAGATCAGACCCTTGAAGCTTGGCGATATCAGAACAGGGGAAGCTGTGTTAGCAGCTAGGCTGTAATTTGAGAGGAGAGATATACAAAATGCAGAATGTACAGGGTTTTTCTAAAGACTTTCTATGGGGAGGTGCCATTGCGGCCAATCAAGCTGAAGGTGCCTATGATGCAGGCGGCAAAGGCTTGTCTACAGCGGACATGGTCCCATACTTCGATAAGAAGGACTATGTTAATCTCAAGGAATTGATGCATGTAACGAGTGATTCCATACAGAAGGCAATGGCACATCGCAGTGCGGAAGGTTACCCTAAGCGCTACGGAATCGATTTTTACCATCGTTTCAAAGAAGATATTGCTTTATTTGCCGAGCTGGGACTTAAAGTATTCCGTTTGTCTATCAATTGGCCGCGTATTTTTCCAAATGGAGACGACCTGACGCCAAACGAGGAAGGTCTGCGATTCTACGATGAGGTGTTTGATGAGCTGAGAAAAAACAACATCGAGCCGTTGGTCACACTGTCTCACTATGAAATGCCAATGAACCTAGTGCTTAATTACGGGGGCTGGGCCGGACGTGAAGTCATCGACCATTTCGTTAGGTATGCGGATACGGTAATGAATCGATACAAGGATAAGGTCAAATACTGGCTGACCTTTAACGAGATCAACACCACGATTATCGAGCCGTTCACCGGCGGAGGCATTGTAGAGGACCGGGTAGAGAATCCAATGCAGGCTTCGTACCAAGCTTTGCATCATCAATTTGTAGCCAGTAGTAGAGTAACGAAGCTCGCCCGCGAGATCAATTCAGAGTTCAAGATTGGCTGCATGCTTGCCCGCATGATTCATTACCCGGCAACGTCCAAGCCTGAGGATGTGCTTCAGACACAGATCGATAATCAGCTCAATCTACTGCATACCGATGTACAGGTTAGAGGAAGCTATCCTCCTTACATGGCGAGATATTGGGCAGAGCATGGGGTATCTGTTCATATGGAGCCGGGTGATCTGGATCTGCTGAAGCAGCACACCGTTGATTTCATATCGTTCAGCTATTACACCTCGCTCGTCTCTGCGGTGAATCCGGAGGAGTACGGAGTTACCGGCGGTAATCTGTACAGTACGATCCGTAATCCGAATCTCCCACGAACAGAGTGGGGGTGGCAGTTGGATCCGATTGGACTACGAGTTGCCTTGAAGGAAATGTATGATCGCTATCAGCTGCCTCTGTTTGTTGTGGAGAATGGGTTGGGAGCAAGAGATACAGTAGAACCGGATGGTTCCATCCAAGATGACTACCGGATTGATTATTTCCGCCAGCACATTCAGCAGATGAAGGAAGCGGTAATGGATGGCGTAGATCTGATGGGTTATACAAGCTGGGGTGTCATTGATATCATCAGTGCTTCCACTTCCGAGATGTCCAAACGTTATGGATTCATCTATGTGGATCAGGATGATCATGGCAAGGGAACACTCGATCGATATAAGAAGAAAAGCTTCGGCTGGTATCAGAAGGTCATCGCTTCCAATGGTGAGGATCTCGATTAAAGTAAGTAAAAGAAGCCGTGGACTTGGTATTTGTCCACGGCTTCTTTGTTGTGTTGCTGTATTATCTGCTTTGGTCCGCATTTTGAAAATGAACTGCCGTCTGCTGCAGCTGCGTACCTGTCTCCTGCAACCCACTCAAGTAGGATTGGACGGAGGTGAGACTCTCCTGAATCCGCTGGAGAAATTCCCGCTGCCGCTCGCCTTCCCACTGACCCTCCGATTCAAGAATCATCTTGTTCAGCTGCTGCACCACCGTTTGTCCATTCTGGGATGCCTGAGTGAACTGGCGCGAAATCTGCTGCAGCTCCTCTGGGTAGAGGTTGATCCGCTGATCCATACGTATTCCCTCCTTCGTCTCCACATATGAAGTTCGACTGTACTGATCTTACCCCATTATATATGGAATATTTTCTCAAGGAAAGATATTGGTCACTTACGCAATGAAACGTTAAGCAAGTTAAATGTTAATTCACTATATTAAGCAGCAATGCTAGGATAGGTGCACATAAAATGTAGTCGATTCACCTACGGTGCTCTTGGCATAAATCCTGCCCTTGTGCTGCTCCACAATCGACTTCGCAATGGCGAGACCCAGTCCGTACCCCCCTTGCTTGCGCGCTCTCCCGGAATCTGTCCGATAGAAGCGGTCGAATATTCGCGACAAATGCTCTGGAGCAATACCTTCACCGGTATTCGTGACGGATAAGACGACCTCTTGCTGCAGTTTTTTTAGAGTGAGAGTAACGGAGCCGCCCTCATTCGTGTATTTGACGGCATTATCGAGCAGAATCATGACTACTTGCTTGATCTGCTCACTCGCGCCGGTTACCTGAAGACCGGGTTCGATCTCATAGCTGAGGTGAACCTGCTTCTCGAACATAACGGCTTCCATCGTTAACAGAATATTTTCGACCGCCTCGCTCATATCAAATTTCGTATACAGGATACCCGCACGAGAATCATCCATCTCCGTCAGGTATAGGAGATCATTGGTCAGTCTGGTCATACGTTCCGTTTCGGACTTGATATAATACAGCCATTTCTCCTGATCTCGGATCTGATCCTCACTGTTAGCCAGCAGAACATCCGTATTGGTATTGATAATGGTCAGTGGTGTCTTTAACTCATGAGAGGCGTCGGCGATGAACTGCTTCTGCTTGTCAAAGGCCTCCTGAATCGGTGTAATGGACCGGTTGGCAAAGAAGCGGCTCGTAAAGAAGATGACGATCAGCATCACGAGTGCAACAATCGCGAAGGTATAGATCAGATTCGTCAGGATAACCTGCTGTGAGCTGGTATCGAGAAATACGAGCATGTAGCCTGTGCTGGTCTGAAGAATCTCAAAAGTCCAGTGACTCCCATCCAGTTCAAATTGTCCACTCGCTTTGTTCTCCGCAACGGCTGCATCCAGAGCAAGCGGATAGAACGTCTCCTCCAGTTCAAGTGTAGTCTCACGACCTGTAATCGTAAGGTTAGGATCTGTCTCCAGCATGAAAGAGATCGAGCGCTTGGGTGGTGCTCCTTCGAATCCGAACTCACCATCGTCCGGTCCTCCCATACTTAGATCTCCACCAGGACGATCTCCGCGCGGAAGATTGAAGTCCCGGGTGTAGGAATCCGTTACTTTATTCAGCTCCATATGAATATTTCGCTGAACATCCCGATACGTAATCGTATATATCGAGGTAAAAGCAACCAGCATAATGATCGAGATGATGACGAGATTCAAGATCAGGAACCGGTTTCTAAGCTTGGTAAACATCAGGTATTCACCTCTAACACATACCCAACGCCTCGAACGGTGCTGATGCGGACGGCAGAATTCAGGAAGTTCAGCTTCTTACGCAAAAAAGAGATATATACCTCTACATTGTTGTGCTCGACATCAGAATCAAAGCCCCACAGCTTCTCAATAATCTGCTCCTTGGAGGTAATCGACTGCTTCCTTACCATTAGCAGCTCCAATAGCTCATTTTCTTTCAGATTCAGCTTCATTTCCTTCCCGTTAACCGAGAGCTTCAGGGTAGAAGTATTGAGCTCCATATCCC